>CAYTFM010000161.1:0-19528 GCA_964436735.1 uncultured Victivallales bacterium | reverse complement strand
CAAAGTGGGTCACAAGTGGCTTTTGGATGCCCGGTTTAATTGTAGGACAGGCTCCTTACCGCTCGAAATAGGTGTAGCCGCGGAGACCACCTTCGAACGCCTCCATGACTTGACGCCGCTCCAGCGCCGTGATGAGGTTCGCGCGGACGGCCTGCTCGGCGGTTTCGCGCAGCCGCTCGATCATCCCCTTGGTGTCGTATTCGACGTAGGAGAGGACGTCGGAGACGGAGTCGCCCTCGATCTCCTGGACGAACTCGTACTCGCCGCTGCTGTTGACGCGGACGCTCACGACGTTGGTGTCGCCGAGGAGGTTGTGAAGATCGCCGAGGGTCTCCTGATAGGCGCCGACGAGGAAGACGCCGAGGTAGTACTCCTCGTCAGCCTTCAGCTCATGGAGGGAAAGGGTATGTCGGACGTCGTGCAGGTCGATGAACTTGTCGATCTTGCCGTCGCAGTCGCACGTGATGTCGGCGATGATCGCATGGCGGGTGGGCTGCTCATCGAGGCGGTGGATCGGCATCACCGGGAAGAGGTGGTTGATCGCCCAGGCGTCGGGCAGCGACTGGAAGACACTGAAGTTGCCGTAGTAGATGTCCGACAGCGCCGAGTCGAGCATCTCGAACTCGTCCGGCACATACTTGAGCTTCTTGACCTCTTTGGCGATGGTGCTGACCACATGCCAGAAGATGGATTCGGCCATCGCCCGCTCGCGCAGGGTGGCCTCGCCGTGCTTGAAGAGCTGCCGCAGCTCGTCCCGGTAGAAGATGGCGGCGTGGAAGCATTCCTGCAAGTTCTTCGAGGTGAGAACCTTGGACACCTCCATCAGATTAAGGATCACCTGGTTGGTGCCATCGGGAAGCTTCTCGGGCGGGGGAACGGTCTCGAAACGGCTGACGTCGAGGATGTTGAAGAGCAGGACGGAGTAGTAGGCGACGGTGGCGCGGCCGGACTCGGTGATGAGCGTCGGATGCGCGATGCCCTTGGCGTCGCAGGTGGACATGACCGTCTCGATGATGTCGGCGCAGTACTCGTCGAGCGAGTAGTTGCGGCTGCCGGCGAAATTGGTGTGCGAGCCGTCGTAGTCGACCGCCAGTCCGCCGCCGAGGTCGAGGTGCCCCATGGCGGCGCCCTCCTCCGCGAGGCCGGCGTAGACGCGGCAGGCCTCGAGGATGCCGGACCGTATGTCGCGGATGTTCGGAATCTGCGAGCCGATGTGGTAGTGCACGAGCTGGAGGCAGTCGAGCATGTTCCGCGCCCGGAGCTGGTCGACCACCTCGACGATCTGGGACATGTTCAGCCCGAAAACGCTGCGGTCGCCGCCCGACTCGGTCCACTGTCCGCCCGCCCGCGTAGACACCTTGATACGCACGCCGATCAGCGGTCGCACGTTGAGCTTCGCGGCGCGCTCGAGGATCAGCGGCAGCTCGCTAGGCATCTCCAGCACCAGAAAGCATTGGTAGCCCATCTTGCGGGCGAAGAGGCCGAGATCCACGAACTCCTCATCCTTGTAGCCGTTGCATATCAGGCAGGCCTCGGGATCCCGCATCAGGGAGATGGCGGCGATCAGCTCGGCCTTGCTGCCCGCCTCAAGGCCATGATGGTATTTCGCCCCGAAGCGCGTGACCTCCTCGACCACCTGCTGCTGCTGGTTGACCTTGATCGGATAGACGCCTTTGTAGACGCCTTTGTAACCCGAACGGGTGATGGCCGATCGGAAGCATTCGTGAATCTGGGCGATCTGCGAGTCGAGGATGTTGCCCAGCCGCAGCAGCACGGGCATGCCGAGGCCGCGGTCCTTGATCCCGCGCACCACGTCCATAAGGCTGATCTTCGCGCCGCCGTTCGGCCCGAGGGGTGTCGCCACCACTTCGCCGTTCTCGGAGATGTTGAAATAGCCGGCACCCCAATTCTGGATGCCGTACAAGTCGGTGGACTTCTCGATCGTCCACCGTTCCAGCGAGTCGTTTATCATCACAGTCCTCCCCCAATTCCACAGACGGGAACGCTAGTATATAATGGAATGGGGACAATGCAACTTGGAGAATGCGGCCGCATGCGAAATGATGCCGCGCAAAACGGCTCCTTTATTTGATCACCATATGGACTCCCTCATCACCTACGACGCCGAGCGCTGCGCAAAACGTCCCGCCGGACACCCCGCGTGCTTGCTGAAGAGCCTCGAAAAGTAGTACTGGTCCGGAGATCCGCCCGCAGTGGTGCTGATGGCGGGACTCGGACAGCGGCGTTCCCTTTGCAGGCGGCCTCATACTCCTCCATGGCCGTAGCCAAGTGGCTGATTTTCTCACGTATCAAATCATTCATGTGCTCTTCTCAAATGCGTGTCATCTCGTCAGAGCATTCAACGCAAGCTTGGGCGATTTCTCGACGATGCTCAGGAGCACCAAAGCTGGTCCTTGAGGATGACGGTCGCCGCGCTCCCAATGGCGGAGCGTTCCGAGGCTGATGCCAAACGAGGAGGCAAACACCTCTTGGGTCATGTGCAATTTTTCCCGAAGATTTTTCACGTCCACACTAGTGAAGCGATGAACACGGGTCGCACTTTTCTTTCCAGCGGCGAAATCTATCGCCTCCTCCAAGCCTGCTTTTATTTCTTTAAACGCCTTGCTCATCTCGCCTGCCAATATGTTAGTGCCTACGCACCGATAAGGATGTCGGCGGGGATGTGAAGGCCGTCGCGGAGTTTGCGGATCATTGCGAGACTGAGCGAACGGTGACCGCTCATGACCTCGTAGTATCGCGACACCGTGCCGAAATACCTTGCCATATCCTTTGGACGAAGTCCCTGCTGTTCCATTTTAAACTTAATAACTTCTTGTGGGCTTGGCTTGTCGAATTTGTAATGGGCATCCTCGAATTTTTTGATATAGGAACTCAGCAGCACCAGTTCGGCGTATTTTGGGGTGCCCTCACTCGGGTCGAGGCGCATAAGCTCTCCAAGCCGCTTCAATGCGGCTTCGTTTTCCGATTCCGTCTTAATTGGCTTGATATTCATAGCAGCCTTACCATTTGATCCTCGAGTATTCCGCATGCGTCCCGATCCATTCGACTTTGACAAGCCCGTGCGCATAGGTCACCACCACAACAAGCCGATATCTGTTGCCCTTGATATTGAATATCACGACATTCCCCGGCAGGAAACTGGCGGAAGCATAGTCCCGCTTGATTTCGAGCGGAGTTTTCCACTCCGCCTTTTCCGTCTCGTCAAGCCAGATGTCCACAACGCTCTTCGCTTCCGCATGCCTGCGCTGAAAGTCTTTCAAGAGCTTCTTGCCAAGGACGATCATCGCATCATTCTCCAATATTATTGATAGTCCCGTTTCGGGACTATTACAAGTGTTTGCCCAGAGTCCATGAAAATGTTTCCCCCATGGCTGCGGAATGAGCAGCAGAAGTCATCTTTCACCACAGTCTGCGGTCGAGGGTGCGATACTGGACGGCCTCGTGGAGGTGCTCGGTGCCGATGTTCTCTGAGCCTTCGAGGTCGGCGATAGTGCGGGCGACGCGGATGATGCGGTCGTAGGCGCGGGCGCTGAGCTGGAACTCGCGGATCGATTGCCGCAGGAGGCTGACGCACTCGGCGTCGAGCGGGCAGAACTTCTGCAGATGCGCCGAGCCCATCTGGGCGTTGGCGAAAATCCCCTCACCCTCGAAGCGCACCAGCTGCCGCGAACGCGCCACCCGGACGCGCTCGCCCATCTGCGCCGAGCTTTCCGTGGAGGGAGCGGAGACCAATTCGTCTTCGGAAAGTGGCGTCACCTCAATGTGAATATCTATGCGATCGAGGAGCGGCCCGGAGATGCGTCCGCGGTAGCGTTGGATGGACGGCGAGGGACAGCGGCACTCGCGCTGCATGCTCCCGTAGTGCCCGCAGGGGCAGGGATTCATGGCGGCGATCAGCATGAAACTGGCGGGGAACGTCAGGCTGCCCGCCGCTCGGGAGATGGTCACCGATCCGTTCTCGAGCGGCTGCCGCAGCACCTCGAGGACGTTCCGCTTGAACTCGGGGAGCTCGTCGAGAAATAGGACGCCGTTGTGGGCGAGGCTGACCTCGCCGGGCGTAGGCACGCTTTGTCCGCCGAGCAATCCCGCGTCGCTGATCGTGTGATGCGGCGACCGGAAGGGGCGGTGCGTCAAGATCGGCTGTCCCGATTTGAGCATGCCGAGGATGCTGTGGATCTTCGTCACCTCGAGGGCCTCGTGAACATGCAGCGGCGGAAGGATTCCGGGCATCCGCTTCGCCAGCATTGATTTACCTGCTCCAGGGGGACCGATCATCAGCAGATTGTGTCCGCCGGCGGCGGCGATTTGTAACGCCCGTTTGGCGTAGCTCTGCCCCTTGATGTCGGCGAAGTCCTCCACGATCCGGCCAATTTCATAGCGACTGGTGACCGACTCGAGCGTCTCCCGCGCCGGTTCGATCTCGATGTCTCCGTTCAGAAAATCGGCCGCCTGCTTCAAAGTGGCGACGGGATAGACGAGGGCGTTGCCTGCGGCGATTGAGGCTTCGGCGGCGTTTTCGGTCGGCACCAGCAGCATCGTGATGGAGTCGTCGCGCGACGCCAGCACGGCCATCGGCAGAACGCCCTTCACCGGACGGACGGTCCCATTCAGCGCCAACTCGCCAATGATCAACGCATGTCCAAGCTTGTCGTTCTTCAGTTCGCCGTTCGCCGAGAGCATGCCGATGGCGATCGGAAGGTCGAACCCCGCCCCCTCCTTTTTGACGTCAGCCGGTGCGAGGTTGATGATGGTCTTCCCATACGGGTATCGAAATCCACAGCTCTCGATGGCGGAGTGCACGCGGTCGCGGGACTCGCGCACGGCGTTGTCCGGCAGCCCGACGGTGTTGACGCTGAGTTCCTGTCCGTAGCCGGTGGCGTTGACCTCGATCTCCACTTTGTAGGCGTCGATCCCGAAGATCGCCGCCGAAAAGACTTTCGCAAGCACAGGGCATCCTCCGTTAAACTGGGAAATATAGGAAAGTTGCTACTATATACTACTTTTAAATAAACGTAAAAACACTACAGCATATTATGCGAAAAAAACGATGCGTGATTACTGGGACGAGGGTGTTTAGCGGGAGCCGATTCTGTTTGTGGCCCAATCGGTGAGTTTCTCGCGGAAGATTTTGGCGTTGTGGCGGATGTCGACAGGGAAAGAAGGGTGGAAGAGGAACGTCTGGATGTTCGCAGTGAAAGGAGACTGCTGGGCGAGTAAGGCAAGCTCCTGCTCGAAGGCCGTCCGACCGGCGTCGGTTGTCGGCAGCATCCCCGGTTTCGGCTCCACAATGATGACAGGCTTTTTCACTTTATCAGAACCAACGCCGACCAATGCCGAGCGGGCGACCTTCGGATGCTGGTTGAAGATCGCCTCGCAGCAGACGGAGTAGCGAGGGCCTTCGGCGGTCTCGACCATGTGGGCCTTCCTGCCGCAGAACCAGACACGCCCCTTGCCGTCGAGGTATCCCAGATCGCCCATGCGATGCCACACCTCATCTCTTTCAGCTATTTTCGCGAGACGGGTCGCCTCTGGGTTCGAATGGTAGGCGGGCGTCACGACAGCCCCCTTCACGGCGATCTCACCGACCTCTCCGGGCGGCACAACAAGAGAGTCGTCCCATGCCACTATCGGGTCACTCGTTCTGCGGATGATGCGTATGTCCATGCCCCGCAATGGATAGCCCACACAGTAGCCCTTCCCTTCCCGGGTACCCGACGCCGTCTCCGCACGCATCTCAGATCCGGTGAGGCTTGCGATGGGCAGGGACTCGGTCGCGCCGTAGGGCACCAGCGTCTCGCCGTCCTCGGCGATCACCGCTTTGACGGCCTTGTGAAGTTCCTCCGGTACCGGCGCTCCGGCCATAAGAACTTTTTTCAGTGAGCGCAAACGAATGCCGCGGGAGATGCAGTAGCTCGTCACGCGCCGCCAGAGTGCGGGGGATCCGAAGGAGAAGGTGACGCCGTGGTCATTCACTGTGCGGATGATCATCTCCGGATCGACAAGAGCAGGCCGCGTCGGATCCATCCTCGGTATGACGCAGGTCATCCCCATGGCCGCGCTGAACAGGGCGAAGAAGGGAAAGGTCGGCATGTCGATCTCATCAGGCCCCGCGCCGTACACCTCTTTGATGAGCACGAGCTGAGAGATGAAAATCCGATGCGTGTAGACGACCCCCTTGGCCGGACCGGTGCTGCCGGTGGTGAAAAGGATCGCCGCCGTCTCGTCGAGATCGACCGCGGCTGGTGCGAAAGGAACACCTCGCGCGGCGGCAAGCTTCTCGAGCGAGATGGTGCCGGGTGGCGAACCTTTGAAGCCAAAGGAAAGCCTGATGGACGCAAACGGTTTTCTGAACAACAGCTTCAGCCAGTGAGCCTTGGGGATCGCGACAAGCGCGTCCGGCCGTGTCTCGGCGACGCACCGCAGAAAATTCCCCCGCCCCATTCCAGGATCGATCAGGACGGGGATGGCGCCCGTCTTGAAAACGGCGAACACCAGGGCGATGAAGTCGATCCCCGGCCTCAGCAGCACAAGAATTTTCATTCCCTTGCGGAGCCCGTTCGCGGAAAGCCCTGAGGCGTAGCGGTCACACAGCTCATCCAACTGCGCGAAGGTCAGGTGCGAGTAGGCCGTCCTTTCGGACCGCCCTGGACCGACGGCGGCGACGACCGCTCTGCGGAAAGGGAAACTCGCCGCCGCTCTGACGAGCGATTCGGCGATGTTGCCGGTTGTGTTGACGGGGGATGCCACGATTCGCGTGCGCCTTACGGGTTGGGATCATTGACCGTCTGCCGTTTCTGCGACTGCATGAGGCCATAGACCTCGGGGATCAGATACTTGAGGACGGAGGTCGCGGGGACGGCGAAGATGAGACCGGGCATGCCTGCGAGCAATCCGCCCAGCAGGACCACGATGACGGTTTCCAGCTCGTTGAGGCCTATCGAGCCGCCAATGTACTTCGGGATGAAGTAATATTGCTCGAGCAGGTAATGGACGATGACATAGACGGAGAGTATCAGAATGAGCTGGACTGAGCTTGTTTCGCCAAAAGACAAACAGACCAGGATCGTGAGGAACATGCTGGCGATGGGGCCGAGATAGGGTATCAGAATGGTCATTCCCGCGAGAATCCCCAACAGATGCCAATAGGGGACGCCGAGGAGAAGGAAGCAGACCATGTAGATGATGCTCTCTATGATGCAGAGATATCCCCGTACCCACGTCCTGAGCCTGAGCAGGATGTTGCCCAATATCTCCTCGACGATCTCCCGTGTCGAATCGCCGGCCTTCGGGAACCAGCCGCTGGCGAAAATGCCGTTCACGATGTGCCGCGCGGCCGAGGCGTCGCGCCCGGCGGCGCTGTTGAACGCCGCCATCTTATGCAGGAAGAAGGCGAATGAGAAAAAGGCGAGCGCGAGGCCGATGAGGAAAGAGATGAGCTTCTCGATGGCGCCGGCCGTGTAGCTGAAAATACCGCCGCTTTTGCTCGCCAGAAAGTGGAGGAATGATTTGAGGTTCTCGGGTTTGTTGATGGTTTCCGTGATGAGCTCTTTTGCTGCTTTGATGGCAGGCTGCTCGTTCCAGTTGGGGGTGAGTTTGTCAAGCTCGTTCTCCATCCTCGCAAGAAGGACGAGGGATCTGCGCTCCATGGGGGATGTGGTGGCGCCGGGAGGCATCCTGGGATCCGCGCGGGTGATCTCGCCATCGGTGGCCTCCTCCTCCTGAGAGTTCTTGTCGAACCACTCCCAGGCGTTGCCGGCGAATTTCGCCGCATAGGAGGTGGAGAACACGCTGATGGCGCAGATGGCGAGCAGAGAGGCGGCGAGCGCGGTGACGACGGTGAGCGCGCATGAGAGTTGCAGCCTTCGGGCCTTCGTCTTCTCGACCGATGACGGGGCGTGAGTCGGGGCGGCGGTGTTGATCCTGTCGCAGTAGGCCTTCTCGACGGCCGCGCGCATCCGGCGAAGCGGCGAGACGATCAACTCCGCCGCCTTGAACATGACGATGATAGGCCGGTACGCGAGGAATCGGTTCAAGTACCACTCTTGAAGCGGAATGAAGAAGTAGGCAAGGACCAGGCCGAACAGAATCGCCTTGAGGAAGGTGGCGGTCAGGATGAAAACGATGATGATGGCGCCGACCGTCAGTAGTCCGGTCTTCGATTCGGCTGTTTCCCAGCGAGGGGTCATTGCGCCTGTTGCTGCTCGTCGGACTCTTCAGTGTCAACCTGGAAACTGGCGAGGTAGCCGGTCTTCCTGCCCATCTTGTCCTTCTTGAGTCTGCGGATGGTGGTCGTTTCGGTGACCAGAAAGGCGGTCCGCTGGAGAAGGATGTCGTACGCCGCCATGTGGGCGGCGGATTGCTCGGGGGTGAGCCGCGGAGCTTCAGGAGCCTTCTCCTTCTGCGCGGAGCCGCTGACGAGGAAGACGGTCTGTCCGATGTGAATGTGATCACCGACGGTGAGCGGACGGGAACCGGTGATGAACACGTTGTTGATCTTCGAGCCGTTGGTGCTATTCAAATCGACGAAGGCGAGCGAGTCGCCGCTGCGCACGATCTTGCAGTGATTGCGCGACGACTTCTTGTCGAAAATCCTGATCTGGTTGCTCTCGCCGCGGCCGATCGCATTGTCGCCTTCGACGATCTGGTAGACCTCGCCCTTGTTCATTCCACTAAGGCATATGAGTTTCGGCATCGCTCGCTCCCGGGGATTGTTAACCTCGCCATGGTATAATATGAGAGTTGATCGGTCAGATTGCAACAGGCGATTCCCGCATGTCCGGTTGCCCGCTGATTTCGCGCGCCTCGGCGCGGAAAACCCACCGCCGCCCGCGCATAGTTTGCTCAAAGACGCGCCGCGGCGGGTTGCGGACGCGCGCCGCCTTGGGTATAGTAGTGCAGAAATTTCTCAGGCATTCAAACATAGGAGTCAACAAATGAAGGTGTACAACTTCAACGCCGGTCCCGCAATGCTTCCCCGCGAAGTCATGGAGAAAGCCCAGAAGGAGTTCGTCGACTACAAGGGCTCGGGCTGCGGCATCATCGAGCATAGCCACCGGGGCGCCGAGTTCACCGAGGTCTGCGAGCGCGCCGAGCGGAACGTCCGCGAGCTCATGGGAATAAGCGACGACTACGCCGTGTTGTTCCTGCAGGGCGGGGCGAGCCTTCAGTTCGCCATGGTCCCCATGAACATCATGCTCCCGGACACGGTCAGCGAGTACGTCGACAGCGGCCACTGGTCGGGCGCCGCCATCAAACAGGCGGAGTTGCTTGGCAAGGTCAAGGTCATCGCCAGCAGCAAAACGACAAGCTACGACCGCATTCCGGAAATGAGGCATTGGAAGGTTGATCCGAAAGCCTCCTATCTGCACATCACCACGAACAACACGATCGAGGGCACCCAATACCACGATTTCCCGGAGTTGGAGAGTGGCGTGACCCTCGTCGCCGACATGTCGAGCGACATCATGTCACGAGTGTTGGACGTCAACCTGTTCGGCCTCATCTACGCCGGCGCGCAGAAGAACCTCGGCCCCAGCGGCGTCACCCTCGTGATCATCCGCAAGGATCTCATGGCGCGGGTGCCCAAAACCACCCCGGCGATGCTCAAGTACAGCGTCCACGCCGAGAACAAATCGCTTTACAACACACCGTCGACCTTCTCGATCTACATGCTGGCACTCGTCACCGACTGGCTCAAAGGACTCGGCGGCATCGCGGCGATGGAGAAGATCAATGACGCGAAGTCCGAGGCCTTGTACGAAAACATCGACGCCGACGGCTTCTATCGGAGCAAGGTCGAGCACGCCAGCCGCTCGCGGATGAATGTCGTCTTCCGCCTCCCGACCGAGGAGCTTGAGGAGAAATTTCTGAAGGAGGCCAAGAAGAACGGCATGCTCGGCTTGAAGGGGCACCGCTCGGTGGGCGGCGTCAGGGCCAGCATCTACAACGCCATGCCGCTCGAAGGCGTGGAGATGCTGATCGACTTCATGAACGATTTCGAGAAAGCGAACGGATAAGCAAAATTGTATTTTGACAGGATGAACAGGATGGTTGACAAGCTCATCCTGTTATCTTGATCTAAAAAGTCCCGAGGCAGCCAGCTTAAGTCATCGCGTAGGGATTTTTTAGTACCCCCCGCAGAGGGCTTGCAGTTCCAGCCGCGACGGCCGGTAAATAACCAAAGTTTGCTGAGGTCATCGAATGAGAAAAGCAGTTGCTGCAATCATCTTGGCCGCCTGGGTGATCTCCTGCGCGGCGCAGGATGGCGCGGGAGCGAAGGCCCCCCCCAAGGATGCGAAACCCGACGCGACGGCGTCGGGTGCGGCGGCGGCCGAGCCTCTTCCGAATCTGTATGTGCGGGTGAACCTGAAGGACGGCGAGACGTCCAAGGTGCTTGACGCCGTGTCCAACGGCGTCAAGCCGCTTAAGATTATGGAGCCCCATCCTTCCGCCATCGCGGGATATTCGGTCTTCGCCGAGTTCTCTTTGGAGTTCTCGAAAACGCAAAATGGTCTTGCCCTGAGCTATCGGGCGGATCTGAAGACGCCCATTAAGACGGAACCACGCCAGGCGGCGAAAACGGAACAGCCGCAGACGCCCGCCGGGGAGGCTAAAGTCGCCTACCAAAGCACGGGACCGTCCGGGACGGTGAATGTCAAGATCGGGGAACCGATGATGCTGTTCAACAGCGGCGAACGGGTGATAACCGTGACCGTCTTCGACAAACCGTGGCCAGCCAAATGACGAAAACCTGCTCATGGTGGCGGCACGAGGGAGACAACGGCGAAATCCGTTGCTTCCTCTGCCCGCGCGGCTGTCTTATCGCCAAAGGCAAATGCGGATACTGCGGCCCCCGCTTGAACAAGGACGGTACCCTTGTCGCGCTTTCCTACGGATTTCCCGCCGCCATCCAGATCGACCCCATCGAGAAAAAACCACTCGCCGAGTTTCTGCCACGGACGAGAACCTTCTCCATAGGGACGTACGGCTGTAATCTCGGCTGTCTTTTCTGCCAAAATTATCATCTGTCCAAAGGCAAGGCCGCCTCTGCCGCCACTGGCCAAATGATGTCCCCCGCCACTCTCGCCGAGCAGGCGAAGGCGCAGGGATGCCAATCCGTCGCCTTCACCTACAACGAGCCAACCGTCTGGGCGGAGTACGCCATCGACATCGCCCGCGAGGCCAAGAAACTCGGATTGGCGACGGTTCTGGTGTCGAACGGCTACATCACCCTTGAGGCGGCCGCCGACCTCTACCCGCTGATCGACGCGGCGAACATCGACATGAAGGCCTTCTCCGAGGAGTTCTACCGGGAGATGTGCGCCGGACGCCTTGCCCCCGTGCTTGAGGCGATGGAGTACTATCACCGCCTCCCGAACTCGCATCTGGAGATCACCAACCTGGTCATCCCTATGAAAAACGACGATCCCGCCATGATCGAAGCGTTCCTCGGCTGGGCTGAGTCGAAACTCGACAAGGAGGTGCCACTCCATTTCTCCGCCTATCACCCGATGTACAAATACCAGGAAAGCCCCCCCACGCCGCGCAAGACCCTCTTCGAGATCAAGGAGATGGCGCGGAGACGCGGCTTCACCCACGTCTACCTCGGCAACATCTGAAACGTAACCTGTAAAGCGTAAAACGTAAAAAGAACGTGCGATGCGTTTCCCTGGTCGAGGTGATCACGTTTTACGCTCCCCCTACCTCTGCTGATTGAGCAGTCGCCTCAGGGCGAAGGCGAGGACGTCGACGGTCCACTGGACATCGGCGTAGGCGCGGTGGGCGGGGCCGGGGTCGTCGTCGAGCGCGAATGCCTTTCTCAAGGCGGCGAGACTGTAGCTTTCCATGCCGGGATAGGCCATCTTCATCAGGCGGATGGTGTCGAGCGTCTTTCCACTCCACGTCCCCCCCCCCTCGCGGCACAGACTCTCCTGCAGAAAAGAAAGATCGAAGCGGGCGTTGTGGGCGACCAGCGTGGAATCGGCGGCGAAGGCGAGGAACCGCGGGCCGACCTCGGAGAACGTCGGGGCGTCGGCGACCATTTCGTCGGTGATGCCATGGACGCCAATGAGCGCGAAAGGGATGGGCCGACCAGGATTCACCAGCGAATGAAACGTGGTTCTTTGCCCATCAGCCTCCACGCGGACCGCCGCCAATTCGACGATGCGGTCGGCGGTTGGCGACATGCCGGTGGTCTCGGTGTCGAAGACGGTAAACGGCCCTAGCTTGAACCACTCGTCGGGAATGGGCGCCTGGTTCATCCGTTGTTCGGACTGTGGAAGGGGCGGTGGCCCCTGGCTTTGACGCCCGCCTCGGCATCGGCTATTTTGCTCTGCGCCTCCTCGTCGAAATACGCCCCGACGAATCGTTCGAGAATAATCCGCCGCGCCAGATCGCTGGGATGCAGAAGGTCGTCGTTGTAGAAACGGTAGTCCCGCAACTCGTCAAGCTGGATCTCATAGGAGGGAAAGTAGTAGATGTCGCGGCGGTAGTCGATGCAGTCGTGGATGGCGGAGACAAGGTTCGCCTTGCTCAGCGTGTTTAAAATGAGGTCGCCCGGATAGTGCCTGACGGGCGAGAGGCTGACGACCACGACGCAGTCGGGATTGAGCTTGCGGACGGCCTCGATCACGCCGCTCAGCGCCGCATGGTTCTCGTCCGAGGTAAGCACCATCCGGTCGAACGTGTGGCTGGGCATCTTGTGGCAGTTCGAAACGATCCGGCCATTGGCCCTCAGGCGGTAAACGACCGACGACGAGGGCGTGAGGGCGAAGAGCCGCGCCGCAGACAACTTGTCGCGGAAGCGGTGCAGAATGTCATTGGCGCGGCTCACCGCCTTCGCAAGATCCGGGGAAGACAGCGAACCGTGGAGCTCCCAGCAGTGCCAGAGGCCGTCGGCGCGGAAAAAATCCTCCTCGCAGTAGAGCCGCTCATCGACGATCCTGCAGATCGAATCCTCTACGGAGACCGCATTGTAGACGATGCCGCAAGGATTCCAGGCGACGTTCATGCCTCGCTGGGAGAGGTGCTCCAAGACGAACTGCGAGAAGCACGATCCGATGCCGGCAATCGTGTCGTAGTACCGCGCGCGCCGCTGTGGGAGGTCGGACTTGACGGTGGTGCTGAGTCTGATCTGCGGGCCTTGCGAAGGAAAAGACGAGGTGGGCGCATGTGACTTCATGATAACCGCGTGCAGTGGCTGTTTTCTTGTTTTCTCGTAGCTGTTGTTAAGGGCTCAATGCAAAATAACCTGCACATTTGCTGGCAGCTATTCTGGCTTTTGACAAGGAGCGATTGACGAGCCCGCCGCGGCGGGTGAGGAATGAGCGACACAGGCAAAAGGCGGAAGAGCGCCAGCAAATGTGCAGGTTATTTTGCATTGAGCCCTTAGTGTTAAGGCATTATAGTAACAGTTATTCAGAACAATGGCATTTGCGAGTGACGACACGCGAAACCCATGGGATGAAAATACCATCTTTTGCCGATTTTCAAAGCCGAGAAGCCATGAAGAGCCGAACAATGAGAGGCGCACATCCCCCTCTTCCCGACGCTTCTTGGGCACGGCCAACAGAAGGACAGGTGATTAGTGCGACTTTTTGATGCCATATGTCTTATGGTGTGGCGCACCGCGGAGACCGCGGCCCTCCTCGTTTTCGAGCTTCTGCGTTTCCTCTGCCGCATGCTGGGTTTTCTGGCCGTGGCTATCGGTGGCGCGCTCCTCCCGTCACGGCTGTACGACAGGACGGAGGATTTTTTCCTGTGGCTCGGAGGCATTCTGCGCGGAGAGCCATTCGACAGCGCTGGCGAGATAACCGGACGAGTCCTCACGCAGTTGACCCGGACGCTGAACCGCTCGGCCCACGCCCGTCGCTGGTTCCTCGCCTTTGCCGTCGTCGCCGCCTTCTACCTCCTCTACCCTCCCTCGCACTGGGGCCCGTGGCGCCTCCATGAGCGCGGCGTGGCGTCCTACTACGGCAGCGGTTTCTATTTCAACAAGATGGCGAACGGCGACAGGCTCTATCCGTGGACGGTCGTGGCGGCGCATCGCACCCTGCCGCTGGGAACGACGGTGTACGTGCGAAACCGCGAGAACGGGAGGTCGGCCTACCTGAAGATCGCCGACCGCGGCCCGTACGTCGCCGGACGGATTCTCGATCTTTCCGCACAGGCCGCCTCTCGTCTCGGCCTCAAGGAGAAGGGACTTGCCGAGGTCGACATCTATGTGCGCAAATGACGCAATCCATGTTATATTTTCCACAGTCTTGAAAGGCGGAGGAGAGGCATGAGGAAAATCCCGACAGTGACGACCTATGGCGAGGAAGGCGAGGCGGACACTCCGTCCTTCTCCCCCCCCCGCAAGGCGGGCATCGCCTTCATGGCCCTGTCCGTGTCGATCATCCTGTTCGGCCTCGTCTCGCTGTATTCGACCGTCTCCGGCACTGATGGCTCCTCGATGCTGGTCAAACAGGCCCTGTGGGCGTTCATCGGCATCACACTGGCGACGCTCATCAACTACTTCGGTTACCGGCGGATCATCGGTTTGTCTCCGTATTTCCTGTTCGCCTGCGCGGTCATGCTGCTGATCACGGCCAAGTTCGGCCCTGAGATCAAGGGGGCGCACCGCTGGATCAGGGTTCCGCATGTGGGGAACTTCCAGTCTTCGGAATTCGCCAAGATCGCCTTGGTGATGTTCCTGGCCCTGTATCTGCCGCAGTGGCAACGCCAGATCAGCGGCTCCCTCAAGGGCCTGGTCATTCCCGGCGGCGTCTCCCTCCTGATCCTTGGTCTTGTGGTCATAGGCAAGGATCTCGGCACCACCCTCCTTATCGCGACGGTCGTCTGGCTGCTCTTCTACGTGTCCGGAGCGAAACTCAGGTATCTCCTGCCCCCCGTGATCGGCCTGCCGCCGCTTCTGTACTTGTATCTCAAGCACCATGATCCCATGCGCTGGGCAAGGATGACCTCCTACCTCAACCCCGAGGTCGTCGAGAAGACAGAGGGCTATCAACTGTGGCTGTCGCTGCTCGCCCTCGGCTCCGGTCACTGGAAAGGGCTGGGCTTCACCTGCAGCCGGATGAAGGCCGAGTACCTGCCGGAGGCGCACACGGACTTCATCCTTTCGATCGTAGGCGAGGAGCTTGGCTTCCTCGCCTTGGCCGGCGTCATCATCGCCTACATCATCCTGCTCTGCCTTGGCATCTACATCAGCGCGAAGGCCCGCGAGAAGGAAGGCATGCTTCTGGGCTTCGGCATCACCTGTCTCATCACCCTCCAGGCAATCGTCAACATCGGCGTGGTCAGCGGCGCCTTCCCCACGAAAGGCATGTCCGCCCCGCTCATCAGCTATGGCGGCAGCAACCTCGTCATGTGCCTGATCGGCGCCGGACTCCTCCTCAGCGTCTCGACCGATGCCGGCGATGAGCATCCCGACGATTTCGGCTCCACAATCAAGACCGATCCTCAGAAGACTGACCTCGCGGGGATCCGCCGGAGGAGTGCGTGACATTGCACAAGACTGACAGGAAACTGACGCGTCTCGCCGTCATCTGCGGTGGAACCGGCGGTCATTTCTATCCGGGGCTGAGCGTCGCCCGCGCCCTTAAGGAGCGGGGAGGCGAACCGAGGATCTTCATCGGCGGCCATAAAGTCGGCAACCAACGGCGCGCGGCGGAGTCCTACGGCATCGAGGTCGTGGAGATCAGCTCCGCCCGGGTTCCGAAAAACCCGTTTTCCGCTCTCGCCTTCCTCGTGAAGATTTCAACAGGCTTTGCGGGAAGCCGCAGGCATCTGCGGAAATTCCACCCCGACGCCGTCCTTGGCATGGGCAGCTTCACCTCGGTTCCCATGGGACTCGCGGCCGCCTCGCTGTCAGTGCCGCTGTTCCTGCATGATGGCAACGCGCGGGTCGGCCGAGCCAATCGTTTCCTGTCGCGGTTCGCCCGCCTGACGATGACCGCTTTCCCGGCCGTCAATCCTTCTTCGATCCGATCGCCCCACGCCTGCGCGGGCATGCCGCTGCGCCCGGAACTCGTCACAGACAAACTTGAGAAACCAGACGCCGTCCGCCGCCTCGGCGAGCGGGTCGGCGCGGCGTTCGACCCCGCGCGACCACTCGTGGCCGTCTTCGGCGGCAGCCAGGGAGCCGCCACGTTGAACCGCTCTTTGCCCGCCGCCCTCTCGACAATCCGCGGCAAACGCCTGCAGGCCGTCCACCTCGCGGGGGCCGGCAAAAAAGACGAGGTGCTGGCAGGCTTCGCGACGGCAGACCTCGCCGCCTGCGCCGTGCTTGAGAGCTTCGACGACATGGCGCTCCTCTACGCCGCCGCCGACCTCGTCGTCTGCCGCTCCGGAGGCAGCACCGTCGCCGAACTCGCCTGCTTCGGCACCTACGCAGTCCTCGTCCCCTTCCCGAACGCGGCGGACAACCACCAGATGGACAACGCCCGCTTCTACGTGGACAGCGGCGGCGGCGAGATCCTGGAGAACGCCGACTGCACGCCGGAGAGGATGACCGCGCTCCTGCAGGCTTTCCTCGCGAACCTGGACTCGTACGCCGCCGCCGGCGCCATGGCGCGGAGCCTCGCCAGACCTGCCGCGGCAGCAGAGGTCCTCACTCTGATAGAGGGCAAACTGTGAGCCGCCCGCTTTTTCAATAAAGAAAATATGTGCCGCCATTTGCAACTCGCCCATTCTCCACTATTTTAAACGTTCCCCAACGCCGGATTGACAACAGCGCAGGAGCAGGAGAGTAGATCCATGTACGCGATCATAGCAACAGGCGGAAAACAGTACAAAGTTAGCCAGGGTGATGTCATCGACGTCGAGAGCATCGGCGGCGAGGCCGGCCAAGTGGTCGAATTCACCGACGTTCTCGCAGTCGGCGAGGGCGAAAGCCTCACAGTCGGCGCGCCATGCGTCAGTGGCGCCAAAGTCGAAGCCGAGATTGTCAAGCACTTCAGAGGCGTGAAGGTCATCGCCTTCAAGATGAAGCGCCGCAAGGGCTTCCGCAAGAAAATCGGCCACCGCCAAGAACTGACCCGCATCAAGATTTCCGCCATCGCCGGAAACTAAGAGCGCCATCTCACGGGAGCGCGGCATGCACTACGACTCGAACGGTGCCCTCCTACGTACCAGCATTGAGACCGCCACGCTGGTGAACCGCGGCAAGGTGCGCGACATCTACGACATCGGCGATGAGCTTCTCTTCGTCGCCACCGACCGCATCAGCGCCTTCGACGTCGTCATGCCCAACGGCATCCCCGACAAGGGGCGAGTGCTCACGCAGATCTCCCTCTTCTGGTTCCAGATGATGGACTGGCTGCCCAACCATCTCGTCACCGCCGACGTCGACCAGTATCCCTCCATCCTGAAAAAGCATGCCGCCGACCTCAAGGGCCGCTCCATGCTCGTCAAGAAGGCGAAGCCGCTCCCCGTCGAGTGCATCGTGCGCGGCTACATCACCGGCAGCGGCTGGAAGGACTATGAGAAGACCGGCACGGTCTGCGGCATCCCGATGCGCAAAGGCTACCGCCAGGCGGAGAAGCTCGACACGCCGCTCTTCACCCCGTCCACCAAGGCCGAACAGGGGACCCACGACGAAAACATCAGCTACGAAGGCGTCGTCGACGCCATTGGGGCGGACGCCGCCAAGACCATCAAAGAACTCTCGCTGAAGATCTACACCACCGCCGCGGACTATGCCGAGACAAAAGGCATCATCCTCGCCGACACCAAGTTCGAGTTTGGCGTCCGGGACGGACAAATCATCCTGATCGACGAGGTGCTCACTCCCGACTCCAGCCGCTTCTGGCCCGCCAGCGCCTACTGCGTCGGCGGCAGTCCGCCGAGTCTCGACAAGCAATTCGTCCGCGACTACCTCGAAAGCCTCGACTGGGGCAAGAAACCTCCCGCGCCAGTTCTTCCGGAGGACATCATCAGGAAGACCAGAGAGAAGTACCTCGAAGCCTATACCATCCTCACGGGCAAAAAATTGGCGTAAAAAGCCAGCCAGCACTCACACCTCCCACACGCCGCATGTCCAATCTGGGCGCCGCACCCTTTGCGGAAATTCCAGGAAACAAGCGGAATCCACAATGCGCCTTTCGTCGGCCTGTTGACAACGAGACGCGAGCGCGGTATACTTGGATATATCGTTACACCCACCATCCATTTTTCAGGTGAAAACAATGATACGACACCATCGATGGCTCATCGCGCCCATGCTTGTTCTGGCGTGGGGAACCTCCTCGAACGCCTACGCATGGGGGGGCGAGCATGGCATGCAGGCCGCACTTGTGCACGGGGCTCTGCCCGCTGACCTCCAGAAGAGGATCGACCCTGCCGTCATGAAGAAGTATTCGCACTACCCCGACAGTTTCGATCCGTTCGGCGCCGACATCAAGGATGACGTCAAAGCGATCCTCGCGGAGGGGGGGCTCAAAGTCCGCTACGACCTGCACAAGGTGGAAAACCTCTCTGTGATGTTCCGGCTCCTCGTCTTCCTCTTCGCCGCAGGCAGAGACCAGGAGGCCTCCGCCTGGTGCGGGGTCTTGACGCACACGGTGGGTGACTTCGCCGCCGTCAACCACCATCCGCTGATGATGTGGTGGTGCTTCGCCTTCAAAGGGAAATCCGGCCTCGACGGGAAGCCATTCCACGACGCGCTCCCCGACATGAGCAAAACACTCAGCAGCGAGACGGGGAAGAAGGTGCTGTCGGCGATGATGGCGGGGTACACGCCACGACCGTTGGAGCCTACCGCAAGTGTCGTCGACGCCATGGTGCGCCTCATGTCGGTGGACAACGATGAAATCCTCTTGATGAACCAGGCGACCGGCGCCATCCTTGACGCCGTGGATGTCAAGGTGACCACGTCCGACGAGCAGGTGAGGAAGAAAGCCCAAGACAGCCTCGAACAGGCGTGCGCCTCGCTCTTCGCGGAACCGGCAAAGAACATCGTCGACGCCATCGCGGCGGCCGCGGCGTTCGGCGCCGCCACAACCTCCGTCACGCAACAGGACGTGGCCACCGCCGTCGAGAAATTCAAGGAAATACACGCGCAGTCGGCGCAAGACAGACGAATCGAGGATGAGTCGATATTCTCCGGGCTCATCGCCGCCGATCCCACCGCCAAGATCGCCGTCGCCGTCGAACCCACCTACCGGATGAACTACTGCCAACTCGGCATCGACTCGAAGTTCTACGCGGCGGCCGCGATGCGCGCGCTCAAGGCGGCGAAAATCCCCTACAGTTCATACGACATCAGGGGTTTGTACAAGACAGGCGCATTCCCCGACTCGAAAAAAATCAGCCTGCTTGTCCTTCCCACCGTCGGCGACCCCTCCGACTACGGCCCATTCAAAGGGGAGAAACTCCGCGAGGCCGTGGCGAAGTACGCACAGGCCGGTGGACGAATCATTCAGCTCGGCCAGCAACCCGGAAAATTCCTGCCAGACCTCGCCGCGGCGTCCGTGAAAAACGAGCTTAAAGGCGGCCTGCCCTTCCCCGA
>CAYTFM010000160.1:0-19584 GCA_964436735.1 uncultured Victivallales bacterium | reverse complement strand
TCCGGCGCTCGAACTCGGGCTTGAGCGAATTCGTGCCGGCCGGACTCGCCACGTATCGGAATACGTTCACGTACCCTTCCCACAGGTTCACCTCGACCGCGCCCCGCGTCCCGGCCAGAGCCAGGCGGAACATGTGCCCTTGGCGCGCGCCTTCCGCCAGCGAGTGGCCTGCCGAGTAGCCCACCTTGTTGTGGCTTCCGGAATAACGGCCCGCCACGCCGCTGGCGAAGCGGATCATAACGGTGTAGTTGTCCGGGAACTCGTAGTGCGGCAGCGTGTTGGGCGCCGCGAAAACCCGGCACGATTCCATGTCGCCCACCCAGAACCGCAGCAGGTCGAGCATGTGGATCCCTTCCATCTTGAAGTACCCGCTCGTCCGCCGACGCGTCCGATAACGCCCCTGCGGCGTGTCGTTCATCCAGCCGCCGCGGTGGTGATCGACCTCGACCTGGCGCAGTTCGCCCAGTTCGCCGCTGTCGATGATGGAGCGCACGGTCCGGCCGACGCGCGAGGCGCGGAACTCGAGATCCACGGCCACGGTCTTTCCGCTGCGCTTCTCGGCGGCCAGGATCTCGCAGCCCTGTTCGAGCGTGATGCCCATGGGCTTCTCGATGAAGACATTCTTGCCGCCGTCGAGACAGGCCACCGCGATGTCACGGTGCGTCTCGTTGGGGGTGAACGTCACCACCGAGTCGCAGCCGGGCATCCGCGCGATCTCACGATAGTCCTTGGTGACGAGCAGATCCGGCGCCTCGCGCCGCGCGCTCTCGAGGACGTCGTCGCGCAGGTCGCAGACGCCGACCAGTTCACAGCCCTCCGTCAGCCCGGCGCGCATGTCCGCCGCCGTGCCGACCCCACCAATCCATGCCACTCGATGTTTATTCACTGCTTTGTCCCTTTCATGCCCTTGTCCTTCGTCACCCATCCAACGGCCACCTCTGGGGGCGACTGCTTGAAGATGACAGTCAACAATTATCAATCACCAGTGAACGATGCCTGCCTTTTCAATTGGTAAATTTTCTTGCAGGCTCATGTGTTGTCTCCTGTGGGAATCACTCCACGAACCTCAGTTTCCCGAAGGCGCTGAAGTCGAGGTTGGAGTAGCGCTTGAGCGTGCTCCAGCGCTGTATCTGCTGCGTCGTCGGAGTATAGCGGGAGCGGCAGAAGTTGCCGTACCAGACGGCGCCGATTTTCACCTGCGGCTTCTCGGGGAAGTCGGAGAATGGCATGAACAACTCGAGCGACCAGAAGTCCTTATCCTTGTGGACGGCCGCCTTGACGCCGGAGGCGTCCCACTCTTTTCCGGCGGCGGTGCCGTCGTAGATGGCTCCGAGCGAGTTCGCGATGATCTGGTAATACTTCTGGCGCTCTCCGGTGACGTCGAGGAAGATCTCCATGCAGTCGTCGTTGTAGACGTCCTGGTCGTGCCGAGTGAACGACGCCCTGACGTCAGCGATATGCGGCTCGAGTAGCTTGAACCCGAAGGTGACGCCCTGGTCGGCCCAGACCGCCTGGACGATGGTGGCCTGGTCGGCAGGCGGCGCCTTGGCGTCCTTGGCCATGATGAACGACTGCGCATCGGCCGACTGCCAGCAGGGATCATCGAGGATGCCGTCAAGCTTCGGATTACCGCCAACCTTCAGGACATTGAGCGTGGGCAGGTTTTTGCCGCCCTCGTGGTAGCTGTCGGACTCTTTCATGAATACGTCGACGGCCTGGCCGAAGAACTCGACGCGGCGGCGCTCCACGGTGCCCTCCGGCGCCAGCGAGCGGGCCTCCGTCAGCCAGTTGCGAAGCTTGAGCGCTTCGGCGCGCGGCATCGTCTCCTCGTTCACCTGACGCGGGGAGATGTGATGGCCTGCCGGTTGATTTTGCCACTGGATCCTCTCCCATCGGTCGGTCAGGCTGGAGAGGATCTTCCCCATCGGCTCCCTCGCCGAACTGTACATCAGCTCCACATATTCTTTGAGGGCGGCGTCGACGTCGAAATCCGGATTCCACAGCAGACGCATCCAGCAGTAGTAGGTGGGGGCCTGCGACTTCCACAGCCCGTCCTTCCCAAGCTCTTCCGGCCAGTAGCCGGCGCAAAGGAACGAGCCCTCGACGTCCGAGCGATGGCGTTGCTGGAACGCCTTGATGACGTGCGGGTACTGGAAAGGCAGGGCGGTGTCGTCCTGCGGCCAGCAGGGATACTCCCACAGCCGGACCGGCTTGCCGGTCGCCTTCGCCCAGCCGGATATAATCCTGTCGTGGTCTGCCGCAACCTCGGGCTCCTTGTCGTTGACACCGCGCATGAGGCAGACGGATACCACCACGTTATCAGGAAACGTTAAATCGTCTGGTGGCAGTGTGTAATTGATATACGGCAGATAGCCAACTGTCATGGCGGGCCATTTTTTCTTGATTTCCAATGCCATCTTTGTTACGAACTGTTCCATGATCCTGCTGGCGCGTCCGAGGTCTGGGGCATTAGTATCCGTGAGCCTGGAGCAAAATTCGCAATGGCAGTCAACTCCTTTATCGGGCGGTGAAATGTAATAGACTTTGTCGGTGGGAGGGTACCATGGGTCTTTACCGTTCCAGTGCAGCCATGATGCCTTGTCATCCTTGGCATAGAAATTCTCCAAGTCCTGGATCATCAGCGTCAGCGTCTTCGGGTTGCCGTAGCAGGGCATTCCTGAACTGCGCGTTCCGTCAACTCCTTGCTCAAAACATTCGGGCGCATCCTTGTAATGGATGCTGAAGTTGAGCGGTGTGTGGCAGGCCATGCCGATGTAGGTGGCTTTGGCGGGGCGAAACTCGGATGGAGCGGGAGGCCAGAGCGAGCGCATGATGCGCAACGGATGATCCGTATACTGTACTGGCGCGACGACCAGCGATTGTGTCTGCGGGATGACGCGTCCGTCGTCACCAGGATGATACCAGCGGATGCCGAGATATCGCTCGAGGAAATCGTAAACACCCCAGAGGACGCCTTTGCTTTCCGGCGTGAGCTTCAGATCCGGCTTCCGCCCCACGACCGCGACGCCATCCGCGAACGTCACGATCCTGAACCCCTCCATCGGCAGGTCGGCCGCGCCGATCTTCCGCGCCTCTGTCAGCTTCGAGTCTCCGACCAAGACGAGAGTCCCCGCCGTCTGCTCGGCGTCCGACGTGATGGGAAGTTCGGCCCCGGTGGCCAGCTTCACGTATTTCGCCAGTTCCGTCGCCGCCTGGTAGTCGTCGCCGCTCTTGCTCTTCAACGCCTCGTCCGCGATCACGATGGTGGCGCAGGGCGCGCCGTCCTTGACCAGCGTCGCCGGGCCGCCCGCCGGAGCGGCTTCAAACTTCACCGGGTTGAGTGCGGGGTTCAACGTGTCCGCTCCCTGCGCCAAAGAGCCGACACACATGGCCAACGCCGACATAGCAAATAGTCTTTTCATCGAGATGCGTCGCTCCATTGATTTCTCACGCCTCGCCTTCCTCGATGCTCCGGCAGTCGATACGGCCGCCGTCGAGATCGGCGCAGTCGTCGATGGCGTAGGCGATCCGCTCGGAGCGCCAGGCGTCGGCGGCAGTTTGGTTGGGCGGCTCGCCCGCGGCCATGCGCCGGAGGAACTCGTGCCGGCAGCCGGCGATATCGTGCCCGGCCTCCATCGGATGACGCAACCCGGAAAAGTCGATACGGCGCTCGAACTCGGGCTTGAACGAGTTCGTGCCGGCCGGACTCGCCACGTGCCGGAACACGTTCACATACCCTTCCCACAGATTCACCTCGACGGCGCCACGCGTCCCGGCCAGCGCCAGGCGGAACATGTGCCCTTGGCGGGCGCCTTCCGTCAGTGAGTGGCCAGCACTGTACCCCACCTTGTTGTGGCTTCCGGAATAACGGCCCGCCACGCCGTTCGCGAAGCGGATCATCACGGTGTAATTGTCCGGGAACTCATAGTGCGGCAGCGTGTTGGGCGCGGCGAACACCCGGCACGATTCCATGTCGCCCACCCAGAACCGCAGCAGGTCGAGCATGTGGATTCCTTCCATCTTGAAGTATCCGCTCGTCCGCCGCTTAGTGCGGTATTGCCCCTGTGGCGTGTCGTTGAGCCAGCCGCCGCGGTGGTGATCGACCTCGACCTGGCACAGTTCGCCAAGCTCGCCGCTGTCGATGATGGCGCGCACGGTCCGGCCGACGCGCGAGGCGCGGAACTCAAGGTCTACGGCCACGGTCTTGCCGACACGCTTCTCGGCGGCGAGGATCTCGCACCCCTGCTCGAGGGTGATGCCCATCGGCTTCTCGATGAAGACGTTCTTGCCGCCGTCGAGACAGGCCACCGCTATGTCGCGGTGCGTCTCGTTGGGGGTGAACGTCACCACCGAGTCGCAGCCGGGCATCCGCGCGATCTCCCGGTAGTCCTTGGTGACGAGCAGGCACGGCACCGCACGCCGCGCGCGCTCGAGGACGTCGTCGCGCAGGTCGCAGACGCCGACCAGTTCACAGCCCTCCGGCAGCCCGGCGCGCATGTCCGCCACCGCGCCGACTCCGCCAATCCATGCAACTCGATGCGTATTCATTGCTTTGTCCCTTTCGTGGCATTGCTCTTCGTCACCCATCCGACGGCCATCTCGGGCCGCAGATGCTCGAAGATGAAACGGCCGGGAATCATGGCCGTGACCTCGCCCGTGCGGTTCACGATCATGCCGCAGCCCGGGTGGAAATAGCCCATCTCCGACCCCCAGCCCCGCTGGTTCACCGCCACCTGGGCCACATCGATCCCGAGCGCCTTCTCGACCATGTCTCTTGGGTAATGCGGCTGCTTCGCCTCCAGATCGAGGTACTGCTGACGCCGGCATCCGACGTTCATCTCCACCTGGTAGAATCCCCGCCGACGCTGCCGGCGCCGGCGATCAGTCCGAACACGACATCGCAGCGCTCGGCCGCCATGTCGTCGAAGAGCTTCGGGACGCCGTGGTCGGCGCAGATCACCATGGCGCACTTGAAGCCGTCGACGTCGAAGTACTGCCGCTCGGCCGGACCGCAGGCGATCTGGCGCAGCGCCGCTTCGATCTCGCCGTCCTTGTGCTTGCGCTGGAATACCCGGCGGCCGTCCGGGAATATGGCGGTGGCGGTGTTGTAGACCTTGTCCCCGTCGCGCTCGAAGAAGCCGACCAGTAGTACTGCCTGTTGCCGTCGAGCCATGTCGGCGACCGTTTGCAGCGGCGCGGCGTCTGCGGCGAAGGCGGTGGCGAGGCCCCGGCCGTGCAGGTCGTACCCGTTGATTCCGCACTCGGAGAACACGACAATGCGCGCCCCCTGCTTCACGGCCTCCTCCACCAGCGGTTCCATCCGACGGATGTTCCCTTCGATGTCCGCGGGGATCACCATCGGGAACGCGATTCCGATCTTGAGTTTCGTTTCCATATTCATGGCTTTGACTCCGATCCACCCTGCCTGATCCATTCCGCCGCCAGGGGGGCGAGCGCCTCGTCCAGGGATTGTTTGCGGTTGATCACCTCGCGCTCCAGCGCGAACCGCTCCTCAGTCTCGTCCAGGGGAGCGGCCTTTTGTTTCGTCAAGGCAGACTCGTACGCCTGCGACGCACTGGCGAGCGCCGTGCGGCCGTCCTCGGGAAGCCACTGCGCGGCGAGCATGGCTTGAACCTCCCCGCGCTGCGCTGATGTCAGCAGATCTTTGATCGGCCAGGCGAACGACATCTGCCGCAGGCGCCTCACCTCGTCGGGCAGCTCAGCGACGAACTTCTTCCGCCCGCTCCGCCATCCAGTCCTGTCCAGCCATGGGCGGACGGCCAGGCGTATTTGTTTTTCCTTGAGCTCGAAGGTCGCCACGCATGGCCAGTACGCAGTGCCTACCACTGAATTCACCTCTTCGGGGAGGAACACCGCCTGGAGCCCGCCTATCTCGTGGCAGTCTTTGTTGTACCACAGGACACCACAGGAGGAATCGGACTGGATAGGCGCGCTCTGGACTTTCGGCTGCAGTATCCAATCCTGTCCAGCCACCCACATGCAGCGGGTCCGCGAGAGGAACTTCGGATCGTGATAGCCGTAGGGGAAGGCGCCCAGGTCGAAGCTGCGGCAAGTCCCTCCGGCGGGATCCATCCGAATGAGCAAATACAGGTTTGGATCTCCGTCGACGCTTTTCATCCGAATTAAAATCTTTGGCGCGCAGTCCGCGCTGATTGGCCGCTCGACCTGCATCTCGCACGAGGCCCAACCGTCCCCTTGAAAGGAGGTCACGGCCTTGCAGACGGACGGTGACAGCAGCTGCGCCTTGGTTTTTCCGTCGGCGCCAACCCAGTTCACGCCCATGCAACCGAATGGATTGAGGTTCCACATCTTCCATACGCCCCAGTTCCCGACTGTGATCCCTGATCCTGCGAGATTGCTGCCGTCGGCCAAGGCGACGCCCTGCTTTTTGCCCTCGGCGGCTGAAGGGATCAAGTATGACTCGCTCACGAGATGCGGGATGCCCGAGAGGCCTATCTCACCTTTTGTCTTGATCGTCCCCGGCGGATAGTCCTTGGCGTCCTTGCCCAGCGTCTCTCGCGTGAGTTTCGTCCATGCCTTGACCGACTCTTTGCCTGGCTCCGGCGGTTCGCTCTTCAATGCTGGCAGCGCGCAAGTCTGTCCGCCGATTTTGTCGTCCTTGGAATCGGTGCATGGGATGTCCTTGCCTGTGGCGAAAACAAGCGGCAACCTCGGATCCGCATTCTCTTCCTTCTTTTTTCCCACGACCGCCGACGCCTGCCTGCCAGTGGTCACCTCGCGGACTTCGAGCCTCCACTCGCCCGGCATGTCGTTGTGTGCGAACTTCACGGGCACGACAGCTTTTCCGCCAACGCCTTGGGCCGACCATGGAATCACATCAACCCATTCGCCGACGGGATTGACAAGCCGCGTGCTGAAGCTGAAAATCCCGCTCTCGTCGGCCGGAACGCCCGACATGCTGATAGCGAACTCGATGGTCTGCCCCCCTATGACGGTGGTTGCGGACGAGCGGACCTCCGGCTTTCCGGGATCGTACGGATAAGCGGCGACGAACTCGGCGTATCCCGGCCGCAAGGTTTTGATTTTGACCCGGTCGGTCAGCCCTTTGCCGCCAGTGCGAAGATCGAAGGCGTATAGTTTCCCGGGAAGAACGATCTCGGCCGTCGTCGCATCGGAGCTGTCGCTGTACAAGCCGTACAGGCTGACGCCGCCCTTGGACCATGTGACCGTCTCCGTTCCAAGCAGTTCACCGCCCACGCCATTTGTCCGTCCGATCCGCTGCTTGAGTCCCGTGGCCGCTAGCAGGCTGCGGAAGAAATCGCGGCGGTGCTTGCCACGCGCCAGATTCCGCTCGCCGTCGGACGGCAGCCACCACTCCGCCCGTGGATCCTGGTTCAGATGGAAGTTCAAAAGCACTGCGACGCCTTGTCCGATTCTGTTTACGAAGAAGACCGGCTTCTGGTCGATCATCGCTCCGACGCTGGCTCCGGCGGCTTTGATCTCGGCGTCGGCGCGGCTGTTGCTGAGCTCCAGCGGCAGCGTGCCCCCCATGAAGGCGACCTGCGCTGAACCGTCCATGCGCTCCGCCTTGCCGGGGCCAGTCCGCTCGATTCCGAAAAGTGCGTCGGCCGGACCATGCTCCAGCGGACGGCAATGCCCGGAGGAGACCCCGGGGCGCAGATCGGCAAGCACGATGCCGCCCGCCTCGGCGAACGCGCGCAGGGCGTCCACCTCGTCCTGGCCGAGCGCCTGCGTGAACGGCAGAACGAGGAGTTTGATCTTCTGTTTCTGGAGGTCTCCCGCAAGCAGACGCTTCTTGGTCGTGTAGATCCACGTGTAGCCACAGTCCTGAACCAGCCGCGCCAGACTCTCATGCGCCGCAACGACGGCGCTGAATGTGTCGCTTGTCCCAAGCCCTGAGGCGTGCGCCGACGTCTCGGAGTAGTACAAGGCGACGCCGTCGTGCGGACGGTCCAGGCGGATCATCAGGTCGCCGAGCCCGCGGCGCAGCGGCAGTACGCACTCCTCGAGCAATTCTTTCCCGGCGGGATAGGGCTCGTCGTTCGGCGCCAGCCAGCCGTGATACTTCCCGCGGCCGGGAAGCATCCACCACCAGATCGAGTTCGACCCCTTCATTACCATGCGCCACGCTTTGGCGATCAGGGGATCGGCATCCTTGTCGTAGCCGATCCAGAACCCCGAGACGTAACCGGCGGGTTTCAGGCTTCGCACCAACTCGGTCTGCAGGCCGTCGTAGGGGCACCAGAAGCCGCTGTTCGCCAGAAGCTCCTCGATCTCTATGCCAAACTCGCCGGAGGCCTCGAAGCCGAGGCGGGCGAACGGGTCGAACTTCTTCGCGCGTTTGATCTGCTCCCCCAGCATGCGGCGGCAGAAGTTCACCTCGCCAAAACACTTGCGGTCGGACCACCGGGCGTAATTCCCCTTCTTCTTCGCCTCCTCCTCAAGGTTGTCCTTGGGATCCAGAGGCGCCACCTCGTCCCAGCTCTTATAGGCGCTGCCCCATTCGGTGTTGAGCGCGTTCAGGTCGTCGTAGTACTGCTCCTTCAGCCATCCACGGTAGGCTCCCAGGCAATGCGGGCTCTGGCAGCAGGTGGCGCTGATGCCCTCGTCGTACATGTTGTAGACGAAGACGGGATGCGCCTGCCCGCCTTTCCAGTGCCGGTCCTGGAAGTCGAGCAGTTTCGAGAACAAATCCGGATCGTTGACGCATTTGTTCTCCTTGATCGCCGTTTCCTCGCCGCATCCCCAGAGCCCGCGCGGCAGCTTCTTGCCGTTCACCTCGGCCTGCCAGCTGTCGCCGCCGATGAATGGAATGCGCATGAGGTTGGCGTCCTCGCCGGCGGCGTGCATGACGGAAGTGGCGCCAGTCTGCCACAGCCGCTGCCGCGCCCAGAACGCATACGGGCCAGTCGGGCCGCCCCAAAGCACCACGTTGAAGCGATCCTGCCCGCGCGTGAGCACATCCACTGCGATCCATCCCGAGCCGGCAACTCTGCCAGAGCTTAAGACGACGGCCTCGACACGCAGTTGAAGCGATTCGCAGGCCTTGGTTTGAAAAGTGAATGAAGCGGGCTTGCCAACCTCCGCGGCGACCGAGATCTGCTCAAGCGCGCGATCATGGTTGTCGAGAAGTCGCACAACAAGCTTATCAACTCGCGGCGCTGGTTTTCCGTCCTTGGTTTCGGCCAACTCGATCAGCGCCTCTCCGTTGATCGGCTGGCCCGGCTCGACGGCCTTGGCTGATGGAGTGACGGTAACCTTGTATGGAGCCACCACCTCGACGCCCGAGTAGCCGAAGTTCTCGCGGAGGTTGCCCACACCGGGAGAGGAGCCCCATGAGGGTAATAATGACTTGAGCCCTTTCCCTTTTGACGGGCTGTCGACGAAGACATCCAATTACAAGCGGCCCGCTCCCAGGTCAGGGAGCGTGACGGGGCATTCGATCCGTCCGTCCGCTCCCTTGAACTCGCTTTTACCATCGGCCCATACCGTTCCGATCAGATCCCTGACGCGCCATGAGACGACGATGTCCCGTTTGTCGCCCTTCACTTCTAGAACCCATTTGCTCGCCTGTCCCTTGCTGGCGCCACATCCGATCGACCAGTTGGGCGGAGGGCTTTCGAGAAACTCAACCAGCGGCTCCTTGCCGGCGGCGCTCCAAAGGGAACGGATGATCTCGCCCAGCATGTACTCGGCGTCGATCCGGTGTTCCCAGGAGAAGGCGACGGCGTCGGGATCGGTCCACGGGGCGTACGCCGCCACCGAGAATTTCTTCAGAGCCAGCATGCGGCCTTTGCCCAACTTGTATGAGGCGAGGTATTCCTTGGCGAAAGCCGACGGGTCGAGCGGCTTGCCGCCGTTATAGTTTTTACGGAACTCCTCGGTCGTTCTCGAAGCCCGTCCAGTCAACCCCAGCCCGCCCAGCGCGGACTGGAGGGAGGTTTCGACCTCGCGTCCCTTGGAGCAGACGCTGCCAGGCGGCTTCGGCATGACGAAGACGAGTCCGGCCCCCTCGGCGACCTGTGACAGGATGCGGTATCTCAGCTCATCCGACGCCAGGTCATGGAAGTTGCCGCCGGTGTGGCTCTCCGGCGAGGTCCACGCCACGATGACATCCCACTTGCGGCTGTCCAGCAGCCTGAGGGCGCGGGCGTCGTCGCTTCTCACTCCGCCGGAGGCGCTGCATTTGCCGATCTTCACATACTCCATGTCGCCGCCCAAAGCCCGCCTCAGCTCCTGCAGCTTGCGGTTGAAACCGCCGTAGCCGATCATGTCGTTGCCGAAGAGCACGAGCACGGACGGATTCCCCTGGGCATAGCCAACGCCCCATGGAGTGGACGGCACCATGTCGTCCGCCGACATGGCATACTCCTGCGCGGCCCATTCCGCCTCGCCGGCGAGCAAACCAAACTGCAGGACAGCCGCACCCAGCAAGAACGACAACAAAATTTTCCTGATCCTCATTCATCACCCCATGTGATTTAACCAGTCTAAATTCAATCCCCTCAATAGCCGGCCGCGTAGGCGGGATGCATGTAGTTTCCCCATGATTCGACAGTATAAGCGCTGTTGACGCCGGTATTGGGATTGAATGGGATGGAGAAGCGTCCGGGAGTGCCCAGGCCGGTTCGATACTCGTGGAATTTGACGCTGCCGTCCGCCTGGCATCCAAGAGCCTTTCTGCCATGCTTGGGATTGTAGTAAACACTCTCCCAGGTGCATAGATCGTACTGCCACCCCTCGGTCGCCAGGATGAGCATGGACGCGCTTCGGCTGATGCGCGACAACCGCCAATATCCCAAACTTGTGATTGGACTCCCAAGCGGATTCACCCAGTAGCTGCTCGGCCCCTGCGACCACGCGTTCTGACGGTAGGAGGTGACATAGTTCGGGTTGGCGGCGCTGGGGAGCTGATCGCCGTTGCTTTTGCATGGTTTGTGCAAAAGCGGATCCAGATCGTAGCCGAACGACGGACAGTAGATCATGTTGCCAAGGTACGCCCTGGCCCCCCAGGCGCTCACGTTTATCTTCTTTCCTCCCACGTATTCATGGAGCTGCATGAGATCCTCATTCCAAGGCCCACTCGACCCTTGGATGCCAAAGCCAATATATTCGTCATAGTCCGCCGCATATGAATGGAAAGCGGCGCCGATCTGCTTCAGGTTGTTGACGCACACCGCAGTCTTGGCCGTCTGTCTCGCCCCGTTCAAAGCCGGCAGAAGCAACGCGGCGAGTATGGCGATGATGGCCACCACCACCAGGAGCTCTATCAAGGTGAACCTTGACCGGCCAGCATTAATTGTTCTCATGAATTAACCCCAACCGGGCATTCATAGCTTTCATTGGCGACGGCCGATAGAAGCTACGCCGTCCTGCCCTTTTTGATATCGCAGGGGACTGAAATGTGTTTTTTGGGGAAGGACTTCCTGCCGAGATCCGATGCTTCCCCAAGCATTGTCCTTATCATCTCCCTATAAGCTATCTTGACGGAGGCCAGGTAAGGGTGATGCCCCGTGAAGTGGTCGAGCCCGCCATAGCTCATCACCGCCACATCGCCCGGGACCTTCATTCCCCGCTTCCTCAAGCCCTCCACGACACCGGCTCCTTTGATGTCGGTTTCCGCGAAGACGGCGTCAAACTTGATCTTGTCGTCAACAAGGCTGGCGGCGGCCGACTCCCCGTCGAGAATGGACTCGCCCACGCGGACAACGAGTGAGGGGTCGAACACAAGGCCGCAATCGACAAGCCCCGCCTTGTAGCCGTGAATCCACGGCTCGGACCATTGCTGGGGGCTGGTGACCAGGGCGATCCGTCTTCCGCCGCGGTCGCTGAGGTACTGGATCGCATCCCGGGAGCCATGCGCGATGTCGTGATCCACAGTGAGACAGTCGATGCCGGCGACGGGAAGTCCAAAACAGGCGACGGGGACGATCCGCTTGCCCACAAGGCAGGCGAGCAGGTCTTTGGGCTCCTTCGAATAGTGAAACACGACTAGATCGTAGGGGGCGAAGCCATTGACGACTTGCTCCGTCAGCGGCGTTCCTGGAACAAATACCCTGGTGCCAAAGGACCACTCCGTGCCCGACGCCTCGATGAACGCCTTCAAAAGACTTTGGACGTAGGGCCAGTAGATCGGATTGTAGTCCGGATCGTCGAGATGCTCGCCTGGAAGGACGAAGCAGACCGTTTTCAGCCTGTCGCCGACATCGGCGGTTCCGACGAAGGTGCCTGAACCAAATCTCCTATGTATAACTTTCTCTTTGACAAGCTCGTCCATCGCCCTGTACACGGTGAGCTGGGTGGTGTTCAAAAGACGGGCGAACTCGTTCTGTGACAACACCCTGTCGCCTTGGGAGAGCTTTTCAGCGGCAATCCAGTCGGTGATATGCTTCTTGACATCACGCCGTCTGACGATTTTTGAAACCCCGATCACAGCCATGCGGCACCGCTTTTGTCTTATCGCAAACCTATTCACTTCCTATTTACCACTATAACAAAACGGCAACGGATTGTCAAGCCTTCATCAGAAAAAAACATCCAAAAGTGCGGGAGTTAGGCGGCAAAAGGCAGTCCATCCGTTGTGGACTTGATCTGGAATCCGGGATACCATGACTTGAAGGTGTCAGCCAGGTCGTTGTTGATGGCATGCGTCCGCACTTGGAGAAGCTGATGGACGCTCTTCGGCGTCCACTGCATCTGCTGACGCTTCGCGAAGCGCTTGCTCACGACGTAGTTCACGGTGGGCTCGACGAACGCCGTCGAGATCGGCTCCCTGTAGCGCATGCGTTCGCACAGATGGGAGCCATAATGCGTAGTGTGGGGATGATTGTCGGAGCGGTCACCATGGTGGACACGGGCCGCGCAACCTGGGGCTGGTGGTTGTGCTGGGAAACCATTGGTTCGTCAAAGGCGGCGGCGTGACGTCGAAGTATCAGACGCAGATGAGCATGTGGCGCATGCTGGCGGCGCCGCTGATGATCGGCTGCGACATCCGCCGCATGAGACTGCGCCACAGGCATCCGGGAGAGGCGGGGGGAGATCGGCGACGAGGCGCTCGATTTGATCAAGGGCGCAAGTGGGAGCTCTGGCACCGCAACGTGGTGGACGCCCTTGAGAAGCTTGACAGTCTGGAGGAGTGGCTGGATCCTGGCTACTGCGACGACTCGTGGAGCGACTCGTAGTAGCTCTCCTTGCTGTCTTCGACGAGGCGCTCAAGGCTGATGTACCTTCCGACGCCGTAGCCCGCCTTGCACAGCGGGAGCAGCGTGAGGAGCCTCGCCATGCGGCCGTTGCCGTCCCAGAGAAGGGGTGGATGCAAAGGAAGTCGAGCACGCACGCGGGGATCAGGAGAAGGGGGTCGATCCTCCCCTCCCCCCATAGCTCGTCGAGCCCCTTGTGGCTTCCACTGGCATTTGGAGCGCACTCGCACGCTTCTCATATAACCACTTCCCCGTTTGCCGTCGACGCTTGGCGGACGCTTCCGCGAACCCGCTCAAGAACGCGCGCCGCCGCGCCGACTTCCCAGCCTCGCCCCGAACAACTTGTCGGCGTTCGACGACAATTCCACCACGAAGACGCCGTCGTCCCCAAAATACTCCACCTTCGTCACAAGGCCCACCATTTTGAACTCCCTCTCGGTGCCGATGTCGTAGTTCGCCGTGACGAGGTGCTTGAGCGCCCGCAGCACGGCCTGCCTGTCGGTCTTGTCCAATTCTCGGAAAAGGCACTCCATCGGTATCCAGTCAGACGTCTTCCCCGGTTCATCCTTCACGAAGTCGTATATCCTCGACAAGAGGACGTCGTAATCGTCAAACTCCATCTTCTCCTCCTCCACGCCTCGACAAAAAAACCCCGCCCATCAAGGCGAGGTCTATGAATCCGCTTGATCAGCCGATCACATCCTTTTCTTGGCGGCCGCCTTCTTCACGGGCTTGCAGCCGCATCCGCAGTCGGTTTTCTTCGCCACAGGTTTCTTCGCCGCGGTTTTCGCCTTCGGGGCGGCCTTCTTAACTGGTTTCTTCGCTGTCGCCATTTGACGTCTCTCCTTGGTTGGTTGGCGTTAGGCGGTGCGGACTCGTCGAACGCCCATGTCATAACGTATCACCATAAGAGAGTTACGACAACGACAAAACAACCATTGTCGCATCCATGTTTCACGCAGCCGTAAAATCAATCCTTTGTGAATCCAGCCTCGTCGCACATGAGATCACGGAGGTGCTTGAGCGCCTGGTTCTGTATCTGACGGACGCGCTCGCGGGTGCGACCGACCTCCTGGCTCACCTCCTCGAGCGTGCGGGGCCTGACGCCGTCGAGCCCGAAGCGCATCCTCAGGATCATCTTCTCGCGGTCGTCAAGCTCGGTGACCAGGTGCTTGAGGCGGTCGATTGACTCCTCGTCGCCGAGAATGCGTTCCGGTGTGTGGGCGTTGACGTCGGGGATGATGTCCTGAAATTCGCCGTCCTCCCCCTCTTGGATGGGGTCGTTCATGGAGAGGGTGCGGAGACTCACGAGGCCCAGTTCGGCGACCGTCCGCTCGCTGAACTCGAGCTTGGCGGCGATCTCGGCGTCAGTTGGCTCGCGCCCGAGCTCCTCGGCAAGCTTGAAGCGCGTCGTCCTGATCTTGTTGATCTTCCCCGCCGACTGCACGGGGATGCGGATGGTGCGGGTCTGGTTGGCGAGGCCGCGCCGCATCGCCTGCTTGATCCACCATGCGGCGTAGGAGCTGAATTTGGCTCCTTTGTTGGGGTCGAACTTGTCGGCGGCCCGCATCAGCCCGATGTTGCCCTCGGAGATGAGGTCGAGCAGCGGAAGCCCGAGCCCTTTGAAGTCATGAGCGATCTTGACGACAAGACGCAGATTCGCCTTGATGAGTGTGGCGCGAGCCGTCTCGCTCTCATGGTGGTCGTCGCCATGGATCTGGGCCGCGAGGGTCCATTCATCATCCCGCGTGACGAGGGAGATAGCGCCGATCTCCTGCATGTAGATCTTCATCGGATCGTTCTTGGGGGATAGCTGGAAGTCGCCCCCCGCGCCCATCACTTTCTTGACGGAAGAGGTTTCGACTTCGATGTCCTCGAGATCATCGGGGCCGGGATCCATCCCGCTCTCGTCGTCTATCTTGATATCGTCAGCTTCGTCAACAGGCTCGGAGGACTTGGAAATCTTTCCGAGCGGTTGCTTTGAGGTGCCCCTGCCCTTCCCGGAGACAAGCACGGGATTCTTCACGGCCGGCGACCGCGGCGCCGGTTTCCCCGAGGGCTTCACCATCCGCTTCGAAGGAGCGGACTCTCCCCCCGGAACGGCGGTTGGCGACGCGGGGGACTTTCTCGCAGGCGCACGGGAGACGGCAACCTTTTTCCGAACATTTTCCTCCTTCGAGGTAGTGCCACGCCTCACTGGCGACGTCATCGGAGGAACTTTCACCCCCGCCCGCGGAGAGGCGTTATTGACCGGTGGTATGTTAGCGCAAGTTTCCGACTTCCCCGGTGGAAGCGTCTTCTTGGTGACCGGCTTTCCCAACGCTTGTTTCGTCGACGACCCGGATTTAGGTTTCGCATGCTCCCTTTTATCACGGGAGGTTGAAGGAACTCGTTCCTTTTCGCATGTCGATGACATCCTCTTTCCCGTTTTCTCCACACTTGTCTTTGCCACTGCCTGCCCCGCTGGAATGTGTTGTGCGTCTCCGTGGCCAACACGGAAACGTCTATGATTATCACTGATCTCCCGAAGCCCCTTGGCTCTTCGCCGTTAACCGAAATTGGCTCTCAGTGAGCAGGTTTTCAACCATGACGCGCAGTAAAACTCACTTGTTTCCCACGATGGGCGGGGACGGATTGATCACGCGCCGCGTCCGTGCTATTCTTGCGTTGAGCCCCTTAACCAACCAAAGGAGAAACAAGACATGGCGAAGAAAGCCGCCACCTCGAAGTTCATGGCCCCCGTTGAAGCTTGACGAGCATCTCGGTAAATTGGGGGATATGCTGCTGGACGGTACGATCGACGCCGAGGAGTTCGGGAAATTGACGCGAGGGCGGAAACAGGAGAGCGGGCAGCTGAAAAAGGATATCGCGGCACTGAACTCCGAAATACGGAAGACCTCCTTTGGGGATGTCGACCTGGCGAATGTGTTCGAGCGTTGGTGTTCCCTGCCTATCGAGGAGCTTCATGGTTATTTCCGGGGAGTCGTCGAGGTTGTCCGAGTCCACGCCGACCATATTGTCGTGGTATTGCGGAACGGCGAGGCGTTCTCATTGAAAATCTCGCTTGGGAATCATAAGTCAAAGATGCTACCGAAGCCGCTACTCAAATTGCTCTTCCCAGACCCCTCGTTCGAGTGCGATCCCGCCACCTCGCCGATGGAGGACGGTCCAGGACGGTCGTATCTGGGCTCCATCCCTTCCAACACCGTAGTCTCATATGTGGACGAGGGGACGGGGCGTAACATCACTCTGCCCGGATTGACGCTTCACGTTCCCTTGAAGCCCTCGGAGGAGACCTTGGAATAGAGCATCGCCCTCCGCGCCCCCAGACTGGACGCTGATCAAGGGATTCGGCTGGATCGCCACATAGGGCGGCGACCTGTGTCCTGTTGCCGGGGGAGTATTGAATGTGGTGGATTTGCCAAGCTCTCACGAGCTCCCCATCTCACCCATTGGTCAGGCATTTTCGCCGTGAAGCCCGAGTTCGTCAAGAAGCTTGGAGATGTCCAATGGATTGTACGGTTTGACGAGATAGGCGTCGCACTCGAGGCGGAAGGCCTCGGCGGCCTTGTGGGCGTCCGAAAGGGCGGTGACCATGACCACCTTCGCCCTATAGATGGAGTCCAGATCGCTTTCGTGTCCGCGGATGCCCGCGAGGGCCGCGAAGCCGTCCATCACGGGCATCTGGACGTCGAGGCATACGAGACGGTAGGGATCTCCGGCCATATGACTTCGCTTGTACAATTCAAGCGCGGCGGCACCGTCCCCGACGCTGTGGCACTCGACCGCATAGGGTGCGAGCGCGGCGCACAGCAGAAGGTTGCTGGCGGGATCGTCCTCTGCTATCAGTGTTTTCATTGATTATTCACCTCTCTTGTCGCTGTGCAAGTGTCGTGATGCTTCACGGCTTTCTTCACTGCGTCGTGCAGGGTGAGCATTGTCACCGGTGGTGTGTCAGGCTTTTGCCAGTCTGAACAGAGTTTCGGGAGCGGGACGCTGTATAACCCGTTCTGATAATACAATTTCGTTCTCATTTTCATTGGATTGGTTTTCCCAATCTCGCACCCGACGCAGAAATAACGGCAACGATGGCGAGAAGTGCTTAATCCTTAACAAGGGCATTTTCATTCCCCAAAATCCCCCTTTTTTCGTATCTCGAATTTGTGCGAAACCGGTTTGTTTTCCTTGTATATCGTTTCCCATAGCTGATCCGCCTCCTTCTTGAAGGACTCTTCTTCAGGCTTGTATTTTAAATATTCCACCAGCCAACCGGAATAAGCTGGATCTTTTTTCGTTCCAGTTTCAATAGGTCCTCAATATATATCTTCTCAGCCTCGACACCTTGTGGCCTGGGCTCAGCCCTGTCAATAATCCAATGCCTGACCCCCACAAAGAGGCGGAGTCTTTGCGATGTGTTGCTCCACTTTTTAATCAAGTCATGAACCTTTACCGCTTGTTTAAACTGAGGAGTTCTCTTCTTGTCGGATAGGTTGACTCCTGCTTTCAGTTCCTCTGCCGTGCGAGTATCAACGAGCTGACCATCTACGAGAATATCGTACTGGCCGGGGGCAAGCCCGTTTACGGCAAGTATCTCGCGGTTAAGATCCTTTGTGAATGGTACCATCTCAAGTGCTTTTTTTGCGTCGTCTGGCACAGGGAATGGAAGAGACTTTTCCTGACAAGAGAATGACATGCCTCCATCGCAGGATTTCATTACTGCAATCTCGCAGTTCTTCTGAAACGATACGGAACCTGACGTTGTATCCAGGGACATTTCCGCGACCGACGACGGCATGTCCTGAGCCTTAAGGAAAGCATAGGCCATCACGAGGTGACCGGGATCGCTGGGGTGCACCCTGTCAGTCCCGACTATGGAGAATGACGGATCCTTCTTCTGCCATTCCGTGTTAATCGCCCCCATAAGGCCATTGAAATCAACAAGTCCGCCTTTGTGGAGCGCGGCGAGTCTGCGATCTTCCTTGCTGCATAATACAAGTGAGCCATTTACGCCGTAGAAGTTCTCTGCCGGCTGATTGCCGGTCTGGTCATATATGGAAGGTGTTATGAAGATGAGTCTGTATCCAGTTTTCGCCAGATCCTCGGAAAGGCGCCCCATACTTACCGCATAGAGGTCTAACTCATCCTGCCTCTTTTTCATTATATCGTCGCCAGTCTGATCTTTCGCGTATAGGTGGCGTTCGACATCATTCATTCCAAACATGATTGTGGCGAGCGTAGGCTTGCACGGTGCGATATCCCAGGAATAACGTTTTACCGCTCCTTTGGCCGAGTCGCCAGAGAGACCGCAGTTGTGCGGCGTGAACTGCAATTCTGGAAACCGTGTCGCATAGAAAAGTAGGATGTTAGATATGTATAGTCCTCCTGTTATGCTGTCGCCGATGAAACAGACTGAGTCACCATTCCTTATGCGCGGAGCAAGAGGTGCTTCTTCGATATATTTGCTCTCGAGATTCATTTTATCCTTTCCTGTTTGATTATTTGTCATGTCTCTCGCGTTCTTTAATGATGGCAGAAGCATCGCAGGCGATATCATGATAAATTATGCCAGAGAACTTTCAGCCAAGCTCGGTGGGAGCAATCAGAATGACGTCGTGTGCAACTAATTTATGGCTCGCTTTACCACCGCTTGACTACTCATCCATCGCATCGCTTTTCTCCTCAGAGAACACGAAACGGGTCTCGACAAGTTTGTCGAATCCACCCGCCGCGCCACCGAGACAATAGATCGAGGCGTTGGGCGCCACATAGATCCAAGACTGCATATTCTCGAAGGGGCTCCCGGCCGCGCCATCGACAACGACGCACCATTCCTCATCGACTCTCGCCTTGAAGATCAGCCGTCCATCCCCAGTGAAAAAAGCCTTCTCGACCGCGCCGCACCGCGCCCCCTCCTTTCGGTTCTCCACCATAAGGTAGCAGGTGTCGTCCTTGGCGATGTGCGCCCAGCGTCGACCGTCGGGCCTGAAGAACGGCGCAACCGCCTCGTCGTAGCATCTGCCAAGGCGCCCATCGAGTGACACGCGCCATTGGTTCCCCTCTTGCGCAAGAAAGACAAAATGCTTCGAATCTGGCGAGAACATCAACTTGTCCACCTCTTCGCGCCTCTCGCACTCCTTGCCATCGAGAACGGCGCAACGGGATGCGCCATCCCTCGCGCGGTAGCAGAAGCGTTTGCCGTCCGGGCTGAACTGCGGACTGTCAACCTCGTCGTACCGCGGCCCTTCCTTGCAGTTGTCCATGACGATAAAGCTGTTGTCTTCCGCCCGCGCCACATACGCGAAGCGGGTGTCGGCAGGGTTGAACATCAGCTTCTCCACCTTCTCGTACGACTCGCCCTTCTGACCGTCAAGAACCACGTGCC
>CAYTFM010000159.1:17907-19682 GCA_964436735.1 uncultured Victivallales bacterium | reverse complement strand
CGCCGGTCTTTCGCCCGTTTTCGGCGTCACTCAATCGTTGCATATCGCGATATGCGCCTCATTCGTTTCTTGAAAACCGCCAAAATCTCTGGCGGCAAAACGATATTTTAGTAATTTCCAAGTCCCTAAGAGGTGGACAATCCATGGAAGCTCCCTTTTTCAAAGGCATGACCTTCGGTTTCTACGCCCGCAACGGCTACTTCTCCTCCCCGGAGGCGAAAGTCCAGGTCGACAAGATGGCCGCCTTGGGCGTCGAGTGGATCTGCCTGGTCTCCACGGTCCTTCAAGAAGCCTACCACAGCACCCGGCAGTTCCGCGACTTCGAAGTCACCCCGGGCGACGACGAACTGCGGGAGATCATCGACTACGCCCACGCCAAAGGCATCAAGGTCATGCTGCGTCCCATGATCGAGTGCTGGGACGGCACGCAGCGGTGTCACATCGGCTTCCCGGGTGACGGCGAGATCATGCCCGGCAAGCCCATCGCCTATTGGGGGAAATGGTTTGACAGCTACCGTGAGCTGACCAGGCATTACACCCGGTTGGCCACCCGCGGCGGCTGCGAAGCCTATTGCCTCGACAGCGAACTCAACGGCACCGTCGGGCAAAGCGAGCGCTGGCTCGGCGTCATAGAGGCCGCCCGGAAGTGTTTCAAGGGGCACCTGACCAGCTCCATCGTCGATACGCCTCAGTTCATCAATGAGCTGAAGCAATCGAATCACTGGTTTTTCGCCTTGGACTCGCTGGGCAGCAGCATGTACGCGCCCGCCGCCGACAAGGCGGAGGCGACGCTGGAGGAAATGGTCCTCTTCCTCAAGCCGACGGTCGTGCGCTACGCGGCGTTCGCGGCGGCCTACGGCAAGCCGTTCTACTTCGGCGAGTGCGGCTGCTGCGCCACGGCCGGAGCCACCAAGCTGCCATATTTCTGGAACAACGGCGGCGGCTACGACGGCCAGGAGCAGGCGCGTTATCTGGAGGCCGTGCTTGCCGCCTTCGGCTCCGAGTCCTGGTGGCGCGGGCTCTTCTGGTGGAAGTGGGACGAGCAGAACCACCGTCCCCAGTTCAAGGATGATCCGAAGGGAGACAAGGGCTTCACTATCGACGGCAAACCCGCCGCCGAGACCATGCGGCGGTGGCGCCGCTCAACGGGAAAGGGACAATAATCCATGGCCAGTCCTGTGACGTATGTCGTGCCGTTCTCGCATCTGGATCTCTTCTGGGCTGGCACCCGCGAGGAATGCCTGTCGCGGGGCAACCACATACTGCGCAATGCCTTGGATTTGCTGGAGAAGCACGAGGACTTCCGCTTCCTGCTGGAGACGATGAACTTTGTCGAGCACTATCTGAGTTGTTTTCCGGAGGAGAAGGCCCGGTTTGGGAAGCTGGTTGCCTCGGGACGACTGGAGCTCGGTCCCGCCTGGTCGGGCATCTACCTCAACCTGCCCGGCGGCGAGACGCTCTGCCGCAACATCCTGCTGGCCAAGGCCTACGCCAGGGAGAACTTCGGAGCCGATCCGGCCATCGCCCATTTTGGCGACCTGCCCGGCTACACTCCCCAGTACCCGCAAATCGCGGCCAAAGCCGGCCTCAAGGGACTTCTCATCTCCCGGGGCGGCCCAAGCTCCACGCCCCTTTTCAAGTGGCGCGCCCCCGATGGTTCCGAGACCACCGCCTATTACGCCCTCCGCGGCTACGCTGCGTATTGCGGCCTGTCCGGCGAATACGAAAAAATATCGACTGAGGTTGTTCCCAGATGGCAAGGCACCTGGGAGCAG
>CAYTFM010000159.1:6692-17897 GCA_964436735.1 uncultured Victivallales bacterium | reverse complement strand
AAACCCTATCCGCTGCTTGTGCATTGGGGGCTGGACCCCTGGTGCCCGACGGAAGGGCTTGTCAAGAACGTCAGGCGCTGGAACAAGGAGAAGCGGCGCACGCTGCGGTTTTGCACGCTGACCGAGTACTTCGACGCGGTGAGTTCCACTCCTGGACTTCCCTCCCTGGCCGGCGAGTTGCCCTCCGCATGGCCGAACATCGAGAGCTCATGGCCGGACATTTGGCCGGAGGATCTTCCCTGCGAAGCGGCGATGCACATGGCCGAGTTCCTCTCAAGTATGTGTATGCTTCACGGCTGGGACGACTATCCCGCCCGCGAGCTGAATGCGGCGTGGAAAGCTTTGCTCGACGGCATGGACCACAACCAGAACAGCCAGGGTGGTGACACCGCCGACCGCGACAAGCTCCAGCTGAAACTCGGGGCGAAGGCCGCCGCGGAGCGGATCTCCAATCAGATGGCCTGGCGCCTGGCCGCCCAGGTTAAGGCACCAAGCGAACAGGCGTTTCCCGTTGTCGTTTTCAATTCGATGTCATGGCGGCGTGACGGAGTCGTGTTGGGGCGGGCAGCCGTCTACGGCGAGATGCGCACCAACGACTATCCCGGTGTGGAGCCGGATTTGAAGCTTGTCGACGCCAACGGACGGACGGTGCCGTACGTCCAGCTGAAGCGGCTTCAATGCGTCTCAAGCGCCTTGGAGATCGCCTTTCCGGCGCGCGATGTTCCTGCGGTCGGCTATCAGACCTACTATCTCGTCCCCGGCAAGAACCCTGTCGCGGAGGAGACCACCTGCGCCATCATCCTCGACCGTGACCTCGATGTCACAAAACCCCAGCGCAACCAAGGCTCGAACACGTACGAGAACCAGTTCCTGCGCCTGGAGATCGACGCCGTCACCGGCGAGGCACGCCTTCATGACACGAAACTGAACACGCCGCTCTTCCACAAGATGTCAATCGTTGGCGTGGAGGAACGCCGCGGCAATTACATCTTCAACATGACCCCCTCGGGACGTCAGTTCCCGGCGGTTCTGAAAAGCGTGGAGACCATCGACAACAACGCCGTGTGGTGCCGAATCCAGGTCACAGGCGAAGTCTACGGCATGCCCTTCACCCAGACCTACACGCTCCACCACGATTCCGCCGACGTGTTGCTCGAGAACGAGATCGACTGGTTGGAACCGCGCTGGGTCAGGCTGCAGCAGACGTTCCGCTGCGATGCCGACGCGGTTCTACGCTACGGCGTGCCTTTCGGGCAGGTGGCCTTTCCCGAGACCATGGGCGAGTTGACCCAGAATTGCTTCGACGAGTTGGACTTGGAACTGCGTAAGCGTCTGCGCCTCTGCCGCCACTGGGTCGACGTCGGTTCCTCGAAGTCGGGGGTGAGCATCGGGTGTGATCACCGCATGTGGGAATTCGATGACGGGTTGCTGCGCTCCTACATGATCCGCGGTTGCGGTTTCTGTGGCGCGGCGACCATGGAGCCTGACGGCACACTGGGGAACATCGCCCGCCCGCCCGCCGGGAAATATCGCTTCCGCTATCTCCTCCGTCCCCGTCATGGCTCGCTGGAGAAAACCGCATCCTACCGCTGCGGATGGGAGCTGAACCATCCCACCCGCCAGGTCGCCGTCTGCGACCCCAATCCGGACGGCAGACTGCCGGCTTCGCAAAGCCTGCTGGACTTCTCCGATTCGTCGGTGGTTGTCACCGCCGTCAAAAAGGCGGAGGAGGGCAGTGGAATCGTCGTCCGTGCGTTCGAGAGTGTCGGGAAGAAGACGGAGGTCGCGCTGCCCAGGTTTCCGGCCGTCGAGACAAACATACTGGAGGAGGGGGCCACGCCCGTCCGCGGCGGGAAACTGAAGTTCAAGTCCTTCGAGATCAAGACGCTGCTTTTCGCGAGGAACCAGGCGAATAAGGCAAATCCGAAATCCGAATATCGAAATCCGAAGTAAATTCGAAATTCAAATCCCGAATGAATGAAACAAAACAGTTCAACAGCGTTTCCCGCTGTTTCGGATTTCGTGCTTCGAGTTTCGAATTTATCAAACGCACAGACATAGAACAGTAAAGGTTATGACATAAGGAGGCGGGCGTGAAACTGGGGATGATGCTTCCGGCCAAGCCGGATGTCACGTGGACGCTGGCCGCCCAGATCGGCGTCAGGCATGCGGTCACCAAGGCCGCGCCCGAGTTGACCGGCCAGTTGCCCCCGTGGGACTTCGCGTCGCTACGGTCGATCAAAGGGCGTTTCAACGAGGCCGGCTTCGAATTGGCCGCGCTGGAGGGCGACGAATTCGACATGTCCCGGATAAAGCTTGGGTTGCCTGGGCGCGACCAGGACATCGAACAGTACCAGGCTATGCTCCGCAACATGGGCAAACTGGGCGTCCCGCTGCTCTGCTACAATTTCATGGCCGGAGTCGGATGGTACCGCAGTCGTGTGGACCTGCCCGAGCGCGGCGGCGCGCTGACCTCCGGCTTCGATGTCGCCGACCTCGCCGGCAATGACGTCCCGCTGCGCATCACGGAGGCGCAGTTGTGGGCCAACTACGAATATTTCATCAGGGCCGTCATTCCCGTCGCCGAGGAGGCCGGGGTGAGGATGGGACTGCATCCCGACGATCCGCCGGTCTCGCCCTTGCTGGGCTACAGCCGCATCCTGACCAGCGCCGCCGCCTACCGCCGCGCCCTGGCGTTGAGCGACAGTCCAAGCCATGGCGTCACCTTCTGTCAAGCCACCTTCAAGGCCATGGGGGAGGACGTGTTCACGTTGATCCCCGAGTTCGCCAAACGGATTTTCTTTCTGCACTTCCGCGATATCGTTGGGGCGCGGAGTTGCTTCCGCGAGACCTTCCACGACAACGGCCCCACCGACATGGCGGTCTTCCTGTCCACCTGCGCCGCCGCCGGGATCGACTGTCTCATCCGCCCCGACCACACCCCCACCATGGCTGGCGAGAGGAATGACAATCCCGGCTATGCGATGCAGGGCAACCTCTTCGCCATCGGCTACATGAAGGGGTTGATGGACGCGTTGAAAATTGGATATTGAGAACCAAAAATAAACAAAAGGAGAAAAGACGATGGCTCAGAACCAATTGCAGAAAGAGGCTGGGTTGATGAAGCTCGACCAGCTTATCGCCACCAGGGAATTCATGCCCAAAGACGAGTTTCCCGTCCCGGTCAAAGAGATATGCGAGCGCTACGAGCGGTTGTACACTGGAGCCATCAACGACGTCATGCGCGAGTTGTGCCTGCTCGACCAGAACCTGCCCTCCGACATCATGCCGCTGCGCGACGAGATGACCGTCTGCGGCGTGGCGTTCACCGTCAAGAGCTCCCCGAACGTTATGATCCAGGGGGAGATGAGCTTCCGCTCCAAGATGCTTGACGAGATGAAGCCGGACGGCTTGGTGGTATGGGACACCAGCGGCGACACCGAGGCCTCGCTCTGGGGCGGGGTCATGACCGCCACCGCGTTGCAGAAGGGCATCCGCGGGGCTGTCATCGCCGGTGGCATCCGCGACACCAAGCAGATATTGGAGCAGAAGTTCCCGGTCTTCTACAAGTACCGCACCAGCAACGGCTCGCTCGGGCGCTGCCTCATCACCCACTACCAGGTGCCCGTCAAGATCGGCAAAGTCACGGTCCGCCCCGGCGACCTCATCTTCGGCGACATCGACGGCGTGCTGTGCGTCCCCCGTGGCATCGCCTACCAGGTGCTGCTGCGCGCCGAGGAGATCGAGCGCAACGAGAACGAGATATTCAAATGGGTCCGCTCCGGCGAGACCATCCAGCAGATCACCGAGAAAGGCGGGTATTTCTAAGTATGAACGACCTGGCGAAAAAGCTGGCGAGGCACTTTCTCAAGGAGGATCCTGAGATCGAGGCCCGGATCAAAGAGGGCACCGAGGCCAATAGAAAGGGGTTCGGCGAGATTGAGCTGGTCGACGCCAAAGACAAGCCCGTCGAAAAGGCCTCCGTCAAACTTTCCCTGAAGCGGCACGAATATCATTTCGGCTGCAACCTCTTCATGCTCGGGCAGTTTCCGGAGAAGGCGCAGAACGCCGCCTACGAGGAGGCCTTCAAAGATCTCTTCAATCTGGCGGTCGTTCCCCTCTACTGGTCGGACTTGGAGCCTGAGGACGGCACGCCCCGTTTCGCCAAAGACAGCGTGCCCATCTACCGCCGCCCGCCGCCGGACGCCTGCCTGGAGTATTGCGAGAAGAATGGCATCACACCCAAAGGCCATCCGCTTCTGTGGCACCTTTTCTGGCCAACCTGGCTCAAGGGAACGAAGCTGGAGATCGAGTCCAGAGTCGCCAGACGGTTCCGCGAGATCTCGGAGCGCTACGCCGACAGGATCAAGCTCTGGGACGCCGTCAACGAGGCGCAGACCTCGAACGGATGTCTGAATATGGACGCCCATGTGGACTTCGCGTTCGAGCTCGCCGGGCGTTTGTTCCCCGGCAGCTGTCTCACCTACAACGACGACCGTAAATGGTGGGATTACCAAGGCGACTATAGTCCTGTCTACCTGCTCGTCCGCCATCTGCTCGACAAGAACTTGAAGGTCGGTGCCGTGGGCTTCCAGTACCACATGTTCGAGGGGCTGCTCAACCAGGCGGACCAGTTCATGAACCCGGAGCATCTCTTCAAATGTCTCGACCAGTACGCCAAGCTGGGGCTTCCGCTGAACCTTTCGGAGATAAGCATAATCTCCCGGCGCGACCTGGGCGACGGCGACGAGTTCCAGGCGCTCGTGACGGAGCGCCTCTACCGTCTCTGGTTCAGCCACGCCGCCACCAATGGGGCGATTTGGTGGAACCTGGTCGACGGCACGGCCGCCTTTGCCCCACTGGGCTCCGAGACGGGCGAGAACAGCCTCCGCGCCGGGCTCGTCAACTTTGACTTCACCCCCAAGAAGGCCTTCCTGGCCCTCAAGCGGCTGATCAAGGAGGAGTGGACCACCACCACAACTATCGCCTACGAGAAGGGGGCGGTCAACAAGTTCCGCGGCTTCCACGGGGATTACGAGGCCACCGTCAAAACCGACGCGGGGACGTTCGCGCGGACGCTCAAACTTTCAAAGTACATGCCGAACAAGTTTATACTAAAACTAAACGGATAGGACTGTCATCATGAACCAGTTGGCCAAAGAGATCGCGAAGAACCTCCTCAAGGACGATCCGGAGATCGACGCCAGAGTCTCCAGGGGTATTGCGGAGCACCGCAAGGGGTGGGGCGCGATTGAGCTGATCGGCAAGGACGGCAACCCCGTCGAGCGAGCGTCCGTCGAGCTCAGGCATGTCCGGCACGAGTTCCATTTCGGTTGCAACGGGTTCATGTACCAGCAGTTCAAGGAACCGGAGCGTAACGCCGCCCACGACGAGGCGTTCACGCGGCTTTTCAACCTCGCCGTTGTCCCCTTCTACTGGTCCGACCTGGAGCCGGAGGATGGCAAGCCCCGCTTCGCCAAAGACAGCCCCTATTGTTACCGCCGTCCCTCCACCGACGCTCTCATCGAGTTCTGCGAGGCCAACGGCATCACTCCCAAAGGACACCCGCTCGCCTGGCACCTGTTCCTGCCCAAGTGGCTGCCCTTGGACAAACCCGCCATGGCCGCGCGCCTGGAGCGCCGCATCGCCGAGATCGCCGGGCGCTATGGCGGGCGCATCTCTATCTGGGACGTCTGCAACGAGGCGGTCCTATGGGATCCCCACAGCATCAATTTCCGGATGCCCGAGAGCCATGTCGAGTTGGCCTTCGAACTGGCCGCCAAATACCTTCCCCGTTGTTCCACACTCACCTACAACGACTACGCCTGCTGGGACCAGCACGGCGACTACACCGCCTTTTACATGCTCGGGCGGCACCTCAAGAGTCTCAATGTCAACCTCGGAGCCCTGGGGCTCCAGTTCCACATGTTCGGCTGTAAGATTGCGGACATGCGCAGCGAGGCCGCCACCAGGCTCAACCCCCATTACATGCTTGGCTGCCTCGATCAGTACGCCAAGCTCGGGCTCCCCCTCAACATCTCGGAGATCACCATCACCGCCCACCAGGACCTCGGCGACGGCCCCGCTTTCCAGCGCGAGGTTGCCGAGCGGCTCTACCGCCTCTGGTTCAGCCACCCCGCCCTGAACGGTATCATCTATTGGAACCTCATAGACGACACCGCCTTCGTCAATCCCGACAACCCCACGTGGGACGAGAACATCTACAAGGGAGGTCTCCTCAACCACGACCTCTCTCCCAAACCCGCCTACGAGGCGCTCCGCAAACTCGTCAAAGAGGAGTGGACGACCTCGGCGTCCCTCGGCTACGCCCACGGCGCCGCCAACACGTTCGAGGGATTCTTCGGCGACTATGAAGCCACCGTCAAAACTGACGCTGGAACTTTCAAAAAGACCCTCAAGCTCTCGAAGGGGTCGATCAATAAATTTAAAATGAGATTGGAGTGAGACCATGGATGTTGACAAACTGTTCGACCTATCGGGTCGCGTCGCCTTGGTGACTGGCTCCAGCCGCGGGATCGGGCTGGGTATCGCCCTGACCCTGGCCAAGGCTGGGGCGAAGCTGGTGTTCCACGGCAGCGCGCCGTCCGCGAAGCCTGACCAGACGGTGGCCGCGGCGAAAGCCTTGGGCGCCGAGGCGATCGGACTTACGGCAGACTTGGGCGACAGTGTCGCGGTGGCGCGCTTGGCCAAGGAGTCGGCCGCCGCCTTTGGCCATCTGGACATCCTCGTCCAGAACGCGTCCGTCCAAGACTACATGACCATCGAGCAGTTCACCGACGAGGAGTTTGAGCGCGAGTACAACTGCAACCTGCGTTCCACCTTCACCTTGATCAAGGCGCTGCTGCCCGGCATGGAGGCCAAGGGATGGGGCCGGATCCTGACCATCGGCAGCGTCAACCAGATGAAACCCTCGCCCCGGTTGGCCATCTACTCCACCACCAAGTCCGCCATGGTCAATTTGGTGGTGAACTTGGCCCGAAGTCACAGCGGCAAGGGGGTGACCTTCAACAACCTCGCGCCCGGTGTCATCCTCACCGACCGCAACGAGAAAGTCCTTGAAGACGACGCCTTCCGCGCCAAGATTCTGACCACCATCCCCGCCGGGCGCTTCGGGCAGGTCGAGGACTGCGCCCCCCTGGCCCTGCTGCTCTGCTCCGACGCCGGAAGCTATCTCACCGGGGCCGACATTCCCGTCGCCGGAGGCATGCAGCTCTAAGGCGAAGGCATCCGCATGGTTGCCGGCGCGTATGCGAAGAGCAGGTGAGGGAAGGGGGTGGTTGAATTGTTCAAAACGGCGACTATTTTCAGTCTTGTTTTCTATATAGACTTGGAATACTATGCCTCGAATCCTCGACAACATCGAAGCGTCTCTTCTGGATGCCTTAGAAAAGACCCTCAAAGTCTCCACCCACTCCGATTTCTGCGTTGGGTATTTCAACTTGCGCGGCTGGAAATCTCTTGACTCATTTGTGGATGGCTGGCCAGGTGGGCAGGGAAGGCAATGCCGCCTTCTTGTCGGCATGCAGAAGTTACCGCAGGATGAATTTCATGAATATCTATATAGTGCCGGTGGTGATGGGACTTTGGACAACCAGAGAGTCTTCAGATTAAAGAAAAAATTGGCAATCGAATTTAGGGATCAGTTGACGTGGGGCACTCCTTCCAATGCGGACGAAATCGGGCTGCGCCGTCTCGCTTCCCAAATAAAAGCAGGGAAAGTTGTTGTCAAACTATTTCTCAGGCATTCGCTGCATGCGAAACTCTATCTTTGCTTTCGTCCTGATCCGGTCAATCCAATCATTGGATATTTGGGGAGCAGCAATCTCACCATGCCAGGGTTGTCGTCTCAAGGCGAGCTGAATATTGACGTGATGGATCATGACGCAACCCTTAAACTTGCCAGGTGGTTCGAGGATCGTTGGAATGATCGCTGGTGTGTCGACATATCGGAAGACCTGGTTAAGGTGATAGAGGAGAGCTGGGCGCGAGAGAAGCCGATACCGCCTTTCCATATCTATGTGAAAATGGCCTATCACCTCTCTCAAGAGGCGAGAGCGGGATTAGCCGAGTTCCGCATCCCGTCAGAATTCGGGAATAGGCTCTTTGATTATCAGGTCGCTGCCGTCAAGATTGCCGCCCATCATCTAAACAAGCGAGGAGGGGTGTTGATCGGCGATGTTGTCGGACTTGGCAAGACTCTGATGGCCACCGCGCTGGCGAAAATATTCGAAAATGATCATGGATTAAGCACGCTGATACTTTGCCCTCCCAAGCTTGTGCGCATGTGGCAGGGATATGTCGACGAATATGGGATCCATGCCAAGATCCTTCCATTCAGCAAGGTGGTGGATGAGATATCAAATGTTCCGGGGCGGTTCAGGCTGGTTCTGATTGATGAAAGTCATAATCTCCGAAATCGCGAAGGACGGCGTTTTGGTGCGATACAAGGCTACATCAAGGATACAGGCGCGAAAGTGATCTTGCTGTCAGCCACGCCATACAATAAAACCTACCACGATCTTTCAAGCCAATTGCGGCTTTTTGTTCCAGAGGATAAAGACGTGGGCATACGTCCAGAATGTTTGCTTAAGGAAATCGGGGAGGCAGAGTTCAACCGCCGACATCAGTGTCCTGTCAAATCTTTAGCGGCATTCGAGAAAAGTGAGCACGCCGACGACTGGCGCGAGCTCATGCGACTCTATATGGTGCGTCGCACACGTGGTTTCATTCAGGAGAACTATGCGACACTTGATCCAGGTAGTAAACGCAAATTTTTGACTTTCGAGGACGGGACAAGATCTTATTTCCCTGAAAGAAAACCTAAAACTGTAAAGTTCAAAATTGACGATAAAAACTCCGATGACCAATACGCCCGTCTATATGCGCAGGATATTGTTGATGGCATAAATGCCCTAAACCTCCCGAGATACGGATTGGCCAATTATATCGCCCCGAAACCACATGAGCCACCAACGTCAGCGGAGGCGAGGCAAATCCAATTTCTTTCAAGAGCGGGCAAGCGGCTCATGGGGTTTTGCCGAACAAATCTCTTCAAGCGCTTGGAGAGTAGCGGCGAGTCATTCCAGCAATCAATCGAACGTCATATTTTAAGAAATTACGTGTATCTCCATGCGATCGACAATGGATTGCTGTTGCCGATTGGTACCCAGGACGCCGGTCTTCTCGATTCGCTGAACTACGACGAGGATGTGGACGATGAGACTGCAAGTGCGGAATTATTCGAGGAGGAAGGTTCTGAGTTAGATCATAACGCCTCGCCTTTGAAATTTTCGCAAGCTGAAGAGTTTATGGAGAAAGCGCGAAAAGTGTATGACGTCTATTCTGTTGGCTTGAAGAGCCGCTTCAAATGGCTGCGAGGCGATCTCTTCATCAAATCCCTTCGTGATGATCTGGCCAGCGATGCGGAACGACTAATGTTAATTCTTGCGAAATGCGGCGACTGGCGACCTGAAAGGGATGAAAAGCTTGTCGCTCTTTGGCGACTGCTCAATAAAAAACACTCCAAGGAAAAGGTGATTGTCTTCACCCAGTTCGCTGACACGGCGCGGTATCTCGTCAAGCAGCTTGAAGCAAGAGGAATGAGGCGCATCGCTTGTGCGACAGGAGACTCCGACGATCCGACTGCTTTGGCGTGGCGCGTAAGCCCCGAAAGCAACAAGGCGCGCGGGATTGTCGAGGAGGAAGATGAATTGAGGGTGTTAGTCGCCACGGATGTCTTGAGTGAAGGACAAAACTTGCAAGACGCCGCCATCGTAGTCAACTATGATCTTCCGTGGGCGATCATCCGTCTCATTCAGCGCGCGGGCCGTGTAGATCGCATTGGGCAAAAGTCCGACACCATTTTGTGTTATTCGTTTCTCCCTGCCGACGGCGTGGAAAAGGTGATCCGTCTGCGTGCCCGCGTTAGGCAGAGGCTCCACCAGAATGCCGAGGTTGTTGGCACCGACGAGGCTTTTTTCGAGGATGAGAAAGAGAAAACCGAGCTTCAGAATCTCTACAACGAAAAATCGGGAATGCTTGATGGAGAGTCTGAAACAGAGGTCGATTTGGCATCATACGCCTATCAGATATGGAAGAACGCTGTCGACCGACAACCCGCGTTGGAGAAAATCATCCCGGAACTTCCTGACGTTGTTTACTCGACCCGGCATTATACACCTTTCAAAGGGAAGCCCGAAGGGGTTCTTCTATACTGTCGGACTGCGGAGGGCAATGACTCCTTGGCGTGGATTGACAAGAGTGGCGAAAGCGTGACTGAGTCGCAGTTCGAAATTCTTAAAGCGGCTGAGTGTGCTCCTGACACCCCCTCGCTTCTCCGGCAGGAGTGCCACCATGAGCTTGTGAGGAAGGGCGTGGAGTTGATTGTCGCCGAGGAAAAGGCTTCTGGAGGTCAGTTGGGGCGGCCATCCGGCGCGAAATTCAAGCTCTACACTCGATTGTCGCGCTATCATGACGAGACAAAGGAGACACTCTTCGAGAAGCCCGAACTGCCCAAATTGATCGAGGAGGTGTACCAACATCCGTTACGGCAGTCTGCCACGGATATCCTGAACCGTCAGATGCGTTCTGGCGTGGACGACGAAAGGCTTGCGGAAATCGCTCTTGCGCTTCGTGAGGAGGGGCGTCTGTGCATCATCCATGAGGAGGGGGAAGTCGGAGAGCCAAGAATAATCTGTTCGATGGGGCTTTCCTCGCAAGGTGGCATGGAGACGCAACAAAATCTTAGGAAATAAAATTATGCAGTTCAACGCGGACAGAGCCAGAAAATTATTGCAGAGGTTCGATTTCCAGACGCTCTTCATCGATGAGTTGGGGTGGTCGAACCCCGCACCTCGACAGGCTGTGTCCATGAGCATTAAGGATGACACGTTCACTCGGCGACCAATCGCCAAGTTGTCCGGTGTCGCCGTGTTCGAGATCACCGCAAAGGATGGGCGGATGCCAAGCGGCAAAACCCGTCTCGCCATCCACAAGGAAGTCTCCAGCCTGCATTATGAGAATCTTCTGATATTCTTGGACGGCGAGCGCACGCAAAGCATTTGGCGGTGGGTGAAGCGGCAGGATGGCAGGAGTCTGCCGCGGGATCATTTCTATTTCCGCAGCCAGCCGGGAGACCTTTTCCTCAGCAAGCTCAGCACGATGATGTTCGAACTGGGCGACCTT
>CAYTFM010000159.1:0-6682 GCA_964436735.1 uncultured Victivallales bacterium | reverse complement strand
AGGTGACGTGAGCCTTGCCGAGGTTAAAAAGCGGCTGAAGGAAGCCTTGGACGTCGAGCGCGTGACAAAACGGTTCTTCGATGAATTCCAGGCGCTGCACCTCGTTTTCCTTGAACTCATCGAGGGGATCGACGATGAGAGTGACCGTCGCTGGTATGCCTCCATACTGCTCAACCGCTTGATGTTCATATATTTTCTTCAACGCAAACTCTTCCTTGACAATGGGGACGAGCTCTATCTTCAGAATAAGCTTGCGGTATGCAGGAGGGAGGGCGACGACCTTTTTTACGCCACTTTCCTGAAGACCCTTTTCTTTGAAGGCTTTGCGAAGCCGGAGGAGAAGCGTTCACCCGAGGTGAACACGCGTCTTGGGAGGATCACGTATCTCAATGGTGGCCTGTTCCTGTTGCACCGCATCGAACTGGACTGGCCGGCCATACGCGTCCCCGACAAAGCGTTTGAGAACCTCTTCGCCCTTTTTGGACGGTACTCGTGGAACCTCAACGACACCCCTGGTGGAAAGGATGACGAGATCAACCCCGACGTCCTTGGTTACATTTTCGAAAAGTACATCAATCAGAAGGCCTTCGGCGCGTATTACACCCGTCCTGAGATCACCGAGTATCTTTGCGAGCGCACCATCCACAAGCTGGTTCTTGACAAAATCTGCTCGCCTGGCGTTTCGGGTGTCGCGGCTCCGCGTCATTTTGAAAGCGTCGGCGATTTGCTGCTGGGGCTTGATGCCGACCTTTGCAGAAGGCTTCTTCACGAGGTTCTGCCCAAATTGCGCCTGCTCGATCCCGCCTGCGGTTCCGCCGCCTTCCTGGTGGCGGCTATGAAGACCTTGATAAACATCTACGCCGCCGTCATTGGCAGGATCGAGTTCCTCAACGACCGCAATCTGAAATCGTGGCTCGATCAGGTGAAAAAAGATCACCCCAACGTCAACTACTACATCAAGAAAACGATCATCACGGAAAACCTCTTCGGCGTCGACATCCATGAGGAGGCCGTCGAAATCGCCAAGCTTCGCCTCTTTCTCGCCCTTGTCGCCGCCGCCGATGCGGTGGATGATCTTGAACCTCTGCCCAACATCGACTTCAACATCCTTCCGGGAAACTCGCTGATTGGCCTCATGCGGGTGGACGACAAGGAGTTTGAACAGCACCAGCCTGATCTTTTCGCTCAAACCGCCAATAAAAGCTACATCCAGATCCTTGAGGAGAAAAACCGTCTTGTTAAACTGTATCGCAACGCCAGCAGCTACTCCGAGGATCTACGGACGATGCGCGACAAGATCAATAGCCAGAAAACTGAGGCAATCGCTATTCTCAACGAAATGCTCCTGAACGATTTCACCAGCCTCGACATCAAGTTCGAGCAGGCGACGTGGGACGCCAAGAAGAACGATGAAGGCAAGCCGCGCAAACGGTCGCTCGAGATCGGAGATATCGAAGCGCTGCAGCCGTTCCACTGGGGCTTCGAGTTTGATGAAGTCATAAACAGGAGTGGTGGCTTCGACGCCATCATCACCAACCCGCCTTGGGAGATTTTCAAACCCAACGCCAAGGAGTTTTTCGAGGGACACTCGGATTTGGTTTCGAAGAAGAAGATGACCATCAAGGAGTTCGAGAAGGAGCAGGGCAAGCTCCTCAAAGATCCGGACATCCGCGGTGCATGGTTGGCATATCTGAGCGGTTACCCGCATCTCAGCGCGTTTTTCCGCTCCGCCCTGCAATACAAAAACCAGATCAGCGTCGTGAACGGCAAGAAGGCGGGAACCGACATCAACCTCTACAAGCTCTTCCTTGAGCAGTGCTACAACCTGCTCAGAAAGGGTGGCCGCTGCGGCATCATCATCCCCAGTGGCGTGTATACCGATTTGGGGACCAAGCAGCTTCGGGAGATGCTGTTCGGCTCCTGCGAAGTGGACACATTGTTCGGGCTCTCAAACGAGAAGTTTATCTTCGAGGCCGTCCACCACGCCTTCAAGTTCTCGATCCTTTCCTTCGCCAAGGAGGGCAAGACTACCAAATTCCAGGCCGCCTTCAGGATCAATCCACGGGAGGCTGTCGCACCGGATAGACTTGACGACTTCCTGCACTCCCCCAATGAATATCTCGACATCTCCGTCGATCTCATACGCCGACTCTCTCCAGACTCACTCTCCGTCATGGAGTTCAAGAACCCAATGGATGTCGGGATGGCTGAGAAAATGCTCAAGTTCCCATTGCTGGGGGAGGAAATCCCTGACAAATGGAACCTGAGGCTTACCGCTGAATTTCATATGACCAACGACAGCCATCTGTTCAAAACAGAGCCTGGAAAGGGAAGGTTGCCATTGTATGAGGGCAAGATGATCTGGCAATTCGATCATCAGCTGGCTGATCCAAGATATTGGGTTGATGAGAAAATGGCACGAGGAAGTTTACATGGTAGCCATGAGGATAATGATCAAACTTTTGATTATGAAGCCTTCAGGCTTGGAATACGTGCGGTGTCAGGAAGTGTCAATGAACGGACTCTTGTTTCAGCGATCATTCCGCAAAGCAGTTTTTGCGGTAATTCGATATTGGTTACGAAAGATAAATGTTTGAAAGGTGCCTATCTTCTTGTTGTGTCCTCTTTTTTGAACAGTTTTTTGTTGGATGCGTTCCTAAGGCAGAAAGTGTCTCAAAATGTAAATATGTTTTTCATCTACCAGCTTCCGATCCCCCGTCTGACGGAGAAGGATGCGGCGTTCGGGCCGATAGTTGAGCGTGCGGCGCGGTTGGTGTGCGTGTCGCCTGAGTTCGACGATCTGGCGAAGGAGGTGGGGTTGAAGAGCCACAAGAACGGCGTGGTCGAGCCGCTTGAGCGGGCGAAGCTCCGGGCGGAGCTGGATGGGCTGGTCGCCCATCTCTACGGACTGACCGAGGAAGAGTTTGCATATATCCTCACCACGTTCCCGCTCGTGCCCGATCCGGTGAAGATCGCCGCCCACAACGCCTTTCGCAACGTGGAGAAAGGATTAATACAATGAAGTACGGGCCATTCCTCAGAAGCTTCAAGCTGGAGAACTTCAAAGCCATCCAGAATAGCGGAACTGTCAAATTCACACCTCTGACTGTTCTGATCGGCAACAACGGCTCCGGTAAAAGCAGCCTTATCGAGGGGCTTGAGACGTATCGTTCTATTGTTGTTGATGGACTGGATGCGGCCATGCAGCGGTGGTATGGCATGGATCATGTATGGAATAAGAGTGTGCGGCATAAATTAGTCGGTTATTTGCTGGGAAACGAGAACTACGAGAATCCAATCCGTTTTGATATTCGCGGTATAACTGTCGAAGGACCATATCAAGCTAACATGAAGGTCAACTACAACGTTGGTCGCAACGGAATTCTAATTGAAAACGAATGCATTGTCACCCCACAAGGGAGCAAGCGAGAGCGTGATTGTAATGGGAATGGTACTATCAAGACAGGAAATGCAACAACAAAATTTCAGAACAAAATTGATGCTGGCATCAGTGCTATAACGCCAGACCTTTCGAGGTTCGTGAGGGAATGGCAGTTCCTAAACCTCATGCCTGATCCTATGGGGCGGCCTTGCCTCAAGAGCATGACCTCCTCTGGCAATGTCATGCTCAATCGGGATGGCTCGAACTTGGCGCAATATCTTCTATGTATCCGTGGCAAGGACACCACAGCTTTTGAGGGCATTGTGGAAGCGATGCGTTTTGTTCTTGATTATGCCCACAACTTCGAGCCGGTGGAAACCCGTGAAATTTCTCCAACCATGTATCTCCAAATGATTGAGCAAGGGCATAAAGACAGCTTCGAAATCCCCGGCTGGATGCTTTCCACCGGAACGTTGCGCATACTGGCTTTGCTTGCGGTGTTACGGAATCCCGATCCGCCACCTTTGATTGTCGTTGAGGAGGTCGAGAACGGGCTTGACCCGCGGACGATTTCGCTTGTCCTTGACGAAGTCCGAACCGCTGTACATTCTGGCAAGACGCAGGTGATATTGACGACGCACTCGCCTTACTTGCTTGATTTGCTTCCGCTCCAAACACTGGTGCTCTGCGAGCGCGGCGAGCATGCCGCACCTCATTTCTGGCGACCTTCAGAAAGCGAAGAGGTTTTGGCCTGGGCAAAGGACTTCGCCCCTGGGCATCTCTATACCGCCGACCGATTCAAGCGGGAGATGAAGTCATGAAGATTGGTTTCATTGTGGAGTGCGGGCGGGATGGTGCGGAAGTCAAAGTGATTCCACATCTGGCGAGAATGATTGATGAACACATTAAGACTGATGTAATCCCCTTGGATCGAAAACCTACGTTGAAACAGGAATGCGGGAAATGGGCGAAGGCTCTTCTTGCTCAAGGTTGCGAGCGGGTCATCATTGCATGGGATTTGATGCCTGATTGGGGCGAGTATGAAGGCAAGGGGTGTCGCCACAACGACAAGGAGGAAATTCGTGAATCCCTGCAGGTGGCTGGCATAGCGACGACAGACTCTCGGATCAGATTGGTTTGCATAGAGAAAATGCTTGAAGCTTGGCTTATCGCCGATGGACGAGCTTTGTCGACTCTTCAATCTACTCCAGCTCATCGGGTGAATATTCCTCACTACAAGAAAGCCGAGTCAATGCGTGATCCCAAATCAGCATTGAATGAGGTTTTCCGGAAATCAGGTGGCCGCTTTACATCTTATCTCGACCGACTTCATGCGATAATGATCGCCAAAGAGTTACGGAACCTATCCCGATTGCGCAAGTTAGATTCTTTCGCATATTTCGAACGGCAGCTGAAGTGAGTCAAGGTGTGTAACGTACTCCTTGGATAGCAGGAGCCGTATTGGGTGCGTAAGGTATTATAGGTGCGGTGGAGGGACAGATATGTTGACAAAACTGGTAATCAGGAATTTCAAACGCTTTGATGATGTGGTGGTTGATTTGGGCAAGGCGGTGGTGCTGGTCGGCCCCAACAACACGGGGAAAACAACGGCATTGCAAGCGTTGACGCTGTGGGATGCGGGACTGCGGGAATGGATTTCCAAGAACGGTCCCGGCGGTACGACATCGAAGAAGCGGCCTGGCGTGGCCATCAACCGCAAGGATTTGATGGCGTTGCCTATCCCGAACGCATTGTTCCTGTGGAAAGGCCTTCATGTGCGTGAAGTAACCCGTGATAGTGGCAAGCAGCATACAGAAAACGTCCGTATTGAAATACTTGTTCATGGCATCACGGAAGGGCGGGAGTGGACGTGCGGACTTGAGTTCGACTATGCGAACGAGGAGTCGATTTATTGTCGGCCACTCCGCATTGGAGACGGCGTCAATCCAGAGCGCATGCCGGTTCCAGAATCAGCAGCCGCTCTCCGCCTTGCCTATCTGCCTCCTATGTCCGGCTTGGCTGACCGTGAGTTCATTAAGCAGCAGGGGGAAATCAGCGTATTGATCGGACAAGGGCAGACGGCTCAAGTTCTCAGGAACCTGTGTCTCACACTGCGTGAAGCAAAGGACGGGACAGTCTGGCAAAGTGTTGTCGCCCATATTCGAAGCCTTTTTGGCGTTGAATTGTCTCAGCCAAAGCTGAATAAGGTGCGAAGCGAGATTTCCATGTCGTACAAGGACACCGAAGGGAATGAACTGGACATCTCCTGTTCCGGACGTGGATTGCAGCAAACACTGCTTCTTCTGGCATACTTGTATGCGAACCCCAAGAGCGCGCTCCTGTTGGACGAGCCTGACGCGCACCTGGAGATTCTCCGCCAGCGTCAAATCTTCAACCTGATAACCGATGTCGCCGAATCACAAGGCTCGCAGATCATTGCCGCCAGCCATTCTGAGGTCGTGTTGAACGAGGCGGCTTCCCGAGGCCGGGTTGTCGCATTTATTGGCCGGCCTCACACCATCAACGACAAAGGCAGTCAACTGCTCAAAGCTTTGACGGAGATCGGGTTTGAGCAGTACTTTCAGGCCGAGCAGAAAGGTTGGGTGCTGTATTTGGAGCATACGACAGATTTGGACATTTTGCGTGTCTTTGCCGAAATGCTCGGGCATCCTGCCAAGAACTATTTAGTCGCTCCTTTCCTGCATCCCGTGTCCACCAACCTCCCGCAAAAGGCTCGTGATCATTTTTATGGATTAAGGGAGGCGAAGCAGGATTTGGTAGGGATTGCCATTTTCGATAGAATTGACAAAGAGCTTCATGTTGGGGCTCCTCTTGAGGAGAAAAAGTGGAGCAAAAGGGAAATCGAGAACTACTTTTGTAGAAAAGACGTTCTGCTTGCTTATTCGGTCTCTGAGATACCTGATGATCTTTTAGGGCATCCAGAGCGGCAGAAACGTGTTGAGGCGATGAATGAGGCGATAGTGCAAGTCTCTAATGCTTTGCGGACACTTGGCAAACCTGATCCATGGTCTGCTGAGATCAAGGCGACCGACGATTTTATGGATCCTTTGTTCAAAGAGTTCTCTATGCGGCTCGGCGTCCCATTGCTCTTGCGCAAGAATGAATACTACAAACTTGCCCGTTTCCTGCCTAAAGTGGAGATTGATCCCGAAATCGTTGGCATGCTGGATCTTATTGCGGCAACAGCGGAGAAAGCGCGGCCCGTCACGGAATAATTGTGACCATTAGAGCCTGTCTAACAAATATTATTGCGAACGGGATGCCCATATAATATACTTG
>CAYTFM010000158.1:4555-19822 GCA_964436735.1 uncultured Victivallales bacterium | reverse complement strand
AATTCCCTTTCCGGCGCTACCATGTGCCAATAATCGTGCGGGCGCTGCGGGTGCTGGAGTTCCTTGCCGAGAGCCCCGAGGGATGCGGGACGAGCGAGGTGGCCGCCAGTTTGCGAATACCGAAAAACACGGCGTTCCGCATCCTCACCACTCTTGCGGACCACGGGTATCTGTCCCGCGACGACGAGGGGAAGCGCTACCGCCTGGAACGCAAGCTGCTCAACCTCGGCTATGCGGCGATCGATGAGAGCAGCCTCAACGAGAAATCAATCGACATTCTGCGCGAGCTGCGGAACCAGACGATGGAGAGCGTCTTTCTGGCGGTGCGGCTCGAACAACAAGGCGTGATCATTGAGCAGTTGCCGGGATTGCATCCGGTGAAGGTTCTGCTGCAAATCGGACATCGTTTTCCCATGCACACCTCGGCACCGGGCAAGGCTCTGCTGGCATACCTGCCCGAAGAAGAGTTGGAAACGATTCTACGGTCTTTGAAATACCGGAAATACACCGAGAGGACCATCACCAGCGCCAAGGTAATGCGTCAAGAATTGGATGAGGTGCGCCGTCTGGGATATGCCTTGGATCGAGCCGAGGAGGTCGAAGGACTGCATTGCGTTGGCGCGGCGATACTGAATCACCGTGGACATCCGCTTGCGGCAATCTGGGTTGGCGGGCTGGCCTCCGCGCTGCCTTCCAGCGATTTTGAGCGACTGGGCGGATTGGTGAGAGATGCGGCGCGGCGCATTTCCCAACGCTTCGGCCACGAGAACAAAGAGCAGGTGCGTCTGTGACGGACAACAGGTACGAGTTGGTCATTGTCGGGGCTGGCTCAGGCGGCATTGGAGCCGCTCTCGCCGCCAGCCGGCGCGGCGTGAAAACCCTGCTGATCGAGCGTGGCGAAAAACTCGGCGGCACCTCCACCATTGGCGGGGTGAATGTATGGGAAATGGGAGTTGGGGGGACCGGAGTTCCTTTCGACATCTATCGCCGTTTGAAAGCCATCCCCAACACAGTTGGGATTTACTCCATGGGACGACATTTCTGCGATCCTGATTCAGGCGGCGGTTGGCCCGGTGATATGCGCAAGGTCAATTTCCCGGGAGGCGAGAACGTCATAGATCGCACCAAGAGATACATCGACACCCTTCGTCGTCATCCTCCGCGGGAGCACCGTGAGAACGGGTGGCAGTGGGCGAAGCAAAATTGGCATGGCGTCCCTTTCGAGCCGGAAGCGTTCCAGCGTGTGGTGGTTGAGATGTTGACGGAGACGGGCATCTGCGAGATCCGCTACTATTCGACCATCACCGCCGTGCGGGTCGAGGACGGACTGCTTCAGTCCGCCACGTTGCATGACGGCTCCGAGATCAGCGCGGACGCGTGGATCGACGGCACGGGTGACGGCATCCTCTGCCAAATGGCCGGATGTGAACAGCTTTTGGGTTGTGATCCTCGATCCCGCTTCAACGAACCAAGCGCGCCGGAGAAGGCGTCGCCACGGGTGAATCCGCCAACCCTCATATTCCGCGTCAACAACGTTCATTCTCCTCTGATTGAAGAACTCCCAGCAGGCATTCCTGAAACTATGTGGTGGCGTGAGCACCCGACGCCAAGCTGTGTCAACCACTATCCCAACGGCGATCGGAACATCAATATGCTCCCCACCATGGAGACGGAAGAGTTCGCCGCCATGGGCTACCAGAAGGCCTACGAGGAGTGTCGACGGCGTGTGTATTGCCACTGGCGTTTCCTGCAAACGAATTTCCCGGAATTCCAGTATTACCGCCTGGGGCTGATCTCCCCCATGCTCGGCGTGCGTGAATCCTATCGGACGCTGTGCGAGAAAATGCTCACCGAGAATGACATCCTGCTCAGCTTGCGACGCCAGGAAGATCCTGATATCATCACCATCGCCGATCACGCCCTCGACCGCCATGGCCAAGGTGGCGGTTGCCCCGAGGTCGAGTTCCCCTATGGCATTCCATACCGCTGCCTAATCCCCAAAGGATTCCGGAATCTTCTCATCGCCTGCCGCGGGGCCGGCTTCTCCTCCATCGCGGCCAGTTCGACGCGGCTTTCGCGGACGATGCTCCAACTCGGCCAGGCGGCAGGCAACGCCGTGGCCTTGGCGCGGGAAACCGGCCAAGAACTGCTGGCAGTTGAACCGTCACAGCTCAGGGACCGCCTCCGCGAGGAGCATGTCCAGCTGGAATATCCTCTCACCGAGGAGCTGAAAAACTACCTGACAACTCATCAATAAGATTGGCATCCCAAACAATAGAAGGGGGAGTTCATCATGAAGCACTACGTGGACGGCAAGGTCATCGTGATCACCGGAGGAAGCAATGGATTCGGCTTGGAGGCGGCGCGCCTGCTTCTGGAAATGGGAGCAAAAGTCGTGATCACCGGCCGCGACGCCACGCGGCTGGCAACAGCCACGAAAAGCCTCGCCGCGCGCCAGAACCTGCTCGCCATCAAGGCTGACGCCTGTGCGACCGCTGACTGGAAAAAGCTTGTGGGTGAGGTGGTCAGCCGCTGGGGATCCATCGACGTGCTTATCCTCAATCACGGAGCCGGGGTGAAAATCGCCAAAACCGAGGAGATGGACGACGCGTCGATCCAGCAGGTGCTGGACATCAACCTCACCTCGGTCATACGGGGGGCGCGCGAAGTGATTCCCGTGATGAAAAAGGCGGGGCGGGGCCACATCATCACCGTCTCCTCGGTCTGCGCCCACCACAGTTGGGAGGGCTGGGGCGTCTATACCGCCGCCAAGGCCGGGTTGCGGGGATTCACGAAATGCCTGCACGTCGAAATGAGCGCATGGGGCGGCAAGGCGACGACGTTCACTCCCGGAGCGGCGCGGACCGGCTTCTGCGACGCCGCCGGACTCGACGCGGGCTGGCAGAAAGACCTCCCCGGCGCGGAGGAGTTCGCGCGCACGCTGGTCCACTGCGTGGACGTGCCGGACAACTGCTTCATCCAGGAAACCATTATCTGGGGCACGGCTCAAGTCCCCGCCATGGTCAACCCGTTTTGAGGTTCAAAGATGAAAATTCACTGAACCACGTCTCTTGCCGTCTGCGGATGCCCGAAAAGTAGGGCGCAACTCCTTTTGCGCAATGACGGGGACGGACTGGCGCGGAAGGAGCCGCTCCCCACTTTACGATGTGGTTCACTGAATGCTAACGTTCAAAGCAGTTGATTCTGTCTTGCTTCTCCTCATCACATAGGCGACCGACAGCATGATCGCCGCAGCGATAAGGCCACACACCAGCGAGACGGCTCCGACGAACCGCGCCACCAAGTGCTCCAGTCCACATAGTTCATAGCGGACCGAGAGGAAACAACTGGTGCCGGCGAAAGCCGGAGCCGGCTCGGTGATCTCCACAGCGAGGCGGCAGTGCCCACGGGGAAACGGACTGAACCGCAGAGCCGGCCAGTAGACTTCCGCCCCCTTGGCATCCCAACCCGCCACCACGCAATCCGAAGTGAGTGGGGCGTCAAAAACCGACGTTCCCCGCTCATCGGCGACGACCACTTTCCCCGCAAGACCTTTCATGGCATCGGCAACCTCTTCGAAAGAGGCGAAAGCCGTATCGGTCTCAAAACGTATCATCTGCTTGCAGGGGAATTCAAACAACTGCTCAAACTGCCCCGAAAATGAGCCTGGCGTCGACAGGTCGACAGGAAGCCTGAGCAGTTCACGAGTCGCCGCGACCTCACAGTCACTGCGCTTTCTGAAGTAATCGACGCAGGAGATAAGCGCCGCGCACAGGAACATGGCGGCGACTATAACGGCAACTATCCGTCCCCATGTTTTTTGTCTCACTCCCCCCCCCCCCCCTTGGTCGCCTCTTTGTTGAACGCAGGTGAGACCATCCCCCAAATCATATCTGCCATTTTCTCCTGCCCGTGATTCGAAAGATGGAGACCATCGACCGTGGAATCGCTTCCGGTCAGAACTTTGGCGAATGCCTTTTTCGGCGCCAGGACCACTTTGTGCTTCGCCGCCAAACGCCGCTGGATCCCGCCGTATCCGGCACTGAACGGCGGCAACGGCAGTTCAAGCATGACAACGCGTCGTCCGGGGCCACTCAAACGACGCAGCAGTTCGTCAAGAGAGCCCTCGAATTCCCTCAACGGCGTACCCCGGAAGACGTCATTCCCCCCTATCTCAAGCAGCACGAAAGCCTTCTCCTCGTTGATTTTCGCGGGATAGTCGAGGCATGAGCCGACAGTCGCACCGCCCACGGTCATCGCCACGATGTCGATCCGATACCGTTCACGCAAGATGCCCGTCCAGGTTTTTTCTCCTTTGAAGCCAACCCCAGCACTGAGCGAGTCGCCAATCACATACAACTGGCGGAACTCGCTTGCTGAAACCTTTGGAACGCGCCAGTGACTGACCTCTATGAGCATGGCCAAGACGCAGACCGCACCCAGTGCGCCTCCGACTCCTATCGAGAACATACGTCCCCGCGGACGGGTGAGGTGCAACAGAATGAGAAATGCCACGGCAAGAGCGGTTATCACATAATCGGCGGACATAGGCGTAGGAGTCGACGAAAGTAGCATGCACCCCATCCCCAGCAGGATGAGACAGCGCGCCAAAATCTTCACGGTCAACCGCGCCTCAAAGAATGACGTGGCAACTCCCGCAAGCAGTAAACCAATCCCCGTGAAAAACGAGGTCCCCGAGGCGAAATGCATCACGAACGGATTCATCAGCCTCCCATCTGCCAGCTTTTAATCGCTTCGACAGGATGGAGGAGCATCAGCACGTTCAAGGTGGCGAGCGATATGACGACGACAATCGCAAGCCAAGGCTGCAGCTTCTTGAGCGGTAGCCCTCTCACATCTTGACGACCTTCCCTGTCTTCCGCGAGCGTTCGGCGGTGAAGACCATCCGGTGCGACTCGAGCGTCTCGTCGGGCCCGGAGATCACCTTCGCCGGATCGTTCGACGCGACGGCGTCGACGAACGAACTCATCAGCCCGAGGTCGCCGCCGCCATGGCCGCCGAGAATGCCGGCGTCGGTGGCGTTGGTGTCGATCGTCTCCCACTTCTCGGTTAGAAAGTCGCCAACCTTGATGTGGGAGCCATCACCGTCGACCACGCCCTTGGTTCCAAAAATCCGAGTCATGCGTCCGCTGTGCATGTTGAAGGCGGTCATGGTGAAGGCGGCGGTCGCTCCATCTTCGAAAATCATGTTGACGACTTGATGGTCGACCACGTCGTTGTCGCAGGCGTAGACGCAGCGGCCATAGGGGCCCGAGCGGAGCGCCTTGGTGATGCTTTCCTCTGTCGGGATGGGGTCGAGCACGTTCACCGGCCACCCAGTATTACCTTTTAACAGACGATCGCGGAGGTAGATCTTGATTGCCGAGTAGGGACAACTCTTCTCGACGCCGCAGTCAAGGCAGCGATCGGCCGCGCCCGCGGGCTGCTCGGACTTCCGGAAATGCCTGAGGTTGCCAAAGGACTGCACCTGCACACAGGGACGCCCCATGATGTGGCTGATCCAGTCGAGATCATGGCAGCTCTTCGCCAACAGCATGGGAGAGGATTCCGCCTCGTTGCGCCAATTCCCCCTGACAAACGAGTGCGCCTGGTGCCAATACCCCACCGGCTCGAGGTGCTGCATGCTCACGATCGCGCCAATCCGGCCGCTGTCGAGGATCTTCTTCAACGCCCGTGTGTAGGTGGTGTAGCGCATGACATGACACACGGCGAAGATCACCCCGGCCGTCTTTGCCGCCTTGACGATCTTCTTGCAGCTCCGCTCATCGGGGGCCATCGGCTTCTCGAGCATGATGTGGTAGCCTTTGCGCGCGAAAGCCACCGCAGGCTCGAGATGCATAGTGTCCTGCGTGCAAATGAGCACCGCGTCCGCGAAACGATCCGCCGCGGCCGCCGCGCGCCAGTCGGCGAAAACGTTCTGAGCCGGAATCGAGTGCTTCGACGCCATGGTGGTCCGATAATGCTCGCGCGGCTCCGCCACGCCCACCACGCTGGCCTTGTCCGGATAGCTCTCGGCGAAGGTGGCGTAGCCGCTGCCGCGCCCGCCCGCGCCAACCACCAACAACTTGACTGGACTCATACGCACCTCATGAAACATTTAATTGAATTTGCACCTGCCAGAAATAACTCTATTTGTCATATCGGATATCGCAAGCTGTTGAATTGGGACTGATAAAGAATTATTATTGCGTGCGCAATGCGGAGCCTGTCCGTATCCCGCTTGACTGCCGTTCCAGTCGGCGTCAGCCGTACGGGCATCAGCGAACGGCCCGCCTTGCGTTTGTATAACTTTTTTGGATTTTCGGCGCCAACCGTTGGAGGTACACACATGTCTTTCACACGCTCTTTATTGCCTGCTCCTGCGCTCATCCTCGCCTTGCTTCTTCTTGGAGGCTGCGCCAGCGCGCCCGAACCCGCACCGCCCGCCGTCGCGGAGAAACCACAGCCTGAGGCTCCCGCGGCGGTCACCCCAGAAAGTTCCAAATCCGCGAAAAGCGACGAGGCATACCAAGAGCTCGCCGTGCTCCTCGAAGTGATGGAACTGGTCCGCCAAGACTACGTGGACGAAGGCAAGGCCGCCTATCCGAAACTGATCAAGGGCGCCATCAAAGGCATGATGAGCGAACTGGATCCGTTCAGCACCTATATAGAGCCCAAGAGCTACCAGCAGATGCTCACCGAAACCGAGGAAAAGGACTTTGGCGGCATTGGTGTTGAGATAACCATCGGCAGAGACCAGCGTCTCCAGGTCGTCACACCTCTTGAAGACATGCCCGGCTTCAAGGCCGGCCTCAAGCCAGGCGACACCATCATGTCCATTGACGGCAAAGACACACTCGGTAAATCGCTCGAAGACTGTTCAAAAATGCTCAAAGGCCCCCTCGGCACCGAGGTGAAAATCGTCATCCAGCGCGAGTCGGAGAGCCTTTCCAAGGAACTGGCCATTGAGCGCGCCAAGATCGAGATATCGTCGATCAAGGGGCGCAAGCTCATCGACGACGGCATCGGCTACATCCGAGTGACCCAGTTCAACATGAAAACCGCCGACGACCTTCTCAAAGCCTTCACCGAACTGAAGGAGAAGAAGATGAAGGCCCTGATCCTCGACCTCCGCGACAATCCCGGCGGACTGCTCTTCTCGGCCGTCGCCGTCTGTGGACTCTTCCTTGAGGAAGGCAAACTGGTGGTTTCAACCGATGGACGCCTCGAGTCGCAGAAAAAACCATTCTATTCTGCCAAAAGCCTTAACGACAAGGATTTGCCTTTGTGCATCCTGGTCAATCGTTACTCCGCCAGCGCCGCCGAGATCGTCTCTGGCTGCCTCAAGGACTACAACCGCGCCATTATCATCGGCGAGCGCACCTATGGCAAAGGCACCGTTCAGAACGTCGTGCCTCTCCCGGGCGAGCGCGGGGCGATCCGACTCACCACCGCCAAGTACTTCACCCCCAGCCGCAGGCAGATCGACCACAAAGGCATCCGCCCCGACGTGACGATCGACGTAGACAAGAACGACCTCGTCAAACTCTTCAACCAACGGGTCGCCCACGCCGGCGTCGTCGATTCGCAGAGGCCCGGCTCCCTCAAAGACCTTCAACTCGAGCGCGCCATCGAGATCCTCAAAGGCATCTGCCTCTTCTCGAAGAAATAATAGTTCCAAGAGGAGACGGAAATGAAATTCGGACAGGTGGGATTGGCCCTCGCACTGAGCCCGTGTGTTGTCGTTCTTTGTCTACTGCTGAGAATACCTGGCTTCGCCTGAGGATCGCCCCTTGGAGCCCTGGCAGGGCTCCTCATCCTCCTCGGACCGCCGGCCGGAATCGTGGCGGGCATCGTGGGCCTCTTCGTGGACAAATCGAAAGGCTTCGCAATCGCCTCCATCGTCGCCGGCACCTTCAGTTGCTCACTGTGGCTGCTACTGCTGCTGTGCCGATGAACGTGCCGCCTCACCTCTCGGACGAAACCGCCGAGCGGGCAGGCTTGATGCCAACCCCACGGACGAAACATTTTCCGGGGCAGGCCTTCACGCATTCACCGCAGGCGATGCACTCCATGCCGCCGACCTGACGACGTACATCCAAATCAACCGGGCACACCTTGTCGCACACCCCGCAGGAACTGCACGGACTTCCAGTTTTCACGACACGGAAGACGGCGAACACTGAGGTAAGGCCGTAGAGCGCGCCAAGCGGACAAAGTATGCGGCAGAACGGCCGCGAGACAACAACCATCAATATGAGAAAAACGACGAGGATGAAAAACTTGACGTCCAACACCCCCCCCATCGTCCACGCGCTCTGCCCGGCGGCAGCAGCTCCAGATGACAGCTTGGCGGGCAGAGAAGCCGTCAGCGCGCCATCGGGGCAGATCCTGCAGAAATAAAGACCATACCGTGGAATGCTCGCGGGAACGCTCTGCGGGGAACTGACGGCGAGATCAGCCTCAGCGATCATGTTTGGCAGACTTGTCTCAAGCACTTGTTTCTCATCTCCAGGAGCGACAACAACATCCTTCAGTAGAAATTGTTTGGCTATGAGGGCCTTGGCACCGTCCTTCGAGATGAACGCACAGTTCAACGTCGGTGACTCGACACTTTTCTGCCCCAGATTCTCCGCGACGACTTTCACGGTCACCGTGTCGTTTTCCCCTTTGTTGACCGTGGCCTTGAGCTTGAGATAGCCGACCTCCTCGAACCCCAGCATCCAAGGAAGGATGAACACCAACAGAGCGAGCGCGGCGTATTTGACGAACCGTGTCCATTCGGGAAGACGCAGTTTCTTTGAGGGAATCCTGTGCAGCACCTCCTGCAGGAGGCCGAAGGGGCAACCGAAGGAGCAGACGAGCCTGCCCACGGCAAGGCCGAACACCAGAATCCACGCAAGGGCGAACGCGGGAATCTGACGGAGCGAGGAGGAGAACGCGAAGATGCCAATCGGGCAGGCGGCGGTCGCCCATGGGCAGCCATGACAGTGGAATCCGGGCGTGCAGATGGAGCGAAGCGAAAGTCCAACGGACTTCAGGTTCATCACGATGGTCGCCCCAAGAGACGAGAAGAAGCGTGCGCTTGTAAAGAAGGAGGATGTTTTCATTGATTAAAAATTCCGGTCACCCGGAATTTTAGTGGGCGCGGCCCGCGCGCCCGAAAGGTTTCACTTTCAGGTGGCGCAGTCTTTCGCCTGCAAGTTCGGAGGCGTCAGGCTATAGTTGTCGAAAAGTTTCCCGTCCTTCCGCAGCAGGCCGTCATAGGAGGCGGCTTCGACAAATGCGGCACCGCCGATGTTCTTTTCCTGCCCATCAGCCAGTGAGCACACGGTCCGCCTTTCCAGCAAAAAGGCCAGCACAAGGGCCACCATGGCGGCCGCAAGCAATAGTAATCTGATTGGAGTGTTCATGTGTGTGTACTTACCATGCGGAAGCATGAAAAATCAAGTCCTTATCGTGGTGCCACGAATATCAAATAAGGATTCTTTTGCCGCCGACGCGCCTGGTCAACCCCGCCGCATCGAACTTCTCCAGAATTTCCACGGCGATATTTCTCCCCATTTCAGTCGCCTCTTTGAACGCGGCGATGTCGATGTGTCCGTCTCTCCTGTGCAGCTCTTCCGCCACAGCTTTGCATTTCTCGAACGAGGCCGCCTCCATGACGTGATTGCCAAAGACGACGGCCGCGTTCTCCTCAAGCAGCGCCGCGACCGCCACCTCGTAATCCTGCTCGCTGATCCGCAATTCGCTGATCATGTTCCCTCTCGAAGGGGCCTTGCAGCCACATGCGCGGAGAAGTTGCAACATCTCCTCTTTGGCAAGCATCTGCCGCTTGTTGATCGCCGGCTTGAACGTCCTGAGGGCCACTCGGCCAAAGCTGACAGTGAGCCGCGTCTCGTCCGCAGGCAGTATCGCGAGAAGTTTCTGGAGGCACGCCGTCTTCAATCCCAGGGAAGGCGCCGCCGCATCGACTCCAAGACCAAAGGAGAACTTGTGCCTTTTGTGATACGCGTCAACGAGCCGCACCAGCGTGTTGACCGGCTCGGCGAGTCTTTCCCGGACAGCGAGCATCCCCTCACCCAAATCCGCCACCGTGCCATCGGCGATTTTCATCTCCACCGCCGCCACCGCATGCTCCGACACGAGTCTCGACATCCGCATCGCCTCGACGCGCGACAGTATGTGATGCGGTCCCGCCAGCAGGGCGGCACCGAACACGTCGCCTTTTTCAAGACGGGTGGATGCGGCCTCAAGCCGCGAACGGAGCCGCGCGTCCGATCTTTTGCCGCCGAAGGCGCAGGGAGAAATGATCGCTCCGCCCGCAAGCGTCTCGGAAGGCGAAAGCGATCGTAGAATGAATTTGTCGCCTGAGGCGAGCACAAGTGGAGCCTGGAATTTGAGCTGCGCAATGCCGGTGGCACCTGTCCGGAGCGAACCGCCTTCAAGCAACCCGACCTTGGCGGGGGTCTCCATCGTGCCGGAGTGGAAGTGCAGTTCGCCGTTGTGCCGGATCTCGCGGCTTTTCGATATGTTTCGCACGGTTGCGAGCGCCGTGAGGGACGGGGTAAACATGCCTGGAGGAACAAGCGTCATCCCGCGGACAACCTCCTCGGCTCCGAGATCCCTGAGGTTGAGCGCCGTGCAGACATGCGCGACCGCCTCGCCGGACTCGTGCTTATAGTTCTGCACGGAACGGACGCCCGTCTCCTTGCCGACAGGCAGCAACTCGAGTCGCGCGCCGACGGGCGCCACCCCAGATATAGGCACCCCCGAGGCGACCGCCCCAAGCCCCTTCACCGAAAAGGAGCGTTCCACATTCATGCGGAAGACGCGGCGGTCCTCTTCCCGCGTGATTGACATCACCAACTCGTCAAGCGTGTCTCTCACCTGCGAGATGCCGTCCAACGTGACATTCGATACCGGCACCACAGGCGCTCCGGGAAACCCCTCACGCTCAAGGAAGTCAACCAAATCGGCGTGCGCCAACTCCCGCATCTCGTCGTCGACAATGTCGATTTTCGTGAGCGCCGCCATGAGACGTCTAATCCCAAGGAGGCGCGCGATGGAGAGATGCTCGATCGTCTGCGGCATGACACCATCGTCCGCCGCGACCACCAAGAGCAGCACGTCGATAGTGGAAGCCCCGGCGACCATGTTGCGGATGAAATCGATGTGGCCGGGGACGTCGACGATGCCGACAACGCGGTTGCCCGGCAGCCGGCATGGCGCGAAACCGAGATTGATGCTCATCCCGCGGAGCTTCTCCTCCGGCAGGCGGTCGGTGTCGCATCCGGTGAGCATCTTCACGAGGGAGGTTTTACCGTGGTCGACATGGCCGGCGGTTCCAACGACCACCGGTGGCAACTCGGGAGCTCTCGCGACCGGGCTCATTGCGTGACAACCGTGCGGATGGCTTCGGCGAGGACGACGATCTGCCCGGCACCCAATGTCCTTACGTCGAACCGCAGGGCGTCGTCTTTGATTCTACAGAATACGGGGGGGACATGCTTCCGGAGAGTGGCGGCGACGGTGTCGGGCTTGAACGTCGCCTTCCCCCCACTCACGGAGAGCACCTTGGACGGAACACCCTCGTCAGGGGCGGATCCGCTGCCAAGATACGAGAGGTCGTCGACGATCTCCACCTTCATACCGGGAAGGGAACCGACCGCCTTCAGGAGCTTCCGCGCGTCTGCGTCAAGCTCCTTGCCTGTTCTGCCCAGCGCGGCATAGAGCGGGAGATTTTCCGCATAGGTGCCGGCGACAAATTCCGCAAGCGTCGCCTCAAGGGCCGCAAGCGTGAGTTTGCAGACCCTGAACATCCTCGCATACGGATTCTTCCGAATTTTCTGTATGATCTCCCGCTTCCCGCAGATAATACCGGACTGCGGCCCGCAGATCAGTTTGTCGCCGCTGAAGCAGGCGACGTCGGCGCCGGCGCGCATCGAATCGGCCACCAGCGGTTCGTCGGGAATGCCGTATGTGGAAAGGCTGACGAGAGCTCCGCTTCCCAGATCGTCGATCACGAGCAGTCCGGGATATTTCTTCTTGAGCGAACAGAGCTGGGTGATGTCCGGGACGCTTGCGAATCCCCTGATGCGGTAGTTGGAGGTGTGGACATGGAGGACGGCCCCCGTCTGCTCCGAGGCGGCCTTCTCGTAGTCGCACAGATGCGTTTTGTTGGTGGTGCCGACCTCCCGCAGCGTCGTCCCGCTGCGCTCCATCACGTCGGGCAGACGGAACTCACCGCCGATCTCGATGAGCTGTCCACGGCTGATCACCGTCTCGCGCCCCCCACACAAGGTGTTCAGCACAAGCATGGTCGCCGCGGCGTTGTTGTTGACGACTGTCGCAGCCTCACAGCCCGTGAGTTCCGCAAGCAAAGCTTCGACCTTCTCCTCACGGAGCGAACGGCCGCCGTCCTCGAGGTCAACCTGCAAAGGCGTATAGCGGGCGGCGGCCTCGACGGCCTCGATGGCGGCAGGACACAACGGCGCCCTGCCAAGGCCCGTGTGCAGGATGATGCCGGTGGCATTCACCGCCCGCCTCGCATCGGCGCAGGCGACCGCACGGATCCGCCGCTCGACGGCAAGGACGATCTCCTGGATAGGAGGGACTGAGGACAGCGAACCGCTTCTCAGCCGTGAGCGCAGTCGATCCAACTCCTTCCGCAAAGAGAACTTGAGCAGCCCCTCGCCATAAGCGGCGCTGAGCTTACCCCCTTCGCGGGAGTTCAGGAAACTCGAGACGGACGGCAGCGCGTTGAGCAGTTGTTGTTCGTTTTCCATCCCATACTGTACACCACGAGTCACGCGTTGTCTCCCGAACAATGCCCCTCCCCTGCCCCCAAATGCCATAGACAATCCGCCTCAACACTCTTGACATCCCACCACCTTTCAATTACGCTACGTCATAATTGTTTTCACAGGCGCAAACCACGCCACCAGCTTTCATTCCATGCCGCAGAGTATGAGCGAAAAGAAAAGCAGCTCCCTGACCGCATACCGTCGCCTTGCCGCCACGTTTCTCCTCGCCCTGAGCACCACCTGCTTCGCCGCTGAGGCACCTATGAAATTAGCCGTCGCCGCGGAAGATCCGTTTCAGGATCTTGCGACGCTGCTGATCGTCGAACTCTCGAAGGAACACGAATTTTCCCTGCTTGAACGCGCCGAGATAGACAGGGTTTTCAAAGAGCGGCAGTTCTCCCTTGCGGACGTGTCTGACAACACCCCGGCGCTGAGGCAACTCCTCAACACTGACTTCTTCCTTGTGCTCAGCAAGAAAATAAAACCGAGCGATTCCAAACGCTTATGCGTCAGAGTGCTCATCGTCGACGCCGCCTACGGTTTGAAGGCGATGGACGCTTGCTTCGAATGTGGCGCACCAATGTCCAAGACGCTCCTCGCAATCACAGATTTCGCCAAGGAGCGGACGAAAAAGCTTCGCAACGACTTGGCGAAGAGCCTTTTCACCGTGGGGGTCGACTCGTTTTCCTGCGAGAACATTTCCACACACCATCAATGGTTGGCGGCCTCCCTCAAAGCAGGTATCGAGGAAAACATCAGCCAGTATCCAGGATTCATCCTCGCCGACAGGGAGAAGGCGGGCGTTCTCCTGAAAGAACGCGGCCTCACCGCCGACTTGCCGGATACACTGCGCGCCTCATCCCTTTTAATCTCAGGAACCTACCGCACGACGCAACAAGAACAAGGCATGTACAAGGCACAGGTGACAGTGCGCTGCATGAGGGACAACGCTCTCGTCTTTGAAAGAAGCTACACCAAAAACAGTACCGCCGTGGCCACGCTCTCCGGCGAAATCGTTCGTGACATTGTCGGCCATGTGTCCACCACTGGCGCACTTCAGTCGCCGATGAATGCGCAGAAGGAGGCGGCGACACTCCTTGCCCAGGCAAGATTGTTTCACGACTTCAATGAACCGGAGAACGCGCGCCGGGAGGCTGAGGCGGCCTTGTCGCTGGAACCCGCCAATCTTGACTGCCACAACCTGCTTGTTGGCATCGCCGCAAGGTGGATCGTCAGATGGGAGGAAAGCCACGATGAGAAAAACGGTGCGAAACTTCCTCTCGCTCCACTTGTCGACGTGGCGGAGGAAGCCGCATGCTCGCTGACGTATATAGTGGATCACGCGCCGGAGAAATTGAAGATGAAGGCGGCGGAGTCTTTCAAGGGGGAATGGCGGGATTTTCTGGGTCTTGTCCGAAGCCTCTCCTCCTCCTCGGCTATGCACAAACAGCTCGCGGAAAGCAAACTCTTCCTCAAAGATGTCTTCCCGTGGAAAACTCCCCTCTTCATGAGAATGCGCGCCGTGTTCAAAGATTCGGAGCCGGTTTTCTTTCAGATGCTCCTCGGGAATTGCTCAGACATCGGCCTCTATTCGGAGCACTACGCGGAGGCCTTCGCGTCGCACGACATCATTCTAAATGACAGCATCGCTCTTTTCGAGTCGGGCCACACCTTCAGGGCATTGGATGAGTTCCCTCGGGGAATGTCACTTCTCGTCGACAAGAACATTCCGCTGCCGTTCGGAGACCAGGAAAACCGATTCGCGACCGTCAAAAAACATCTTGAACAGAAGACCGACGACCCTGACCCCGTTAAGAGATACATGGCATTCAGGACGCTTCTCGAACTCCAAAGTAAATCCTTACAAGGGCGTGCGCCAAACGGCAAAGACCAAGAGGAGCGGCGGCATTTCGCCCGGAGCATGGTTGACGCCGCGCTGGACGGCATATTCCCCCTCTATCGGGGAGCGACGCCCGATTACCACATGTCGCTGTTGAACAACCTCTCCTTCTCTGGTTCCAGCGGAAGTCCGGACAAGGAGCTGTTTCTCGCTCTCTGCCAGCGGGTGGTGGACACGGCCATCAAGGCAAACTACGGCGCAGAGGCAAAGAACAACGACGACTTCAAAAGCCTGCTTTTCTATTCCGTCAGTTCTCTCGTGCACGACTATACAAACAACAAAAAAGAGCCGAGGAAAGCCATCTCTCTGCTGGAGACGATAGTCGCCCAGATGGGTGACGACCTCGAGGTCAAGAAGCGCCTCCAGGACAATATCGTACAAATCAAAGCGAAACTGCCATTGAATGCGGATCCAGTCATAAAAAACGTTCGAGCCGCAATCACCTTGAGGCCCCAGAAAATCATTTCCCTGCGTGACGCAGGGACGGTCGTCGCGCTTGGCGCGCTCTTCATCAAGGAACCCCGGGAGCGGCTGCAGCATCTGCACTTCCGCGACATCATC
>CAYTFM010000158.1:0-4545 GCA_964436735.1 uncultured Victivallales bacterium | reverse complement strand
AACTCGATGAAGGCCACCCCAAAGATCTCCACGGCATCGTGAAAGTGTCGCCCCGCCTGAATGGCATCGCCGACGTCCTGCTATTTGACGAGCCTTTCCATGATGCCCTTCAACCACCGGCCGTGGCGAAGGACGATGTCGTGTATCTTGGATTAAGCAAGGGACGTGGAATCGTCTCGTTCGACTTCAAGAAAAAGAAGGTGGCGGTGGAGAAGATCATGGAATGCGAGAACATCCATCAGATGGCAGCCTTCAACGACAAAATCATGCTTGTCGGCGGGAGCAGCGGCTTTCACAGCCGCGACGAACGCGCGCTGATCGAATTCTCGCCGCAGTCCCACAACTCCAGACTGCTGCTCAGCCCACGGGCGGCCCCCCCCACCTGTGCCGCGGACGGACTCACCATCATTGCCGTCTGCCCTGACGCAAAAGCAGAAGCCCTGTATGTGGTCGCGAGGAACCCCAAAGTCATGAACACACCCATGCTGTACAAATTCAATCCCGTCACCCACTCCGCCCACCTGCTGCAGGATATGCAGCCGGAGAAAAAGACAAGTAAATTCATGCCATTCTACCAGTCACCATGCGCAGCCATGCGAACCGATATGGGTTCACTATTTTTCCACGAACGCCATGCGGTCCTCGTCGACGACAAAGACACCGTCACCGTTGCGATGGCGGACGACACGAGGTGGAATCCTCTCTGGCTCAACACCATCAACCTCTATGCCCACGCCTGCGACGCCATGCGCCTGGTCGTCAGGCAAAACAGAAAAGGCGGCTCCCTCCTCTCCTTCGAAATAGGCCAGCCCGCTCCCCTTCAGATTACGCTTGCCTATCCACAAGAGATGACGCGTCCCGAAGACGTGGACGTCGTGGCCATGCGCCTGAGGAATGGCGCGCTTCTCGCACTGACCGCCAAGATGTTGCACATATGCAGGGACTTCAACGGCAAATTGCCCAAATGATGGTTTCCCCATCTACGCATCAGTCGTTTGTCGGCCCCAGCACTCGGTTCGGCGAAGATCCCGGCAATAGGGCAACAGTCTCGTCAAAAGTCATCCCAGCACATCGCGCGAGATTCAGCACGCATCAATAAAATAGCAACTTCCCTGAACGATTGAAGTAAGTGAACATCCGTTCGCCACTGTGTCCCGGAGAACGGGACGCCCCATTGTGCGGTTGTCACTTTAAAAAAATGGCGGAAACCGAAGCGACCGCTCCGATTCCCGCCGGTGTGTCAAACTCGGATCTACTTGCTGACGACCGCCTTGGCGATCTTCTTGGGATCGAGACCGCACATGCGCATCGTCCCCTCGAGGTCGGCCGTGCTGAGCTCGAGTTTCTCCATCCAGTCGCCCTTGATCCGCGAGGCCAGCTCAATGGCGATCGAAAGGGCGGTGACGCAGTTGCGGATGAACCGCTTGCGGCAACCGATGGGATCTTTCAGATCCCCCTCGGCGCGCAGCATGTGGCAGTCGAACTCCACGACGCCTTTCCAGCCCATCTTCTGAAGCACCCAGAACATCTGGGCGGTCTCCTTGAGTCCCTCGGGGCCGACGAGCGGCGGGAAGTCGTTGTCGAACTGCGCCTTGATCTGGTTGCCGAAATGCAGGAAGGAAAGCTTGCCGGTGCTTATGAGAAAGGCGACCGTGTTCAAGGCGTTCATCAGCGCCATGCTCTCATGCTGCAGCAGCTCGGGATTGACGCCCCAGAAGTCGGGATTCTTCAGCTTCGCGCAGATCAGCCCCACCGCATGCCCGGAGGTCGGCACGAACATGAAGCCGCGCGGTTCGTTTGGTTTCGGCTCGATGGTGCCGCCGATGTAGCTGGTGAACTTGTTCTTCTTGATGTAGTCGTGGGCGTAGTCGAGACTCTCGGCGATCCAACCGAACACCTTCTCCCATGGGACTTTCACGCCGACCTCGAAGCCGTCGCGCGCCACCCAGTAGGTGAAATACTTGGCACCGAAAAAGTGACCGATGCGGATTGTCCGCTCAACCTTCAACCGCGCGAGTTTGCGTATCGCCGGATCGGGATTGGTCAGACCGCCGTTTCTGAAAATCGGATCGCCATGCAGACTGCAGGTGGCGGTGTTCACCGAGATGCCGGCCTTGTCGAGCATGCCCTTGATCGTCTTAAGCGTCTTGCTGACCTCACTCTTCGGATCCAGGTCGTCGTTGACATTCTTCGGGTCGAAGGGAACCAAATCATCGTCATGAAATGAGGTCGCCTCGATCAGGCCCTCCCCCGCGGCCTCACACAGGATCTTTGCCACGCCGATAGAGTCCACCGACGCCAGAACCTTTGAACCAAAGGGATCGCCAAGTGGATTGCCGACGCACCAGAACGGCATTGAGCGCAATGTGACCGGACCGACGTTGTACGCTGGACGTTTCGCCATGTGAACACCTCCTTGTTTTGTCTCGTTCCGCACAGTGGCGCGGCTCCCGCCAAACGCCCCATGCGCCCATAATATGCACCCGGGTGCATAAAAAGACAACACCCCATGCAAAAAGAGGGGAAGCCGCAAGATCCCGGAACGCCTCCACTTTCCGTGAATAGGTCTGGCGACAGAATAGCTCCAGCCTCCCTTTTCACGGGCATGAATCTTGTGTGGTTTTCCCATGGGATTTGAGTTGAATTGACGCATAGACCGTCCATGGTATCATACACGCTGTAACAAAGCGGAGCTTGCCCGCACCCCAAGTTGCAGCCGTGCCATTCAGCGCACGCGTCCGATTGATCGGGCGGTCGGCCCGCCTTGTGCGAGGTGTGGTGATGTTGGTTTCTTGTTATTTGCAAGAGCGTTAAACCGCTAACCTCGTATCGTCGCTCCCCTATCCGCGAGCGACGGGGCGGAGCATTAAGGGACACGGAATTTGCCAAGGCGGGCCTCGCCTGCAACCCAAGTCTCCATAGAATAGTACCGAAGAAAATTTTGTCGCCAAAATTTTATTCTAATACATTTCCGTCGTGACACGTGGGATAACATTTTTCCCAAACGATATAGTGATAGAACATTTTCAGGAAATGTATCAAGTGAAAAGCGTCGACGATTACAAAGCAAAATACACGTATGGAAGAAGTGATACGCCGCCTGAATGGCATCGGGGCCCGTTATGCCCTCATGGGGGGACGGCGATGCGCCTCCTCGGCATGCCCCGTTTCTCGATGGACTGGGACAAGCAAGCAACCGGACGCCCCAGGGATGACGATGACGCACTCTTCCTTCAAGCACTCCTGAACCCTGAATTCGCCGCGGCGAATCTTCGCTTCGCTGCGACCCTGAACCCGCCACGACGGATTTACGCTTCGCCCCAATCCTGAACCCTTTCCGTGCCCCCACCAATGACCAATGACCAATGACCAATGACCAACCACTACCCTACAAATCTTTCCCTTCTCCAGTCGCGCTTCCCGCGACTCGCCGCCATGCTTGCGGGACTCGATCCCGAGACTGTCGGCGTTGCCGACGCCCAGGATGGCGGCATATGCTACGCCATGCGGAACGCCTCGGGGCAATGGGGGCCCATTTCGTCGCCCACAAACCCCATCGAGCTGGCGACGAAATCCATCAGGCTGATGGAGAACAGACTGTTCGGGGGGCTCTGCCCGGCGGTTGTCGTGGGACTCGCTCCCGGCTACGTCCTCGACACGGTGTTCCGGCACTTTGAGAGCCGCCTCGCCCACCATGAGCCCTTCCGCCCCATCTATGTGATCGTCGACTCACTCCCCTGCCTCGCCGCGTGGATGAAGGCAACCGACCGCTCCGCCATCATCTCGCGCCAGGAAGTTCTCTTCTACTGGAAGGATGACGTGAGGGAGTTAGTGAGACTCTGCCAAGAGAACGAGCAACGTTCACACCTGTTCATCCCCGTCTCCGAACTGCCGGAGAACGTCGTCAACCACCTCATCGAACCGCTCGCCGCGCTCTACGTGAGACGAGAAAAGGAAACCGCGGAGATGCGCAAGGAGAATGACGCCTACTATGACGCCATCAGCGACGAGCAACTCGCCCAGATCATCAGTGGCTCGGCCGGCCGTAAGCCACGTCTTCTCATGCCCACCCACACCAGCAGCACGGTCGTCCAGTACAGCACACGCGACACCTGCACCGCCTTCGAGAAGATCGGCTGGGAGACGCGAATCCTCAAAATGGACCTCGACCTCCCTCCTTGGCGCATGGTCAAAACCATCCACGACTTCAAGCCGGACCTCCTCATCTTCATCATCCACCTGCGCAACGAGGACGAGAACGTGAAACTCTATCCGGACAATCTTATGTTCATCACCTGGGTGCAGGACGCCGTCCCCCTGATCAACCGCCGCGACACCGCACAAAAATGGACGGAAATGGCACGGGGAAAGGCAACCCCATGAAAAACGCGTATGAATTGCTGTGCAGTGCGCAAACCTGGCTGCGCTTTGTTTCGCGGGCGGAGCCCGCCATACCGACTCCGTCGGCGTCGACAGCAGCGCCGGGGGGCCGCACGGTCTGGCTGCGCCTGACTCAGCGGCATGCCGGACAAGCGAGGCCTGATG
>CAYTFM010000157.1:12388-20288 GCA_964436735.1 uncultured Victivallales bacterium | reverse complement strand
GCACCGGCGTCACGCTTCAGGCGTACTCGCGCAAGAAGCGGCTCGAACAGGCGTTGGTGGCGACCGAGGAGGGATGGGGCTTCCAGGTGGGACAGCTGAAGCAGCCGAGTCCCAGCGAGGGGTTCGACAAATCAACGGCATTATTGCCCACGTATTGGGCGAGTTGAAGCTTCCAGTGGATCGCAAAATAGGTGTAAGAGGTGGAGGCGACCGGCAGGTAATCGGCGTTGTCGCTACTATAGAGCATCGCCCCGGCGGCCAGCTGCTTCATGTTGTTGAGGCAGGCGATCTGCTGCGCCTTGGTCTTGGTCTTGGACAAGGCGGGAAGCAGGAGGGAGGCGAGGATCGCGATGATGCCGATCACGACTAATAATTCCACCAGGGTAAAAATCTGACGCCGCGTCCGATTCGGGATCGGCTGGTTCGGAGTACAACTATGCGTGCGAGCCATGCCTGTCTCCCAGATTTTTAATGGTTTTGAATTGTCATCCACATTACAAACAATCTGTCCGATAACTCGCATGAACCGGCCGACGATCCTTGGCGTCCCCTTCGCCTGCCTCATCTCGCCCTCGGAGTGTTTTCCCAGATTTTTAATGGTCTTGATTTGTCTTCCACAACTATAAACAATCCGGGCGGAGGAACATTCCCGCGCACCGCCCATCACCGGCAACCACGCCGCTCGTATCATCCCACCCTCGGAGTGTTTTCCCAGATTTTTAATGCTTTTGAATTGTCATCCACATCATAAACAATTTGTCCGGCGGTTCGCTCAAGCCGGTCGACCATCCAAGGCCTCCTCTCCGCCCGACATCACTTCACCCTCAAAGTGTTTTTTTAATGGTCTTGAATGCCGTCCATACGCGGCATCCTGTTGTCTAGTATAGCATGGAAGGGAAAGCCGTGCAACAAATGCGCAGGGAGTTGAAGAAACGCGCACGAGCCTGATGCATGGGGAACAACTACTCCCACTCACCGTTGTTACGGCCTCCCCTGCAGCGCTCCCGCGTCGCGCCTGCCTCCCTCGGCCTTCTTCCCCGTGAAATCCCGCAGGAAAGGCCCGTCGAATTCCCAGGCGTAGAGTTCCTCGATCGTCGTCCTGGCGTCGGCCAGAGTCCCGTGCGCCAGCCGCATGAAGTCCAAGGTGCCATCGAAGTGACGTCCCGCGGCTGTGCCGCCGACGAAGAGGTCGCCATCGTTGGCGAGGGAAACTGCGCCGTCAAGTCCGGCACCCTTCCCCTCCAGTTTGCCATCCACATATATCGCCAATGTTTTCGCTTGGCGATCAGCCTCGGCAACGACATGGTGCCACGCGCCGTCGTTGATCGCGCTTTTGCTGGCAAGGGCGGAGGCCGCGCCGCCGCCTTTGACGACGAACTCCATCCGCCCTTCCGCGTCCACGGACAAGCTGTACCCGCTGTCTTTCATCTTTTCGACCAACACGCCCGCGGTGTGACCGGCAACGGTTTGGAAGTATGCCTCGATCAGGAGATTGCCCTTGTATATCTGGGGATTCTTCAGAGCTTCACCCTCGGCAGTGAAGGACTTCTTCCCCCCACCCTCGTGCAGGCTTACGGTGAGCCCCTCGTAGGAGAACGGTTTCATCATCTCGGCATTGGAGAGCGTGGCGTATTGCTTCCGCGCGGCCTCCAGCCGCAGGGCGCCGGAGATCCAGTCCTCCAGCGGCCCGTTGACATAATCGCCTGCATCGACGTTCATGGCCTTCAACGGATACAGGGGACATTTGCGGTAATCGGCCCGATCACGGAAGTAATCCGTCATGCGCCAGTGCTCGTCGATGAGGTTGGTCGGATCATCGCCCGTGTGGTAGAAGTTCCACTCGGCGGCCACGCCGGAAAGCGTCCACGGGACGAACACCTTCGCGCCGCCTCCCGAGGTGATGGAGCCATTCGCCGGACGGAAGTCGCCGTTCGCCGGATCGCGCAATGGCTGCTCCAGGCTGACCACGCCCAGCGTCGAGACCATGCACGTGCTCTTCTCCAAGGCGGCCTTGCCCCCGTCGAGCGACAGCAGGCGGTCTTCAGGTATGTTCCATCCCACGCATCCCTCATCAGGCTCGAACGCGCCCAGCTTCTTGAAGTCATGGAAGACATTGCCCGCGTAGGCGTCGGTCTCCAGAGCGTAATGGGCCGAGCCCTTCCCGACATCCGCGGCATTGCCCTCCTTGCCGGTGATCCTGGCGGGCTCGCCATGACGCAGCACCTGCTCACTCATCCCGCTCCACACGTTGCCAAGATATTTGTTCCGCCCGGCGGCGGGGTCTTGGCGGCGGGAGCCGACGACGTAATTGTACGCCGTATTGTTGAAGAACGTGTTCTGGTAGCCGATTATCTCCTGGAAGGCCGAGCAATTGACCAGCGGACTGGTCTGATCGTTGGTCTTGCCCCAGGCGATGTTGTTGAAGTAGTAGTTCTTGAACGCGCCATCAAGGTAGTAGGCATGGCCGAAGCCGGAAGATTTCCTCTGTTCCTGCTGCATAAGCTGCCACAGCCACATACCCTGAGCGTTGCGGGAGAGATTATTGAAGACATAGGCTGGACCGCCCTGCCACGTTTCGATGCCGCCGTAGTCGCTCGTTCCAAGCAGGGAGTTCCAGACCTTGTTGTGGTGGATCAGGACGCGAGAGAAGGGAACGTCGCCACAGGCAAGATGCGGTTTGCCGCCAGTGACATTTACGCCCTGATTCCACGCGCGCTCTATGATGTTTCCGGCAATCTCGACTGTCTCCGCGCCGGCGACATTAATGCTTCCCAGCCCCCCAGAGAAACGGAGAGGACGTCCTCCGATGTCGAACAAACGGTTGCGCAACACGCGCACATCGCCCAGGCGGCCACGCGGTTGGACGTGGCTGTGTACGCCACCGTCCACCAGCACGATGCCGGAATAGTCCGTGTGCCGGATGTCATTGTCCTCGACTGTCACGTCGTCGATGAGCGTATCTTTTGCTTGCGCCTTGGCATGGACGGGGAAGTATACATGCTCGAACAGGCAGTTGGCGATGCGGACGTCACGTCCACTGCCCCAGATCTCGACGCATGCGGGATGCACACTGCGCCGATGCACAAAGGGTTTGACCGAGAAGTCATAATAATGCTCTGTTATGTCCCAATTTGTGCTGGTGAACCGAAAGGTCAGGCCGCTGACGTCGAGATGCTCAACTTTCTCGCCGTGAATGAGGCTTCCGCGCCTGGCGGCCTCAATGCGCACGGCGTTCGGATCGGCGTCGCCGGGAAGACGGAGGTACAGTCGGCCGCCGGTGCCCTTCTTGTCGAACCAGAATTCGCCGTCGGGATCGTCCAGGTACTGCGGCTTGTCCTCCAAGTAGTAACGACATCCCTTCATGATTATGCCGGAAGCCTTGTCGACATCGTGCCACCCGCAGAAACCAAGTTTGCCCTGCGCCGCGTCGACATGCCGCACGGGTGTCGCATGCGGCATGGAGGCGACACCGGCTCTTTCATACCAGATTAACGCGTTTTCGAAAAGCTCTTTCGGCTTGTCCTTGATGTTCCGGGAATCTCCGCACAGGTGCATCTTTTTGCCGTCCACCTCGGTGATGCTCTTGTCCCACTCGACCGGCTCGCTGAAGCTCCACCATTCGCTTCTCACGTTTTCGGGATCCGACACCTTCCAATTGGGCATGCGCGCCAAAGGGATGCGCAGGAAATCGCCTTCCGCACGAACCATCCAGACGGAGCGGGGCGCATAGTCGAGATCTGCGTACCATACCTTCTCCGGCTCTGGAATGTCCTTGTTGTCGGCCCCTTTTGTCCAGCCTTTAACGATCTCCGATCCGCAGATCACCGCCTCGCCTTTTCCCCAGGACGGGTCACGGATCAGCTTGATGGGGTTTCCTGGCTCCCCGGCGTCCCTCACGGCCATCTCGCCGCGATAATAGACGCCTCCCTTGAACACGTAGGAATGAACACCTGAACAGGTTTTGGCGTTGCCTTCGGCCTTCGGATCCCACGGGTGGCGCTTCCATGCGGTCTCCTTGGAGGAGCCATCCTTGGAGTCGTCGCCGCCATCGAAATCGATGTACCGCGCGGACGCCCCCGCGTTGAATGTGAATGGGCGGGGATCCCACTCCAGATCACCCGTCGGCAACACCGTGGCGTTCTCCGCCTGCCAGGTGAAGCGCGGCGCGGCGATCTCCCCTTTCTGTCTGCCTTCATCATGACTGACGCACGAGCAAATCCCACCGATGATCACCATTGAGACGGCGAAGTCCCTTATTGCCCTCATAGTCTGTGCCCCTTTCACACATTTCATGAATATTCGAACTTCACACATGGCATAGAACCTGGATCGCTTGAGTATACACTATGCGGACACGGCCCCTCACCATTTCAAATTCGCCGCATTGGTCGTCCAGATGAAGGGCTCCTGCAAAAACGGGTTCATGATATTCATCACGTTGACGAAGTCACCGTGCCCGTCCAGCCACAGGATGTTGCATTTCTTCTGATGCCTCCCCGCGGGGCGCCCGAAATCCGTGTTGCTGAAGTACGTGGGATCGAAATAGGTTCTGAAAAAACCCCGTGTCGTGTCGGAGGTGCCATCCGCTCTGTTGTCCCACGTGTCTGGCAGCAGAAGCTTGGCCGCGGGAGCTGCCGACTGCGAAAGCCGATAGGAGGCGTCAGGAACGGGAAGCCCATTGGAGAGCGCAAAGTTGAAACCGTAGTGAGGGAACCATGGCCAGCTAAAGGAAGACGCCTCCATCTCAGGGCACAGGAACATCTTCCGCTGAACACAACCGGCGCTTTCGAGGGTCTCGTTGCCCAAGGGTTGGTAGAAGTTGAGCGGATTCGAGAGCATTGGCGGCAGATACCCGTCAAAAGTGTCGCAGTAGTTGAAGAACCCGAGGCCGATCTGCCTGAGGTTGTTGAGGCAGAACGTCTGCCGCGCGACGCTACGCGCGGACTTCAAGGCCGGCAGTAGCATCGACGCCAGGATCGCGATGACCGCGATCACCACCAGCAGTTCGATCAAGGTGAAGGCTCCCCTTCTCCGGCTTTCCCCTTGGAGTTCTTCCGCCAGCATTCGGTCGCGAACGGTGAAGTTCAGGCGCATACAACAAGCCTTTCTCTTGAAAAACGAGTTTGACAACTTCACGAGGCCTATCATTCTTTCGCATGCCTGGGAGGACGGACCGTCGTACCCGTCAGCATTTCGCCTTTAAGCAGACGCATCCTTGGTGGACCGACATAGCCGTCGATCCTCTCAAGCAACATCCCGGCGGCGGTGCGGCCTATCTGTTCAAGGGGTTGGCGTATCGTCGTAAGCCTCTGTCCTTCTAATGGATAGCTCAGCATGCCATCAATACCGATTACGGAGACATCATCGGGAACGTTGACCCCTCTTCGGGCAAGCGCCTCAACCGCGCCAAAAGCCAAAGAATCACTGCTGGCGAAGACGGCCGTGAAGTCAACTCCGTCACCGAGAGCCGACTCCACAGCCTTCACCCCTTCCGCCGCCGCGCCGAAAAATCCCTCATACACCAGTTTCTTATCGCACCTCAAGCCCTCCTCCCGCAACGCGTCCCTGTAGGCTTTGAGCCTCTCTCTGGCCGAACTGAGCCCCTGCTGGCCACTGATATGCAAAATCCTTGTATGCCCCGCATCCAGCAGAACCTTCATCGCCTGCCTGCCAGACTCATAATTGTCGATGTCGGCATAATCCGTCTCAAGACTATCGAACCTGTCGCCCACAAGCACCAGAGGGAACCCCGATTTACATAACCGACGCGCTTCCTCGCCAGCGCTGAACGGCGGGGCGAGCAGCAGCATGCCATCGACAGACCTTTCAGCGAAAAGCCTTACCGCGGTGGCTCCGGACTGGCCATTCTCGATAAACATCCTCAACGATCTGTCGCACAAGACGTTCCAGAAGCCGGAAAGTATTCCCGCCGGGTAGAGGCTGAACGGCGTGCCGACATGGTACAGCACGACTCCCACTGCCCCAGTGGTGCCAGTGACGAGAGATCGCGCGCTGGCGTTCGGCCGATATCCCAAACGCTCGGCGGCGGCGAAGATCCTTTTCCTCGTCTCCTCCCGCACGCGGACGCCCTCGACGCCATTCAGGACAAGGCTCACGGTGGGACCGGAGACCCCCGCCAGCACCGCCACATCTTTTCGCGTCACCTGCCTGTGCTCTGCCATGAACACCACCGGTCCCCAGGATTGCCAACACGTGTTACCAAGACAATTTTAACCGATTCGCATCGTTTTGTCAACCATGAGACAAGAAGATCGCCCGATATCTCGTTGACAGGCGGACGAGTTGGGAAGGCCGTGCGACAACCGCGCAGGGAGTTGCAGAAACGCACCCAACGACCGCATGCCTTGGGAACTACTACTCCCACTCACCCAGGAGTTTCCGGCAGCGGGCGGCGAACGCCTGAATCATCTCTTGGTGGGTTCGCGCATACACAGCCCCAGCGACCAGCAGGACGCCGACGAGAAAGATGGTCGACCCGATGATCGTCATTTTGACGTTGCGGTCGACGGCGTACAGGATGAACGCCTTGGTCATGGCGAAGATGATCGTCACCATGAACCCGCCAAAACCGCATAGCAGATACATCTTTATGCGGCTTCCCACGCCGAGTGTCATCACCGCAAGCGAGAGGATTCCCATCACCGCGATCTGCAACCATGTGTAGGTATGGTCGGCGAACGCGTAGTAAGCCGAGCAGCACAGCATGACGACGACCGTGATCATCCGGACCTGGTTCCTGACGTCGGCTCTGACGCTGTCCCGGAAGAGGTGGAGCAGCACGATGACTCCAATACCGGTGGGAATGACGTAGGCGTGCAGCGCCGCAAGCCCCAGTTTCCCCCAGAACAGCAGCAGCACGAACGAGAGGAAGCCGACGACGGCACCGATGTTGTAGGGCGACTGCCTGTCCTCCCTCCCGAGGAAGGCGAAAATCATGCCATTGAGCGCGAGCACGATCAACGCGGTGTTGACGCCAAGATGGTTGACGACGACCCACAGCATCGACACCAGTGGCATGGCGCACAGGGTCAACACGGCCGGCGCGCGCTCCTCGGCGGGCCGTGCGTCAAGCATCCTCTTCGACGCCGCGATGATGAAGGAGGCGGCGAGCGCCACCCAGATGTCGTAGTTGCAGTCCCATGCGTCATACGTCAACACAAGCTGCCGTCTCACGGCGAAGAACACCGCGAACACCGCGCCCTCGGCCAAATAAAAGCACAAGGCGTGTTTCCTGCGCCTCCCCTGCACATACCACAAAGTGGCGAAGGCCAGCATGATGAGCAGATAGGCGACAAACTCACGTTCAGTGAACGCCACGTGATAATGCGTCACCTGGAGCAGCAGCACAACGGGAAACGTTGTGAAAAGGACGGCGGTTCTCACCTCCACGGCATGCCGCAGCCATTGACATGCGACCTCGACACATCCCCTGCCCGACTTGCGCCGCTCGAACTCCGCCAATCGTATCCTGTGAACGTCAGGCAGGCAATCAACTCCGACAGTCATCGCCATAACAGAGGCCACGGACAGCAGCACCGCCCACGCGTTGAAAAAGCATGCGGGATCGGCTTCAACGTACGGGATTTGACTGAAGTACAGCAACCAGGGAACCGCCGCGAATGGGACACCCCCCAAGACGGCCTCGCTTCCGGTCAGCGCCTCCTCTTTGCCGGAAGGCGCAAGGGCCGCCAGAACCGCCATGCAGAAGAACGCCCAGAGACCGGCGGTCGACCACGGATAATGGTGAAACAACACGTGCGAGAGGCAGATGGCGAAAAACCCGGTGGCCCCCCAGACAACCGCGCGCCGCGGCAATCCGCCTTTCCAGACCGCCTCAAGTATGAGCAACCCCGCCCAACCGGCGAGGAGCGCGAGGATC
>CAYTFM010000157.1:0-12378 GCA_964436735.1 uncultured Victivallales bacterium | reverse complement strand
CTTCACGATGATCCGGAAGGCCGGGTTATTCGGGTCGAGGCTGCGGGAGGTGACCTTCTTCGAATTCATCCCCATCGCGAAATCAGGGACGTACTCGATCACGCGCGCCGTGTAGTCCGTGCCGCTGATCACGAAGTCCTTCTTCAGGTAACTCTCGACGAAGAAGTCGGCGTGCAACGCCGTCACCAACTCAAGTCCCGCAAGCCCGAAGTAGAGCGGGAACCGTTTGATCACCCCATGATGGACAAGGATGGTCGCCCCGGCGGCCAAGAGGGGGGCGAACAGTTTCGGCTCGTTGTCGAACGCATGAAAGAGCCCGACAAACGTCATGAACTGCGCCGCGCCAACCAGACAGTAGCCCCACGCCCTCCGGGTAACGTCCCATAACGCATCATCGATCCGCCCAATCAATTGGATCGCCGTCCGCAGAGGAGATCTGGCATAGCTGGCGACCGTCCAGAAATGCGCCATCAGCAGGGCGACCCATGCGGCGTTGAGGGGGTATTCGAAAGGAGTGAGACGCGGAAAGGAGGTGACGGCGAAATAGGAACCGAACATCAAGGAGAGGCCGCCGTAGAACGCCAACCACCACGACCCTCCGCACGCATGAAGCCGAAGCATCACGAACGCGGCGGCGATGACCACAGGAGAATTATAGTGATAGTGATTCGTGTCGATCGACGACTCCGGAAAGAACATCATCTGAAAGACCGCCCGAAACACATAGAGGCCAAGCACGGCGAACACCATTCCCGTCGCCGAGTCCCGGTATCCGCGCAGAGAGCGAAGCCCCTTCGCATGGGCGAACTCGGCGCATCCGGAGAAATACAACGCCGGCAACCCCAAGGCGACAAGCGCGGTCTCGGGCGTCCGCAGCGCGGGGACAAGCAGGGAGGCGCACCAAATGACCATCGCGACGCCGAAATGATACACCACTTCGAACGTCCTCGTCACCTCGTCGACAGCGCTCAGCGGCTTCCGCGCCGCCCCTCTGAAGCACAGCGCAGCCAGGAAGGCGACAAGCCCCGTGACGATGAAACGGCTGCACGGCATCAGCGTGAGGTCGGGGTGCGTGAAGTAGTTCATCGGCAGCAGAAGCAGCACAAGACCGGCGCAGACAAGGCGTGAGACGTCAAGCAGGAACCGTCCCTTCTCGCCGCGGATGAACAACTGGGCCAGCCAGAACGAGAGTATCGCCACGGCAAGCCCTAGCCCCGCGATGTGAAAATGGGAAAGGCCACATGCGAAAAGACGGTCGCCGAAACACACGTGGACGACATGGATGGCCCCTACCGAGAACAGGAACGACGACATCGCACACAGCGCATGCGAGCGGATCCGCCAGGCGCACAGCAGCACGGCAGCTACCCCAAGAAATGGGGCTACAGTGTCAATCCGAGAATTCCTCAGCTCCGGCCATATCACATGCCAGAACTCGGAAAACCCCGCCAATGCGACAGCCGACGCGAGAAACCATATTCCGCCCAACAACTTGGACGCATCCCCCGCAACACTATTTGGAAGCACCGGCGAGACGGCGAGAAACGGCGCATAGCGCCGCAGGAGCCATCCCGCATGCCCCGCGGCGGCGAGTGAGACGGAGAACAGCGACAGCTTCCAAGGCGTCGCCAGCAAGCGGAAGACCTCGCCATCCGCGCTGGAGGGAGCGAACGAGAACGTCAATGCGTAAAGGATGAAGGAGGCGGCCAGCGCGAACACCGAGGCGCCCGTCGCTCTGGATGACAAAAACAGAAGAGCAAGCACCATCGCCCTGCGTGCGGCGGACCACTCCCAGGCGGGGTTCACCGCCTCCGAGAAGGCGAGAGGAATGAGGCAGGCGGCGAACAGCAGCGCGCCAGCCATGTGCGGCAGAAGCAACGGTCTGAGCAACTCATATAACCGCGCCTTGCAGAGCTCGACGGCGAGTTGCAGCGCATGAATCGCGAGCATCACCACGAGCAACGGCGTCAAGGAACCCTGCGTGGCCACCCGAGGTAGAAGCCATCCCTCACCCGGCACGCACGCCGCCACGACGGTCACCACCACCCATAGGAACAGCACCGTTCCATGTACATAACTGCCGTCCGCGACCCCGTGCCACACCATCTGCAGCGCCATGAATCCCATGATCCATCGCAATTCCGCTGGTTGGACGCCGTCATGCATCGCCACCACGCACAGAGCCAAGGCCAACACACTTCCCCATCTGAGCAGCTCCCGCGCGGGCCGCGCGAAGAGCCCATCTATCCAAGAATACGCTTTCGCAGCGCGCAGCCAAATCCAATATGCGACTTGCGCCGTGGCGAAAAATGCGAGAAGGGGGGCATCCCAGCGCGGTTGCACCACCGCCTTGTAATGGAAGAGGAAAAAGCCACCGAGAACGCACCCCCATCCGAGCCATGTCCCCGCCCGGGCGAACGGTGCGGCCCTCTGATGCGCAGCGAGCAGCTTCCAGAAAATCCCCGTGACGACGAGGGCGATCCCCGTTTTGCACCCCGCCACTCCCATCGTCCACTTGACGCCGCCGCTGTAGAGATCGACCTTCACGGCGAGATACAACGCCGTCGCCAGCATCGGCCAGGTGAACAGCGAGTGATCACGCCGCAGAAGGGGGAAATCGCTCACGCCAAAAAACTTGTCGCCCCCGTCGAGTTTTTTAAGGAAGGAAAGCCTCTCGACGGGAAAGACCGCGGCCATCAAAAGGGCGGCGGCGACGGCGCTGCCCAGGCCGCTTCCCCAAGAGAGGCTCTCCGCCAGCAGCTGCACGACCGGCCGCATCTCGATGTAGCACGCCACGCCGATGTAGGCGGCGACAGCGGCGGGAATGAGCGAGCGGGAGTGGAAGGCGCACAGCGCCAAAGAGATCAGCAACAAAGGCGGCGTCGCGAGGTACAGCAGCGGCAGATTGTCCAGCGTCTCCGTCGCCTGTGGCGTATCGACAACCAGCCGGAGCGTCAGTGACGCCGCGGCGAACATTCCGTAGAAGAAAAGGACAGTCGACCTGGTCTCCCGCATGAACGTGCTCCGCGCGGCAGCGACGAACAACAACCAGAGAAGAGAAAGAACGCCAAGGCCGAAGTCCATGCAGTTGCCCCGCAGGCTCTTGGCGGCGACGTCCATACATCCCACATAGGGGAGAGCCAGCAGCAGGGTGGCGGCGAACGAATACAGCCACCGCTGGCTTCGGTCGCTGAAGGCGCGCCACAGCATCATCGCCGCCGCGGCCAGGATGAAGCACGCCGTCAACAACGGCGGCGTCCCCCGCCACAGCTGGGAAAGCACGGCGACGACGGCGGTCAACGGAAGGATCGTCGCCTGCATCCCCCGACACGCCGCATGCAACTGTGGAAGTCGCCCAGCGTCGAGGAAGAGCAACGCCACACCGAATGCCGCCGCAGCGGCGATTCCCAGCGACGGCCGCCACTGCGGATCAAATCCCGGCAGTACCCCCACCGAGGCGATGCCAAGCGTGAACAAGCACAGCGCTATCCAGTAGTTCACATCCTGTTTGTGATGGAAGCTTTGCTGCAGCCACACGGCACCAGCGAGGACAAAACAGCCCACCCGCATCCATGGGTCGGCATTCCCCATGAGGACACCAAGCAGCACCAGCGCCGCCCCCAGAAACGACTCGGCTCCCCGTAACGCCGTCTCCGGGGCCATCGCGAGAGCCTTGCGCTCGCCGAACAGGACAAGCCATCCCGACAGAATGAACGCCGGCGCGTAGGTGTGGACCTTCGGCAGCATCTTGAGGAACCCATGCTCCCAGGCGAACACCTGCAGGAACGTCACCGTCAGCGTGGCGCCGAAAAACCACGGCACCAGCTGCCGGGCGGCCAAGGCGGGGGTTAAAATTCTATGGGAGAAGAAGACCGAAAGGGCGAACGTCACGGCGAAGCCAAGGTAAAATCCCGTCACCACCACGCCACGCAGCGACTCCTCATCGGGTGCTGCGCCGAGCGTCCGCGCCAGCGGCCCCAGCACCACAAGGAAATTCAAGAGCAGCAGCGTCAACCCCAGCGGAACGCCCAGCGGCTTGTGGACGGCTCCGCACCATCTGACCAACCCCCATCCAGCCGCCACAAGGTACAGGAGGGCCATGAGCGGCACGACGACCGCCTTCGAACTGACGGCAGGATCGGCCGACAGGAGAGCCACCGCCATGAAATTCATCGGGAGGAACGACACCGCCGCCCCGCGCAGCAGGGCCGACATGCCGTGGAAGGAGTCGTCCCGCCGCTCAAGCTTCGCGCCGCCCCAGGCGAGAATCCAGGTGAACACGGCGAACAGCGCGGGGAGAATGGTGTATCGCAGCACCCAGCCCTTGTCCCACGTGTAGTAGGCGAGAAGCGAACCGCCCGCCACCATCATGACGATGCCGACGACAAGATACCAGTTCTCCGCGAAAAACGGCTGAAGATGGGTTTCCCAAATTGAAGGGGCCTGCGGCGGAGGCGCCACCGCCGCTTGCTCCCCCGCGCCCGGACCGGGAGCCGACACGGCGGGCTGAAGAGTCGGAGCGGAAGCCACCTCGGCGGCGGGCGGGACGGCGGCGCTGATCGGCTCCTCCGCGGCTGACGCGGCAGGCGCGTTCTTAATGAGCGCGCACGCTCCCTCCTCCTCCGAAGCAATCAGATGCGCGACGCTGTCAAAGACGAGTCCGCTCTCAGAGCTGGCGACACATGCGCAATACTCCTCCAATGGCTCGAGATCGGTCATCGAGCGGGCCATGCCCCATGCGAACAGCACCGCCGCCGCATCGCGGCGGGCGTGGAGGCGCACAGAGTCGAGAACCTTGTCCGCCGCGTCGCCGACTTTGGCGAGCCACGCCTCAAGATCCGTCCCGCACAACTCGTCGTCCCCGAAACGCATGCTCAGAACGACTTCCGTCCGCTCCCGCACGCGCTCATCCCACCACAAGGAATGAATCCGCCGGGCGGTGTTCCGCGTGGGCCAGCCGCACAGCAAGTCGATCAACTGGTCTTTGCGCCTGCCATCACCCTCGCTCTTGATGGCGTCACGCAGCGAGTCCAATGCCATGTCGTCAGGATATTCCCCCCATTTGACCGCCGTACCGCTCCGCAGCGTGCTGACCACCGATTCCGCCTGCCGCATCAACCTCGCCTCGGCGATAGAGATGAAGGGGTTGATCTGCGTAGTGACGCCCCCCTCATCCTTCAGGTTCGCGAGGGCAAGCCTCGCGGCGGCGTCAAACTCGACGCCCAGCTTCGCGCCGCGCGTCATGGCAGTGGAGCGCAACCGCTCAAGGGTTTTGGAGACCGCCGCCGTCTCGTGCCGCCTGAGGAGGCAATATGCCTTCGCCGCGGGAATGATATCGTCAAGAGCGGCGGAGAAGTCGACCGGCGGCTCCCATCCCAACGTCAGATCGGCGGGGAAACCGCACAGCAAAGGCGCCGAGGCGTCCACCGCTCCGCTCCCCCCCTTCCTTCTCAGCTCGTGCCAGCGGTACGCCTGTGTGACCCTGAGCTGCCGAAGCTGTTTGAGCAACTGGGTGAACTCCGGCCCGGGGTTCCGTCCCGCCTCGCGGCGCAGCAGATCGAAGTCGATCTCGACCTGTCCCCCGATTTTCCCAATCACCGCCAGCGCAGTCCGCTGGTCGATTTTGTCACGGGAGGAAAGCAGGGCGAGAGAGGCTATCAGCTTTTCAGCGGCATCTGCCATATGTCGTACTACTTAAGTATTTCATCAACAAAAAACGCCAACCAGGCTACGAGGCATGAAAGATACAAGCACTTAAGTGGATAGCAAATGTGACATGCCATATAACTCATCCTCTAGGGGGGACCGACTCTTCCAATGCAACGTCCCGCCGCGCTCTCCGCAATTCCGCGTGCCGCACCGCCAGTTTAGGATTTTCCATGCCGTCGCATGAGCTCGGGGACAGCCCATCCGCGGCCGGTCGCCTCGAGGCGGCGGCAGTATTCCTCAAGGCAGCCGACGGTGTGGAAGGGTCCGCCCTCGCGCATGACGGTCCAGAGCGGATCCTCGGCCGCCGACATGCTGGCCATCATCGCGTCGTGCCAGGCGAGGAGGCGGCGGGCCGCCTCGCCGCAGACATCCCGCCTCTCGGGAGCGAGATCGCGCTGCTCATGCGGATCGTCGGCGAGGTTGAAAAGCATCTCCTCCGGAAAGAGATGGAAGCCGTCATGGTAACTGCGCAGATAAAGCCAGTCGCCGAATCTCACGCTCCGCTGGCAGACGTGGGCACATTGGCTAAGGATCAACTCGGGCCTGCCGCACGCCGCCCCGCTCCGCACTGTTCCGGCGTAGCTCGCCCCGTCCCATGAGGGATGGGCGGGTACCTCAAGCAGTTCCGCGAGAGTCGGCGCGAGGTCGAGGTTGTAGTGGAGTCCCTTGTCGACATGTCCTTTTGTCATGCCCGGCCAGCGGATGATCATCGGGATCCGGCAAGTGACGTGGTCGGCGGTGGCGTGCTCGGCGTAAATCCCCAACTCGCCCATGTTCTCACCGTGATCGGAGGTGACGATGATGGCGAGGTCGTCCATGACGCCTTTCCTCTCAAGCGCGGCGAGCAACATCCCGATGTGGTCGTCCATGTGGCGGATGCCGCAGTCGTAGCCGTCGAAAAAATTGCGGACGCCCTTCAGATATTTAATCGATCCGGGATGCCGAGGGTAGGCGGGACTCGTCTTGTCGTCATACATGCCGATCTCGTTGGCCGAGTGCGGACCAACATGCCGGAGGTGTCCCGCGAAGACCTGCTCCGTGATCCAGTCGGGCGGCGGATCGCTCGTGAAGGGATTGCCGAACGCCGCGGGGGCGCGGTACGGGGTGTGCGGATCCCAGTAGTTGATATGCAGAAGCCAATCGTCGCCCACGGCATTCCGCTCGATCCAGTCCAGCGCCGCCGGCGTGACCTCCTCGGCGGACTCCATGCCGCCCTTGCCGGTATTGTGGGTTTCAGTGAACCCGGCGTTGAACCACCACGCCGAGTGACGTTCAGGGAAAGGCGACATGCTCACGGCACGCATCCCTTTGCGACGGAAGATCATTGGCAGGTTCGCCTCCCCGCACAGGTCGCGGAACCCGCGCCCGGCGCCGACGAGCCGCAGGTCGGCCGCCGTCCCGCCGTGCCCCACGACGCCGCTGTGGATGCCGAAGCGTCCGGTCATCAGCGCCGCGCGGGAAGGGAGGCACGGGGCGTCGGAGCAGTAGTAGTTGTCGAAGCGGACGCCCTCCGTAGCGATCCGGTCGATGTTCGGCGACGTGTTTCGCTGATAGCCGTAGCAGCCGAGGTGGTCGGGACGCAGCGTGTCGAGATCGAGCAAGAGAATGCGCACGAGAGGTCTCCTCAAAGGTTTCAGGGTTCAGGGTTCAGCGGCGAATTCAGGGTTGGAACGGAGTGGAAATCGGCCGGGGCGGGGTCAGGGTTCAGAGAAGGCGCCTGGTCGAGCCGCTCCACGGCGTGGAGCAGCGCATGACGGAGGCGTTCGGGCGTCGAGAGGCCGTCGGGACGGTAGGTCGCGGCGAGCGCGGCGACGCCGCGCAAGACACCTTTGCGGACGCAGGCGGCAGCGTGCCGCCGGACGCCGTTGACGTTGAAGGCCGTGTCGTACGACGCCATCACTGAGCGGGCGGCATGGATGATGGCTGCGGCCCGGGCGGCGGTGATGTTCTTCCGCACGCCATCGGGTTCGTAGATCCAATGCCCGTCAATCTGTCGGCCGCAGCCCTTCGCTTTGAAGGCGAGCCCGAGCGCCGCCACACTGTCGAGTTCGCCGTCCCATGTTCTGAGAAAGCCGACGCCCGCCCTTACCGAGACCTCGCCGTCCGGCTTTTCGGCCCTGGCCTCAAGCAGCATGCCCTCCGTCGCCGGCTCATACCACTCCGCCGTGAAACCGGTCGACCGGGCAAGCTCCTCCAGGATCTTCGGGAGAAGCCGCGTGAAGTCGGCGGCGGACGACTCAAGCGGGACAAGTCGCAGTAGGGCGGCGTGCCGACGCCCCCCTTCGGGACGGCTCGTCGCCCCGCAGGACTCGAGGGTCCGCAACAACCGGAGGGCGGAAGCCTTTGGGACGCCCGTGGCTTTCGCAAGCTCCTCGAGCGTCCGCGGACGCCCGTCCTCGAGCATGTCGAGCAGCTCGATCCCCCTCGCGAGGGCGGGGGCGGGTGATGGGGCGACTTGATATTTCATATATAATATTATTCCTCTAATGATATTTTAGTATAGCCGACACCACACCCCGCGTCAAGGGTCAACGCCATGGTTGCCCCCCCTTGTCAAAGACAACTGACGATGATACATTCATGATTGAGGCGGGTTTACTTAAGCTGCCTCAAGGACGTCAATAAGTGTTTATACCCAGCAATAGTCGACCGTGAAGGAACGCACCATGAGACGTGCCGTGCCAGCACCCTGTAAAACAAATAGGTTTGGAACTTATTTGTTTTACAGGGTACTAGCTCCCTCGCTCTGCGCCGTCCTCCTGACGCTTCACCTGCCCGCCATCATCCACGCGGATGAGACCGGCGACCGGATCACCATCGTCCACCTGGTCGAGGAGGCCAACTGGCCGCCGTTCACGCCGGACAAATTCGGCAAAGTGACGGAGGGGCTCTCCTATGAACTTATGCGCGCCGTCTTCTCGGAACTCGACACCGAGATCGATCTGGAGCTCGTTCCGCAGAAACGCATGCTCAGCTACCTCGAATCCGGACAAAAAGACGCGGCGACCGTCATCAGCGTGAACGCCGAACGCTCGCGCTACCTCGAGTTCTCCGACGTGATCATCAAAAAGCAGGAGTTTGTCTATTATCTCGCGGACCGCTCCCCTCCCCTCGACTGGAAAGACTTCCAGGATCTCCGGGGGCTCAGGATAGGAGTCACCGCCGGACACAACTACGGCGACAAGTTCCAGCAGGCCGCAAAGCAGCTCCCGCTCACCCTCGAGGAGGTCAACAGCGAGGAGCAAAACTTCAAAAAACTGCTGGAGCGGCACATCGACGTCCTCCTGTGCAACGAGAGCACCGCGAACACATTTCTCCGTCAGGCCCCATACTTGGGGAAGATCGTTCCGGCGTCCAAACCTTACTACGCCAAGGACTATCACATCGGCTTCTCGCGGAAGTCACCCGCCCGCACCCTCATTCCCAAGGTCAACGCGGCGATCCAGGAATTGCAGAAGGACGGCACGCTACAGAAAATCCTCGCGAAATACTTCAACTGAGCCCTTAGGTGATGTAGATTACCCGCTCTCCTATGATTGTTTTCGCGCAACTCCTTAGTTCGCTGGAGATTCACCACCATGCTGTCACGCGGTAAAATCTCCATCGCCGTGTTCGTCATCCTCATCCTCGTCACCGTGACCACCGCGCTGACCGGAACGCTCGGGCTCATCGTCTACCACGCCGAAAGTCATGGAAAATGGGCGGACCTCCGCAACGAGAGCGGAATACTCACGGAGCAGCTCGCGGCGGGACTCGCGATGCCCGTCTGGAATCTTGACACCACGCAGATCGGGAAGGTCGTGGAGAGCGTCATGAGCAACCACAACGTCTCCAGCGTGGTGGTCACGTTGAAGGACCAGAAGGGAACGCGGGTGGCGCGGGCACGGGACGGGAGCTGGGGGGTGACGGCTGTCGACACCGCGCCCACCACGGCGGGCGCACTGTCCGAACAGCGTGACATCACTTTCTCAGGCGAGGTCATCGGTTCCGTGGAGCTCCGCGTCACCTCGACGTTCATCGCCGCCACGCTGCGCAAGACCCTCGCGACAATGGTGGGCACAGTGTTCGCGCTTGACGCGATTCTCGTCCTCAGCCTCTATGCTCTGCTGTGGGGCGTCGTGTTGAGGCCTCTGAGAAAACTCCAGCGCTACGCGGTGGCCGTCAGCTCCGAGGAGAAGCATGAACCAGGTCTTGCCCAGAAAACATTGTTCCTCGGTGAGCTCGAGACGCTGCGCGAATCTCTTGAGAAGACGGTCGGCCTGCTTGAACAACGATATGCGGACATGCTGAAGGACGAGGAGGCGCTGCGGGCCTCGGCCACCCAGTGGCAGGCCACGTTCGACGCCGTCGCCGACGCCGTGTGGCTCTTGGACGAGAATCAGCGGATCCTGCGCGCCAACAAGGCCACGCTCACCATGTTCGGCAAGACTCCGGACGAAGTGATCGGCCGACTCTGCCACGAGGTGGTGCACGAGACCACCTGCCCCATCACGGAATGCCCGTATCTATCCACGCGGAGCTCCCTTCACCGGGAGTCCATGGAGCTGGCCGCGGGGAAACGCTGGCTGGAGATCGTCGCGGATCCCATCTTTGACGACGACGGGCGCATCCGGGGACTGGTGCATGTCGTCAGCGACATCACCGAGCGCAAGCAGGCGGAAGAGCAGGTGCGCCATCTGAAAAACTACCTTTCGAACATCATCGACTCCATGCCGTCGCTTCTCGTGGGCTTCGACCATCAGGAGTGCGTCACCCAGTGGAACAAACAGGCGGAAGCGCTCACCCACATCCCCGCCGCGGAAGCCATGGGGAAGAAGGTGAAGGAGCTGCTCCCTGATTTCGCCCCCTGGTTCGAGTCGATGCGCGGCGCGATCACCCAGCGGCACCCTGTCTCGATGGAGAAACTGCCGTTACTGAAAAACGGGGAACGCCACTTCTATGACGTGATCTCCTATCCGCTGGTGGCGGACGGCGTCGAAGGCGCGGTCGTCCGGATCGAGGACGTGACGGAGCGGAACCGCATCCAGGAGCTCATCATCCAGACGGAGAAGATGGTGTCCCTTGGAGGTCTGGCGGCAGGCATGGCCCATGAGATCAACAACCCGCTGGGCATCATCACGCTGTCGGCCCAGAACATCGAACGCCGCATCCAGCCAGACCTCCCCCCCAACCAGGAGACGGCCAAGGATCTCGGGCTCAATCTCGACGACGTGCGCGCGTATCTCGTCAAACGGGAGATTCCGCAGTTCATCCAGACCATCAAAACGGCAGCGTCCCGCGCGGCGAAGATCGTCTCGAACATGCTGCAGTTCAGCAGGAAAAGCGAGTCCACCATGCAGCCAATCAACCTGCCGGAGCTTCTCGACCGCACCGTCGAGCTCGCCGCCAACGACTATGACCTGAAAAAACGCTTCGACTTCCGCAGCATAGTAATTGTCCGAGACTACAGCCCTGGCATCCCCGCCGTCTCCGCCGTCGCGGTGGAACTGGAACAGGTCTTTCTGAATCTGATCAAGAACGCGGCGCAGGCTCTGGACGCCAATCCGCCCGAGCGCGCGCCGCGGATCACCCTGGGCCTGCGGCGGGAAGGCGATTACGCCGTGGTCATGGTCAAGGACAACGGGCCAGGCATGGACGAGAGCGTCCGCAGCCGCGTCTTCGAGCCGTTCTTCACCACGAAACCCCCGGGGCTGGGCACGGGGCTGGGGCTCTCGGTCTCCTATATGATCATCACCCGCAACCACAAAGGACTGATCAGCGTCAACTCTTCCCTGGGCGAGGGCGCCCAGTTTGTCGTACAGCTCCCTCTCGCGGCAAAGGAGACGCCGTCATGAAGACAACGGTTCTGGCTATAGACGACGAGCGAGAGATTCTCAACAGCATCACTGCGGCGTTGACGGATGCCGGCTACCACGTCCTTACGGCGGAGAACGGACGCATCGGCCTTGAACTGTTCTCGCAGGCATACCCCGATATCGTCCTCGTTGATCTCCGCATGCCGGAAGTCGATGGCATGGAGGTCATCGCGCGGCTTAACGCCACCTTTCCCCACACCCCCGTCATCGTCGTCTCCGGCACCGGACTTCTGAGCGACGCCATGGCGGCCATTCGGGAAGGAGCCTGGGACTACCTCACCAAGCCAATCGAAGACATCTCCATCCTTCTCCACACGATAGAGAACTCTCTTGAGAAGGCGAGACTCCGGGCGGAGAACCGCGCCTACCAGCAGCATCTGGAAAGCATGCTGGAGGAGCGGACGGCCGAACTGCGCAAGGCGAAGGAGGCGGCCGAGGCGGCGAACCGCGCCAAAGACGAATTCCTGGCGAATATGAGCCACGAGATCCGCACTCCCTTGAACGCCGTGCTCGGCTTCACCGATCTCGTCATCAATTCAGAGTTGACACGCATCCAGCGGGAACACCTGGGAATCGTCAAGCGTCGGGGACAAGACCTGCTTGCCATAATGAACGACATCCTTGACCTGGCGAGGATCGAGGCGGATCACTTCGACGAGCGCCGCGAGGTGTTCGACCTGCGCTTCCTCATCAACGAGGCGCTCAAAACCGTCGAGACAAGCGCCGCGCATCTGGTGTTCCAGCCCGCTGTCGCCTCCTCGGCGCCGCGCCTCCTGATCGGTGCCCAGCCATGCCCCAAGCAGATACCCCTCCA
>CAYTFM010000156.1:0-20347 GCA_964436735.1 uncultured Victivallales bacterium | reverse complement strand
CCTCGGACGTCACCACCGCCTTGTGGGGTAGAGCAGTCGCCACGCGTGAGCCGGACGCCTCGACGGGCAGCGGCTTGCCTCCCGTAGTGGCCTCGAGACGAATCGGGGCGGCGAGGATGTCCTCGACCGCTCCGGACGCTCCAGTCGGCGGCGTCGCCTGTATGCGTGCGGGAAGGCCATTTGCGCCGAACTCATAGCCGCGTCCCCACATCAGCACCAGATCGCCCTTCGGTTTCTCGATCGGCGACACCGACGCGGCTCCGCCGCCTCTGATGACCGGCTTCTCGGGGTTGACGACAAGTGGCAGATACGGAGGAATGACCTCGTCGCTCATACCGATGGCATTGCGTTCAAAGGGATAATGTCTTCTTTGAAATCCGATGGTCTGGCTGGAGCCGCCGTCGAGTTTGAAGACCGCCTCGTACTCGCCGTCGGCGAGCTCCGGCGTCGCCAGCAGCAGTTCGCCCGCCCCGGCGTTGAGCGTCGCCTCGCCCCCGGCAATCTTGGCGGAGTCGCCCTTTTTCCGGACTTCCACCGTGAAGGTTTTCGCCTTCTTAGTTTCCTCCGGTACGCCGAAGAAATCGAGGTCGACCTTCGCCAGCGCCATGTTTGAGTAAGGCTGGTAGGCGAAGACGGCATCCCACTGTCCCGCCGGCGGTTTGGCCGACAACCACGTGTCCAGATACTTCGTCCGCCAGTCCGGGGTCATTTTCATGAAGGGCATGCGGTTGAGAAAGAGTATTTTCTCCTCCTTGCCGTCGCGCCATACCGCCTTGATCTCGATCCAGTTGCGTCCGCCGTCGATCGTCACGTCCGACACGGCGAGGCCATCCTTTTTAAACTCGGCCGCCGCTTTCCCGCCGGCCTGCGCGGTGATCACTTCCTTTTGCTCGTAAAGCCGCGCTCCGGTGGCGTTCTCCAGCGAGACGGTCACGTCGATCTTCCGTGGCTCGCCTGCCGACGTCTGGGCGGATGTCTTGACGTCGAGTCGTCCCTCCATCGGCTCGCCGAGCGCCTCGAGGTGGAACGCGGGAGCCGTGGCGTCGCAGACCGCCTCGGCGAAACGCTGCCAGCTCATCCAGCTCTCTCCGACAAGTCCTCCGTAATACATCCCCGAGGGGGAGTCGGCGCGCACGAGCTGCAGCACGAACTTCGAGCCATCCCACTGCTTGAGCCCGACCGACGACGCCTTGACGCTCAGTTCCATCTCCCAGAACTCGTCCGTCACCCGTGATTTCGACTCGCCGCCGCTCGACCAAAGATCCTCCGTCCCAGGCGTGCCGTTCCAGTAATGGGCGTCATGCCGCGTCCCCAGCGCGTTGGTCATGATCTTGAAGAACCCCTTGCCCGGTTTCCCCGCCTCTTCGCGCGTGTTGGTCAGGATCTGGATCTCGGTGTGGTCGCCCCACAGCACATCAGGATTGTCGTCGCCCTTCGCCCGTCCGGCCGGATAGGTTCCCTTGGCGTGCGGGGAGCGCATGGCGATGTACAGCATGTCGCCGCTGAACCCGAGGTGCCAGACGACCTGTTGCGCCTCCGGCAGGAGGAACGGTTTCCCGAGTGGATTCCCCGCGACCCCCGTGAAGCGTAGAGCCGACGCGTACTCCGCAAGATCCACCGTGCCGTCCATCACCGGCGCCTTTCCCATCTGGGGAATGCGCAGCACGGGAAAGGAGAACGCTCCTCCTTGCGGCGGTTGATCGGCCGATACGGCAGTGGGGTGTGGCAGACTGGCGGCGAACATGGCGAACAGGGCTACCCTTAGCAAACTTCTGGACATAGGCTACCTCATGAGTTATTCGTCTACACATAGCATGGAAAAGGCGTTGACATCGTCCGCATCGCTGCAAGAGCGAACGCCGAATGCGCATTCTTATGTGAAACCGCTGTGATCCAATCTACGGGACTGGGGCGGTATAGGGGAATTGTCCGGGATAGGGCGCGGCGCCGGTGAGTCCGAGCCAGAAAGTGTTGGATGGATCGTAGACCCATTGCCCTTTGGGCAGGGGCTCGTAGTGCCCGTCGATGAAGAAGAGGTTTGCGATGCTGGCGTGTGGGAATCCCAGGCCGTGCGTGGCGCCGGACTCCTTGGTGCCTTCGGCGAGGAACCAGAAGTCGCTGCTCACCCATGTCTCGCCAAGAAAGGCCCTTTGCGACGGCTTGTATAGGTGGGTGATTCGGGGGAACACCTTGCCCCCGCCAGCCTGTAAATTCTGCGCCTGCGAACTAGCCTGCCCCGTGGCGGTGTATTGGCTGCAGCCGTTGATGCCGTAGGTGGTTCGCCTAAACCGCAGCATATTGTTCCAGCAGCTGTTCCAGTTGTTGTTGTAGAGATTGCTGTAGTAGGGGATCCAATTCTGGGGGTTCTGGGCGGTGGGGCAGAGCATGATGTTTTGGCTTTTGCCATAACTCACGCCACCCCATGTCGTTCCGCCGCTGCACCAGGCCTCGTCAGGATCGGTGTCTCCAACATCGATGTAGCAGTTGTTGTCGACCAGCGGGATGGTCCAGTTGTTGGCGTTGTTGACGATGAAGAAGGGCGGGTAGTCGTTGTTGTCGACCGCGTAGGTGTTGATGCCCAGGCCTACCTGCCGGATGTTGCTGGCGCAGAGGATCTGCCGCGCCCGATCCCGCGCGTTGGTGAGGGCGGGAAGAAGGATAGCGGCAAGTATGGCGATGATGGCGATCACGACTAGCAGCTCTATAAGTGTGAAAGAAGCGACCCGGCGCGGGGCTAACGTGGCGGATTGAGCTCTCATGCGTGTTTCCTCCTGCGTTTCCGAGTGGTGTTCTTCTTCTTTGGAAAGAGTTCGTTGGCTGGGGGTGCGGCGACGAGGCCGGGCCATTCCGTCAGCACCTTTCCGAGGCATGCGGAAGCCGCTCCCTCGGCGTTCATCTCGCCGGCGGCGAATGCTTCGAGCTCTACAGCGGGGGGGTGCGAAAGGACGGAGCACCATATCTCGGAATGCGGCTCCCACGGAGCGGAGGACGACAGTATCTCTCGTATCCCCGCGGCGCTGGCCTCGCAGCGCAGGAAGCCCAGCGCGCCGGAACGCGACTGCGTCCTTACCGGCAGATTCCGCACCATTCCGCCGAGTAGGTTCTGCGTGTCCTCGGCGAGAAGGAATTCGATGAACGCCGCCGCATGCCCGGGGTTGTCGCACTTCGGAGACATGGCGATCCAGGTCACCCCGCATGCGGTCCGCATGCCGTGTGCCGGGAGCAGCGGGGCCGACCGCCACGTGAACTCGGCCCGGTCGAGATGCTGCGCCAGGAAGAATGTGCCGCCGATGACGGCGCGGGCCTCTCCCGAGGTGAACAGATCGCAATAGTGCCGGTGCCCCCTGTTCTCCCACATGGTGATTTCATCCAGCCATCCTACGCCGCGCAGCAGATTCAACCTCTCCGCCAGAAACGCCTCCGCCGCATCGGCGGCAATCCGTCTGGAACGGGGGACGCCTCCCAGCGTCAGCAGGTTGCAGGGGTTGGCCACCGCGGCCGCCCTATCATTTTTCGGACATGCGGCCAGCCACCTGATGGCGGCTTCGGGTTTGACAAGCCCCTGGGCGTCGACCATTGGTCCTTTGTCGACGTCAGCGTTCCATATGGCCATCGGCATGGCGAAGTGCAGCGGGATGAAGTGATCGAGCGCGCGGGCGGCACCCGGGTCGTCCTTGCCAGGGAACTCGAAGAGGGCGCTCATCAGCAGTCCCGCCAACGCCGACGGAATCCGCGCGGCGGCTCCACTTTCCACGATCTTCTCCAGCATCGAGTTCCCGGCGAGGAAGACGTCAACCGCGTTGGCCTCGATGAAGGACAAGTAGGTCTCGATGGTGTCCACCGTGACGGAGAGCCAGATCAACTCGACCTCCACCCCCGCCGTCGATTGATTGAAGCGTTGTGCCGCCTTTTCCCAGAACAACCGCTGGCGCGGCAGATTCTCGAAGATGACGACTTTGATTTTGGAGCGTGGACGGAAGGCCTGTCTTTCAATGAACGGGTGAGGAGCGTCTGATGGTGAAGCCAGATTGCCAGGAAGTCCGCTCATGTCGCGGGTGAGGAATGTCCCCTGTCCCCGCCCCGGCCTTCGCAGGAGCAACCCCTCCTTGACGAGCCGTGCGACCGCCTTGCGCAAGGTCGCGCGGTTGACGCCGACTGCGGCCGCAAGTTGTCTCTCGCCGGGTAGTCTGAAGCCTCGCGGACGCCCCTCGATCCAGTCGCGCAGCCCACCCAGCGCCTGCCGGTGGAGCGGAAGCGGCGACTCGCGGTTGACGGGAACCGGCATCGAGGCGCGCGCGAAGCTGGCGGAAATGGTTTTCATCGGTGTAATGGTTGAAATGGTATATGCTTATCTTAGTACCATTGTAGCGGTTTTGCGCTCATAAAACAAGAGGGGGTAAACCTGTTTCAGGGTGGAAATAGTAAACCATATGAACCATTAATTCTCACCATTGTCCTGCATGGGTTTTCAATCTCATGAGACCATGTCATTTTCATTTGCCAGACTTGGAGTCTGTTTTTCCGTGAGCTGCCTGCGAAGCCGGCGCCATTGGAGCGCCCGAACGTCCACGTGGGAACGTTCGCAAGCTCCGGATGATTCACCGGGGGGGTATAGTTTTTCGGCGGCCCCAAGATCACAACCGCAACACAACATAAGGGCCAACAGCGAGGAGGTGGGGTGATGGATAGTTCCGGGTGTTTTCAGCTTGCGCGCATTGTGTGAATCTTTTCTTGATCGTTTCGATGTGCGTCTTGGAATTCTCCCTCACTTATCGGCAAGAGCCGTGAGTGTCACTCCTCCGACCTCCACGAAAAGCTTGTCGGAGAGCGCCGTCGAGCCGCGGATGCCGAAGGCGGTGCCCTTTTCAGGTGTTCCGCCCAGGACGGTGGCCTCCCGCTGGTCGAAGATGATTTTTGTTTCCGCCCCTTTCATGGCGATCGAAATCGTGTGCCAGTCATCGTCCAGCGTCCCAAGAGACGCCATTGACGTTTTTCCGTTCTTCCCTTCACTGTCAACAATCCAGCGGGACATCTCCAGGCTTTTCTTCTCCGGATCCGCGATCAATTCGATGAACTGTCCCTTTGACAGAAGCGTGTGGCTGAGTCCGTGCTGACTCCATTGCGGAGACTCACCTCGGGTGACGATTGTGATCAAAGGGACGCGTTTCTCCACGGGCGTCGGAACACGGAATTTGATGGTGAGCGCAGCATCCTTCCCTGAGTCCGCCCCATCCCACATCTCAATACGCGCCGGCCCTTGCCATGGAGCCTCGTTTTTGCCGAACCTGAGCGTCTTGGCGTTGCCACTTTCCACTAAAGAGAGAAAACTGGGAACGTATTTCCAGCGCATGGTGGGGCCGTCCAAGAAATCATCGTGGAAGAGTGTTCCCGCGGGCGGCGGTTTGACGCCGACGCCGATCATCTTGAAGTCGTAGGGCGTGTCCAACGTCACGTCGAAACCGGCGGCCCCGGCCGCTCCGACGACCGCTCCAGTTTCCAGGTTGGCGATCGCGCCGACGGGTTCAAAACCAATCACGGACGGATCAAATCTGATTTTGACCTTTCCGGGATCGCGCGACCAGGATTGCAGAATAAGGAGGAGGCATTTGTCGGCGGGGCGCGCGAGCAGCAGCCATTTCACATCGTCTCTGTCAATTGTGAGCGCGGGAGTCTCCGCCCAGTAATTGTGGACAACAGCTTTCGGGCTGTCGTAGCCGAATCCCATGAGCGCTTTGTTGAGCTTGGCGGCTGTTATGATATAGTTGGCTGGACCTGGAAGCTCATGGACCTTCTGCATCCCCCATTCACGCTTCACCGAGTAGATGGAGCTTTCCGGGGATTCCGGCCGGTCCATCTCGTTTTTCGGGATAAGTTTCGGATCGACGCCGAATTGTTTCATGTTGAACAATCCATGGCAGAGGCATGGGTAGTTGCCGACCTGCCGTCCCATGCTTTGCGCCTGCAGCAGGTCCGTGTGGAAGGGTTCATTCTTGTTCTGCACGTCAGGAAAGACACGGGCATAAGCGTCAGAGCTCCACTCCATGTCGAAAGACGTCGTGCACCATGAGAGAATCGGCAGCAGGTTCGTGTTGGTCATGTGCTGCAGGAAGAGCAGTTTCTCTTTGCGTTCCCGCTGCCACCGATGCATGAGATTCCAGGTCCTTTTCGAGTAATCGCGCTGATTCCACAGCGCCAGGGCGGGCTGTGTCTGGCCATCCTCGGCAAGATAGGCGTTGGAGGTGAGCGTGTTGGTGGCGGGCGTCAGATAGCTGTTGTCCCAGTAGATGCCGACCCCGCGTTTGAGCCATTCATTGGTGTAGAAAGCGCCGTAGTCGCGGTAGCTGCGGATGAAGTTGGAGCGGTAGCCGGGGCTGGCTTGGTTGCCCTGGCGGAAGATGTCAGCGTCGGGCCAGCTCCTCCGACAGGGGAGCAGATCACGGCTCCATTCGTCTTTGTAGACGTGCCATTCCTTACGGTCGGTCGGGGCGGACATCTCCTCGAAATACACCATCGTGGGGCGGGTGTTTCTGCCGGCGAAATGCGCGATCGATTGCGTCCATGGGGTCGTGCCGTAGACGGGCGGGATGTTGTGCGTCTTCTGCTGCTCTTTGAACCATTCTGAATTGTCCTTTCCCGTCAACTGCGACTCGATCACCTTGTCGACGATCTCCCATCTGTCCTCGTAGGGGAACTTGTGCGCGCAGCTCAACCCGCCCCAGGGATGAACGGCCAGCCCGCCGCCTCGCGCGCCCGTCCTCCAGTCTTCGGGCATAGGCTTTGTGGGAGAGGCCTGCAGGCCGAAGACGATCTCCAGCTCCTCAGTGATGGTGGATGGCGTGTTGACGAGATTGATCCTGATGACGACTGCGTTTCCGCTTCGGACGATCTCCTGCAACGGCTTGTCGCTCAGTTTCTTCTCGGTCATCCATCCTTTGTCGTTTTCGGCGAACCAGGCGATGCCGCGCTCAAGACCGCCGACCCAGACGTATCCTGCGAAGGCGTTGCGCCAGCCCTCCTTCCGCTTGGACTTCCACACCACGCCGTCACCTTGCGGAATCGTGCCGGAGTAGTTGCTCCGCAGGCTGCCGGTGTCCTCGTGCATCAGCGTCGCCTCCGATGACTTCACGGGGATTTCCAGCCAGAGGCGCTTGATGGCGGTAGGCTTGGCGCCGGGCGAAAGCCGCAGCGTCACCCGCATCATGCCGTCCATCTCGATTTCGGAGCGGGAAGCGGCAACCAGCGCCGCGCTTGTCGCCGTGCCCTTGTATTCCGCCATGTGTGGTGCGGAGGTGGCGAAAGCCCCTTCGGCGACATCCCATTTCCCCTCCTCGCCCGCCTCCGTCTCATAGCGGAGCCGGATCGGAGCGGCAAGCAGTTCACGCCCCTGTGACAGCACGGAATCCCACAGCCCGAACCCATTCATCAGATAAGTGCGCAGCACCACCGACGCAGTCTTACCGTCCGCTTTGATGGGCTGGAAAGGCGGGAAGATCTCGTTCGTGATCCCCAGCTCGTTGCCTTCCCAGGGGAACCGCGCCGACTCGAACGGCACCGGCTCGCTGCGGAGCTCCTTGCCGTCGACGCTGACAACGGCGGAAAGTTTGTACATCCCGTCCGCCAGCTTCGGTGTCTCGATGTTCTCCGTCTTGTCCGAGAAGGCGCGCTCGGTTTTGACGACCGTTTTCCCGTCCGTGTCGGTCAGCTCGATCGTCGCTTTCTCGAACTTCCCCAGCCCGGGAAGAGCCGACAACTGGTAATAGATCATATTGAAGCTCGGCAGACGCCAAGCGTTGAGCGAGAGGGGAGCCGCGGGGCCGGTCTTGATGATCTTCGCGGGGTCGACATAGCTCCAATAACGGTTCGCCACTTCGTCCGCTGAGAGCTTCCGCTCATAGAAGCACAGTTCGTCAATGTCGCCGAACGGGCGATCCTTGGCGGAGTTGAAGGACATCTCGCCGAGTATACCCTTGTTCGCCTCATTAGCCAACTTGTTCGCTCCGGACGCCGCCAGCTTGCCGTCGATGAACATGCTGATCGTGGCGGGATCCCACGTGAAAGCCAGATGGTACCAGCGGCCAGGATGGAATTCCGTTCCCGACCCGTCCGACTGCATGCGCAGCTTTTTTTCCTGATCTTGGAAGAAGAACGACAACGGCTTGGGCGAGTTGACCGTGTTGAACAGATACGCCGTCAATCCCGAGCCGGAGAAAAGGCCGAGGTTCTTGTCGGACATGTTGTTCATGCCCCGCGGGCGCACCCAGAACTCCATCGCGCCCTGGTTCCAGTCGGCGAGCCGGAATCCACCGATTTTCAAAGGTCCGTTGGCCGCCTCTCCTTTCACGCCGGGCGCATACTCGCCCTGAAAGTCGACCTTATGGCGTTCTGTGATGGCGGGATCGCGGGCCTGCATCTCGGCCGATGCGAGCGGTTTGGTGTTTCCGTCAAGAGGAAATGTCAACAGGGGCTGGCTGTCGCGGTCAAGCACGTCGTCAATGGGCGGCATGCCGTTCTTGGCGATCCGTTCGATCCAGGGCGCCGGATCGAGAGGCCAGAAGCGCTGGACGCGGCTGTGGATTCTGACCTCGTCGATGTCGCCGACGAAAGCGCCACCGTCCGGCCCGCCCCCCACAAACAGTTCCGCCGCCTCCTTTTCCGGATCTCCGCCGGCGCCGGAACCAGAACCCCTGAAGACTTCCGCTCCGTTCACGTAGAGGGTGTCATTGTTCACTGACAAATGCCCGCCGCAGCTAATGCCGGCGACATGCACCCACTGATTCAACGGAATCGTTCCCGGCGTGCCGCGGGCACTCGCCGCAGGTCTGCCAAAGCCTCGCATGTCCATGCACAGCGCCCCTTCCGCGTCGACGCTGAGCGAGAAGCCGCTCGACTGCCCTTTGTTGTTCGGCCTGAGCAGGATGATCGACGTTTTTCCCTTCTCCGGATAACGCTCGAGCTTGATCCATGCCTCAAGCGACAAGGCACCCGCCACAGGATGATCCCACATCGCGACGGGATTCATGGCCTCCATCGGAAAGGACAGATATCCGGAACCGTCGAAATGGGCGCTGGCGCCAAATTTGCCTTCAGGACGTGGAGCGATGGTGCCGGACATCTTTCCAGGCCCCGCGACCTTCCCGGCAATGATCTTCAGCTCCGGATCGTCGAAGTGGATGAGCGCATAAGTGGTGGCATCGACCTCATATGGTTTCCAGAACGCCACGTCGGTGGCTGTCATCCAGGTTGGCCAGGCGCTCCGGTCGGCCGCCATGGCGGAGGTGGCGAGAAGAGTGCTGCTCAAGGCGATGGCAGCCAGGCGTAGGCCAATCTGAATGAACTCCCGCGGTGGATAATAGACTTTCATCGCACACTCTCCTTTACGAGTTAGGCCGCTGACGCGGCGTCATTGGTCAGTTGTCATTCATCACTAGCTGATTCATTCATAATTGAATTTCTTTCGCATCTATGTCCCGTCACTTCCCGCGGCAGGGAACCACGCTGAGTCTATGCAGGCGCCGATGTCGCATCCATTGCTTCCCTTGCCCTTCAACGAGGGGAGCGACCATGGTGGCAGCGGGTCGTCGACCTTTCGCATCGTCGAGTGCGTGTCGAAGCCTGTTTTCGCCTGGAAGTCAGCCCACTGCTCGGGCGTGAAGGTGATTCCGCCTACGGTGAAGGGTGCGGGGGCGTAGGCGTTGTCGTCTATGGCGATCTCCCGGGGAGCGGCGTCTTTGCCTGACGGCTGGATGAGGTAGTTCTGAGCGCAGTCAAGAAACGCGCAGTGGTTCATCACCAGTTTCGCGGCGCCCGCGCCAACAACGAGTCCGGTCTTCAGGCGGTAAAAAGTGCAGCGGTCCAGCGTCAGCGATCCCTCGCCCTGCTGGATCCCCGTGTCCTTTCCACCTTCCCTGCCGATGATGAGGCAGTTCCTCAGAGTGACGCGCGTGCCGGGGCGGCACACGCTGAGCTCGCTTCCCGGATTGCCGCGGATGACACAATCCTCCATCACGAACTCGCCGTTGTGGAATTCCACGCCGCCGCGGTACGTGTCGTCCTCAATTAGGCAGCGTTCATACCTCACCTTCGCCTCCGGATAGACGTCCACGATGCCGCACCCGGCGTTGTGGTCGAACCGCGAACCGCGCACCGTCACCTCCGCCCCGTGGTGGGAGATGCCTTGATCCATGTTGAAGCATCCCCGGATTCGCTCGAAGACGATCCCCGGAGCCTTCGTGGTGGCGAAGCCGTCTTGCGTGCAGTACATCGACGTGAGGTTGCGGATGGTGACATACGGCTTGCCGCAATGGAGGGTGGTCGCCACGCCGGGGGCCTCCACTTTGATGTCGGCGGGCGTTCTGCCCTCGCTGAGCTTGATGAAGAGCGTGTTGTGCAGGGGATGGAATTTGCCGTCGATCTGCGCGCGCTGCTTGAACAGGAAGTAGCCCAACGGCTCAAGCGACTCGCGCGACGCGCAATTCCTGCCAGGCTTTCCGTCGAAGAAGACAAGGTCGAACCCCCACCACTGCTTGTCCATCACGTGGGCGTTGTTCGGCAGCGGCATGCTGTAGACGCCGCCGCCCTCGTCCTTCCACTTGTCCGCCGTGTAGTGGGTGAGCATGTTGATCACCGCCCCGCCTCCGTCGAAGATGAACGGCTTCTCCGGCGTCCCCCCCACGGGGAAGTCAACACGCTCCTTATACGGCACGATGTTTGGCGCGAGGCACACGGCGTCCGACGTCTTCGCATCCTTGAAGGCGCGTGCGATCGTCTTGAACGGCTTCGCCGCCGACCCGTCGCCCGCGGCATCGTCGCCCTTCACGTTGTCCACGCGCCACTCCGTCGCTCCGGCGCACATGGCAAAGCATCCTGTCGCGACAAGTATGGCACGAAATGTGTGATGGATCATACAATAGCTTCCTTTCTCTTTTGCGTCCTCGTCCGTCGTCCTCGAATTTTCCCCTTCCCTCAAGTCGTGCGTCCCCGCGCTCAAGGGGCATAGAGATCGGCGATCAGGGCCTCGGCCGTCTTGCGAGAATCGGCGTCGAGCTTGGACAGCAGTTGCTGCAGTCCTTTGCCTGCCGCGTCGCGGGCGCGGCGGAACTCGGGGACGCGCACCCCCGCCTGGCCGATGGCGATCATGGATTCGACATGCTCGGTTTGTTTCTTCGGCAGCTCGGCGAGCAGCGTCACGATGGCTTTCCTCTGGGCGTCGGTGGCCGCCGTCCGCAAACGCTCCAGAAGCGCCTGGGCATTCTCCTCCGCCCGATTGAACAGCGCCAGGCTGCGGATAGATTTGGCTCCGTCCGCGCCGAAAGCCGCTTTGACCATCTCGAGCAATTCGTCGCGTCGGCCCGCCAGGATTTTCGAGGACCGTTCTATCGCCTCGCGCCGCGCCGCCTCAATCCGCGTGGAGTCTGTCTTGCCGGCCCGCAGGACGACATCGTCGACGATGAGCGCGCCGACGGTCTTTTCGAGATCCTTGCCGCCTGCGATGCCGAAAGCGTTGCCGGAGCTGACCAGGGAGCTGGGCGCCGCCAGGACTTCCCGGCCATCAACCGTCACCGTGTAGCGGCCGTCCGCTCCGGAGAAGATCCGCACGCGGTGCGTCTCGGTGTCCAGCGGGCCTGCGACGCCCTGCCCGAGCGTGACGGTCTTCTTGTCCTGCTGGGTCGTGGCTGTCCAGACGAAGCCCTTGGCCGGATCGGCGACTACCCGCAGGTGGATGCCGTCCTTGACATAGCTGTGGCTCAATCCATGCTTGCTCCATTCAAGACCGTCGGCGGGGAAGCGCGTGTTCAACAGTTCCGCGGCGGTCGTTGGCGCGTGCTCGATGCGGAAGCTGAACTCCAGTGTGGCGTCGCTGAAGTCGGGGAGGTTCAGCCACTTGAAGATCCGCGTAGCCCCGGACCAGGGGGCGGTGTTGGCGGCGAAACGCAGCGCGCCGTCCTTGATCTCCGGGGCGTTCATACCGTAGCCATGATAGTAGTCCCAGCCGAAGTCCCAGCCCGTGTCGAAGTTGTCGGCGAAGAGTACTCCCTCGGCGGGCGCCTCGGTGGAAAGCAGCACGACCTGCGTCTCATAGGGAAAGTCGAATTTGCACGCGAGGGTGTTGTCCTTCATGATCCAGCGGCGGTTGTTGAACGCCTCGTAGGCGGATGTTTCGGGCGTGAAGCCGATCAGCTTCGGGTCGAGCGTGACCGTGGCGGAGGCGGGGCCCTTTTCCCATGATTGCAGTATCAGGAGGAGCTTCTTGTCCGCCGGGCGCGCGATCAAAAGAGCTTTGACCCGCGTGTTGTCGATCCGGAAGGCGGGCTCGTCGTCCCAGTAGTTCCAGACTTTGAGTTTGTCACCGTGGTAGTTGAGTCCGGCGCCATAGCCGAAGGCTCTCAGTCTTGGGCTGTTGACGGCTTGCATCATCTCGTGCACCACCCCCATGCCCCAATCGCGGCGTCCCCGCTCGATCGGATCGGGGGCGACGCCCAGCGAGTCGGCTGGATAGCCGGTCGCCTTGAATATTTCGAACGAGTACGGGAACACCCCCACCTGCCGTCCGGCCGTCTGGGCAAGCAGGAAGTCGGGGTCGTAGGGTTCCCCGGCGTCGAAGACGTCCGGAAACAGCCGGGCATGGTCGTCGGGACTGTATTCCAAGTCGCCGTTGCAGGTGGTCCAGGTGAACCACGGGATGACCAACTGGGTGCTCATGTGCGTGTTCAAGTCGATCGGGCGGGGCGTGCCCTTGCGCTTCCAGTCGTTCAGCAGGTTCCAGGCGCGTCGGAGATAGTCGCGCTGGCACCAGAACAGGATTGCCGGCTGGACGCGTCCGTCCTCCGTCTCATAGGCCGCGCTCGTCCATGGATTGTCGGAGACGTTCGGATAGAAATTGTCCCATTTGGGCGATATGCCGCGTTTGAGCCACTCGTTCATGAGCGAGTGGAGATAGTCGAGGGCGCTGCGGTTCCACACGATTTTCGCCGCCCCCGGGCCGCCGCCCACCTCCTCGTATTTGCGGTACTCCTCCATGCTCGCATACTCGCGCAGCTGTTTTCTCTGCGCCTTCCACTCGTCCTGGAAGACATGATACTCCGGCCACGCCTTGTTGATGTTCATCTCCTCGAAATACATGCGCATCGGCCCGTCGACGCCGGCGTTTTTCGTCATGTGCTCGAAAATGAAGATGTTGTAGGCCGACCACAGCTTGCCCTCGTTGATTTTCGGGATCTTGTTTTCCTTCTCAAACGCTTCAAACCACTCCTTGTCCATCTTGCCGGTGACCTTGCTTTCGAGCAGTTTGTCGATCACCTCCCAGCGGTTGTTCCACGGCTGCTTCCAGTTGCATTCCCCCATGCTGCCCCAGGCCATGACCGGACCGCTGGAATCCGCGGCGCCGGCGAAAAGCTTGAGCCGTTGCAGGGGCGGCCGCGTGGGTGAGGCCTGCAGACCGAACACCAGCTCCGTCGGCGACGTGATCGCTCCTGGCACGTTCACCAGATCCACGCGCAGCGTCACGCGTCCCTTCTGGCGGATGACGCGCATGAGTGGTTTGTCCATGTTTTTGGCCGTGATCCAGCCCTTGTCATTCTCGGCGAACCAGCAGACGCCGCGCTCGGCGCCGCCCAGCCACAGGTAGCCGTTGAAGGCGTTGAGCCATTCGTTTTGGCGGTATGCCTGCGTGCTGTTCCAGATCTCGCCCTCGCCGGGCGGCGTTTTGCCGGAGTAGTTCTGCCGGAGTCCGTCATGAACTTGGTGCATGAGCGGACACTCCTTGTCCACCAGCGGAATTTCCAGCGACAGGCGCTCCAGCGGCACGGGATTGGCCACCGGCTCGAGTTTCAACGTCACACGCATCAGGCCGTCCATCTCGATTTCCGAGGCGGCGTCGATCGCCACGGCGGCGCAGGAGGCTTTGGCATGGTAGACGACCCGATGCGGCGCGGCGCTTTCAAGCGACACCTTCCCTTTCCATTCCAGCGCGCGACCGTCCTGGGCGACCGCCACATAGCACGTCGGCGCCGCCAATATCTCGCGGCCCTTGGCGGTGACGCCATCCCACAGCCCCAGTTCGTTCATGCGATAGGTGCGCAGCACCGGCGAGACCGCAAGGTCGTTGGTCTTGAGCGGCTCGAACGGAGGAAATATCTCGTCGCTGATTCCCATCGAGTTCCCTTCCCAGGCGAAATGCTGCCGTTTGATCAAGGAGACGATCTGCTCGTTGGGGACGTTCTCCCCCTCCGCCTTCGCCACCACCTCGTAGTCGCCGTCCATCGTCGCGGGGAGTTTCAGCTCAGACTCTTGGCGGCCTTTGACGAACGTGTCCAGCGTGCCCGAGGCGACGACTTTGCCGCTTGTCTTCTCGCGCACGGCAACCGCCACCTTTGTGACCTTGGCAGTATCAGGCATCCCGCGGATGTCCGCGGCGGTTTTCAGCTGATTGGACGAGGGGAAATATCCGCAGCGGAACTTGAGCGCCGTTTTGGGTTCGATCGAGGGAGTCTCCCACGGGATGGACTTGCCGATTTTCCACAGCATGTTGTGGCGGAAATACACCGCGCCACTTGTGTCGTCCACCACTTCGGCCGATAGGCGGCAGCTCTTGGAGACCTTGTCCTCGAGTTTGAGTGTCACCGTGGCCTTCGCTCCTGGCGCAATCGACAGCTTCTGTGTCTCACGCGCGTCCTCGCCGCCGTCGCGCTCAAGCCGGAGTGTGGCGTTCACCGTCAGCGGCGTCTTGCCGGGATTGCTCACGTCCAGCGCGAGATGCGCGTCCCCGACAAAGCGGTTGCCTTTTTCCACTAGGTGCGCCACGGGGGCTGGCTCGTCGTTGAAGCGCCACGAGCCTTGGATGAAGTCGAACATCCGTCCGATCATGAACGTCTGGAGCCAGGGGTTCTTCCAGTTGCGCCACAGATTGACGCTCCAGGCCTCAGCGGCGATGGGTTTGTCGGTCAGTTCCTTGAGCGGGATGCGCGCCTCGCAGTGCCAGTAGCCGTCGCGCAGGGAGCTTTTCGTCTCCCAGTCGGCCTTCCAGTCCTTGACGCCGTCCGCTCCGCCTTTGCCGTGGATCCGGGACCATCGGCATGAGTTCGGGTTGGTCATGAACTGGAACCGCTTGCCCCGGGCCGCCGTGGGATCGGGCTCCAACCAGAACTCGATGCTGTCGTCGAAGACCATCTTCTCCATGTTGTCCTTGGCGATGTCCGCCACCAGGTCTCCCTTATCCGGCAGTTGCGAGCGGATGGCAAGATAGAAGACGTCCTTGGTGGCCAGCACGTAGCCGCGCACGCGGCGCTGGTCGTCGCTGAATCCATCCACCTGCGTGGCCTCGCTCCATTCAGCCTCCTCGATGATGCCGTCAATGACCGGCGCGTTTCCGCGCAACTGAAGCTGATATTCCTCTTTCACGCCATCCTTGTACGTGTAGCTCTTCTCCGCGGCGGCCAGATGCGCGGTCAGCAGCACGGCCAGCCCTGATACGATTGCGGCAAAGACGTCATTCCTCATCATGCGTATTCTCCTCCTTTTCTTTCCCTCACTTTGCCTCGACCGCCAGCAACCGATACTCGTGCCAGGGGCAGAGATAGGGCTCGGTGATTTTGAATCTGCCGCCCTCGAATGCGACGGCGACGTTCTCGCCGGTCTCGAGATCATAGACGCGGCTGGGGACGAGCGTGGCGTTCGGGTTGATCAGCTTGTTGACGTCGAAGGTTGAGCCGCCCAGGTACTGATCCTGTTTTCCCGTGTTGAAGAAGAGGATGACGGCCGACTTGGTCTTGGCGTTGCCGTAGAAGGAGGTTTTGACTTCCTTGGCGGCGGGATGGACGGCCTCCGCGCTTCTCCAGTAGCCGGTGAAAAGACAGTCCGTGGTGTTGGCGTAGTCGACGGCGCCGATGAGTTTGCGGACAAGATCGCGGTTCGTGCAGATGTCGTGTGCGAAGCCCATGGCGGTGACGCTGCGCTTGATTTTGGCATCCAGTTCGGGTTTGTCGCTGGCGAAACCGCTGAGCCATGGATTGGCGATCAGCGTGGTTGATTTTGTACGGGCCATGGAGCGGAACTCGTCAAGCGTCCATTGCTGGAACGCGGTGGTGTCCGGTCCATCGGCATACCAGTCGTTCTCGACCATCCAGAACATCTGGTTGAACGCCATGTCGACATGCATGTTCATCGCCCAGAAGGGTGGCCGCATCAATTCCCATCCCATGTGGTTCAGGCGCTTGGTGAGCTGACGGCGGGCATGGAGGTTCCACTTGGCGTCCATGCGTCCAAGCTCGGGATCGAACTCGTTGATGGTGCCGATGGAGGAGTTGTCCCACCAGGTGCCGTTGAAGCCGCACTTCTCCATGAGTTGCTTGTGGTAGTAGAGGAAAAAGTCGGTGTGGCTGCTGGTCCAGTTGTAGCCGGTCGGCATGAGCTCCTCAGGCGTCTTCCACTGCATGGTGCCTTGATAGTTCCATTGTCCGTTGAAGGAGGTGTCGGGGGTCGGCTTCCAGTTGCTTTTGCCCAGCCATTCGCCACCGAAGGTCTTGTGCTCGGGTGAGGCCGCGCCGCCCATCCAGGTTGAGCCGTACATGCAGATGCGGGCCCCTTCGCTGATCTGCTTGACGTAATGGCCGACCCACCAGTCATAGGGCTTGATCGGCTCGGTGTAGGCGTTCGCCTGGTAGCGTGGTCCGTAGATCAGGAATTTGCGCAGAGCGGTGTAGTCCTCCTCGCGGTGCAGGGCGTAGCCGTCGACCGAGTCGCCGTAGAAGCGGTAACCGCGGGTGTCGTGGGCGACTTGTCTCTCGGCGAGCTTGGTGCGGTAGCGGCTGTCGTTGGGTTTGACAGGGGCCGCGAGCAGGGCGAAGCGGAGGACGCGCAGCTTGTCGAGCTCGACGGGGCCGGCGAGCAGTTTGATCCTGGCGCGGACGACGTGGCTGTCCTTGAGCCGCTCGATCTGGAGCATCGGCTGCTCCTCCTTCAGCTCCCAGCCGGCGTCGCTCCACGCCAGTAACCACAACCCGCGGTCGCCATTGCCCAGATAGGTCTGTGGCACGAACGACTTCCAGTCCTTGCCGAACTGCTTGAAGCGCAGGAGGTCGGTGCTTTTAAAGCACACACCCGGTTTCTCGGGAATCCCGCTGAACTTGTTGCCGTAGCGGCCGTCGCCCATGCGCTGGACATAGAAGGTGTCGCAGGGAAGATCGGCCATATCGATGACAAGATCGAGGGAGTCGATCAGGGGTCGGGGTTCAGGGTTCAAGGGGCGGATTGCCAGCTTCACCTCGTACCAGCCGTCGTATTCCTCGAAGGCCTCGATTTTCGCCTCGACGCCTCCGAGGGTCTGCGCGCCTTGAACCTCCACCCGGTGGCCCGCCTGCGACGCGATCTTGGCGTCGGCGTTGGTTGCCGTGACGGGTTTGCCGCCTGCCACGAGCTCCAGCCGCATCGGCGCGGCCAAGAGGTTCTGCGCCGCTCCGGAGTTTCCGGTCGGCGCGTCGGCGCTGATCTGATCGAGCAGACCCCCTTTGCCGACGGTGTACGTCCGGCCCCAGGCGCCGATTCCGAGTTCTTTGACCGTCAGCGGCGAGAACGGCGGAATGACTTCCTCGTTGACGCCGATCTTGTTGTGCTCGAACGGATACCGCTTCCGCTCGAAGGCGGCGGTTTTTGTCGACACGACCTTTCCGGAAGCGTCGGTCAGGGTGAACAGCGCCACGTACTCGCCATCCTCGAGTTCAGGTGTCTCGACCATGGCCGCGCCGACGAGCTTCTCTATTTTCCCCGCGGCGGTGGCGAGGACCTTGTCGGTGCCTTTCTTGCGCACATCGGTTTTGAAGGCGGCGGCGGAGAGGACGTTTGCCGCCATGCCGAAGAAGTCGAGGTCGACGCCGATCTCGGCCTTGTTCGAATAGGGCAGATAGGCGATGCGGTACTCCCATTCGCCGCTCTGAGGACGTCCTGCCAGCCACGGGTCGAGATGCTTCTGCCGGAACGAGTCGTCAAGCTTGACGAACGGCGTCCGATTGTGGTAGAGCGCGACCTCCTTCGTCCCCTCTTTATATGTGGCTTTGATTTCGAACCAGTTGCGGTTTTTGTCGGCGACCGCCACCGCGGACACCGGCAAGCCCTGCTTTTTGAACTCCAGCGTCTTCGCCTCGCCAGCCTTCACGGATGCGTTCTGCTTCTCCTTGTAGATGGTCTTGCCCGTGGCGTCTTCGACGCTGATGTCAACCGCCACCTCGCGCGCCGCGGCGCCGGCGACGGAGATGACGGCGTCGAGGTCGCCGGACATGATCTCGCCGACCTTCTTGAACTCGAACACCGGCGCCGCCGGGTCGAGTGTCACCTCGGCGAAACGGCCCCAGCTCATCCATGAGTACGGCGCCCAGCCGGCGAAGTACACACCGGTGCACGAGTCCGTGCGGACCAGTTGCATGACGATTGACGCGCCATCAGGCTTTTCAACACGCAGCCGCGCCAACTCGACCGACATCTCCAGATCCCAGTACTCGTCCGTGACGACGCACTTCGTCTCGCCGCCGGTCGACCAGAGCTCCTCGGTGCCGATGGTGCCGTTGTAGAGATGCTGGTCGATCATGAACCCTTTGGGGTTGACCATCATCTTGAAGAATCCTTTTCCCTGCCGTCCGGCCTCCTTGCGGGCGTAGGGCGTGATCTGGATCTCGACATGATCTTCGAAGAGCACGTCATTGTTGTCATTCTCTTTGATGCGTGAGACCGGATACGTTCCCTTCTTGTGCGGGGAATGCATGGCGAGGTACAGGAACTTCTCATTGTAGCCGATCCGCCACTGCACCTGCTGCATCTCAGGGACCATGGTGAACGGGCCGACGCCGTCGCCGACCGCCGCCACACCGGTGATCATGGCGCTTCCTTTCCATTCCGCCTCGTCGATCTTTCCGTCGATTGTGGGCGGCGTGGCGAACTTCGGCACCCTCAGCGAGGGGCACTGGAACTCCTGCGCGGCTGGTTGCTCGGCCGACAGGACGGTGGAGGCCGAGGTGATCGCGGCCAGCGCCAGCGCGGGGATGCTCTTCATAGGGACTCCTTTCATTGGATGTCTATTTTGTATGATTGCCAGCTACCGTAGTCAATGGGGGTCACGTGACCGTCCGCGAAAAGAATGTTCTGCATGCCGTTGTGTTTCCACCGCTGGACGAATCTGAAGGTGGACGAGGCGAACGATCCGTACCAGCTGATGTTCAAAAAACCTTGATCGATCGGCGTGGTCGGGTGCGGCGTGGCGGCTTCCCCCAGCATGATCGTGTTCGACAGGTCGCTCACCTGGGCGATGTGGATGTAGGGTATCGTCACATGGGGAGGGTTGTACATTTTGAAAATGCAGTTGTTGGGCCCGTAACTGCCTCTGTAGCCGCCGTAGTAGAGCCATTTGTCCGGCCATGCGGGAGAGGCGGCCGGATCGCCGACATGCAGATCGAAGTCGGTCGGGCAGATGAAGGCGGAGGGAGGTTTCGCCGGAACGTAGTTGCCGTCGATGGCGTTCCAGTTGCCCATGGAAAGATAGCCTTCGGCGCACAGCTTTTTGTTCCACGGGCTGGGATATACCTGGGGGTAGTACCCGTAGTCGCTGGCATACATGCTGATTCCGTAGAAGCACTGCTTCTCGTTGTTGCCGCATATGGCGCGGCGCGCCTGTTCGCGGGCCGACTTCAGCGCGGGCAGTAGGAGGCTGGCAAGGATCGCGATAACTGCGATCACCACCAGCAATTCTATTAAGGTGAACCAGTTCTCCCGCGCGTTCCGCGTCAAGAGGCTCCTCGAAAGAGTCGATCTCATGCGGCAACTCCTCCATTGACGATTCAGAACCCGGCGCCCTGCGCGACGGGGACGTTCATGAAAAGCAGGGCGCGGAAGTCGCGCGGCTCAACCTGCACCCGCAGCGTGTTGGGCTGCAGGATCGTATTGTGCCCCTTTTGGAAGTCGCCGCAGCGGTAGGCTTCGACGACGCCCTTGTCCTTGGCGAGCCATCCGGGGAACTCCAGCGTCTCAAAATCCCACACGGCGCGCCGTTCGAGATTGGCGGGTGGGCGGATGAGTTTCGGGAAGTCCAGCCATACCTCGGCGTTCTTCTGGACCTTGGCGTAGTTGCAGAGGATCACGAGCAGGACGTCGTCCTTCTTGTAGACGGCCACGTCGACGTCGGGGTCGTTGCCGGCGATTTTGAACATCCCTTTGGCCTGCCAGCTCGGAATGAACTCGAACTGTCCGGGCAGCTTTTTAAGCATTTTGTAGCGCGGCATCAGATAGCCTTTGTACTCGATGCCCTGGAAGAACTCCATCTCGTGGACGAGGGACGTGGCCATGGCGGTCCGGTGCGCCTTGAGGGCGG
>CAYTFM010000155.1:16934-20506 GCA_964436735.1 uncultured Victivallales bacterium | reverse complement strand
CGGCGTCCACGTTGGCTGCGGTCATGCAGGGCGAAGACATTCTCTTTGCGCGCGTCCTCGTAGAATTTCTCCTCCAGGAAGGTCCCAGGCCCCCCCATGACGGGGCTGATCTCAGTGACGACATTGCCCAAATTGGGATAAGGCCCCACATGCGCGAAGCCGCCCAGACCGACGCGGATCTCCGAACTGTTGCACCCCCCGAGCACCGATCGGTCTTGAATGAGGATGACTTTTGAACCAGTCCTCATGGCGGCGATCGCCGCGCAGATTCCCGCCATCCCCCCGCCGGCGACCGCCAGATCGTATTCGACCGGATCGTCCTCGCGGATGGTCTTCGTGATGCGCCTGCGGAACTCGGCGAGCTTCTGCTTGTCATTCTCCGGCTGCTCGTCCGAATCCGTCGTCAAATAGAGTGCGTCGCAACGTCCGTTGAAACCGGTCAGGTCATGCAAGGCGATCGTTGCCTCACCCTTCTTCAAAGCGGCCACTCCCGCCTTTTGCCATCCCCACTGGGCACCGTTCGTCCCCAAAGTCTCAGACAGGGGAATCCCGTTGATATTGACCTTGAAAATGCCCGCCGGCGTCCCGCGCCGCCAAGGCGCCGTCCAGTCGCGTGTGCGAGCCCATACCGTCCACTGACCGCTTTCGGGAATTTCGCACGTCGTCTCGGCGTCCCGTACGGGCACTCCCATGCCATGCGCCATGACATATGCCGATCCCATCTGCTCCATGGATTGCGGGTCGACCACCCAGCCGCCAAGCGTGTCAAACGATTCCGCCTCAAGCCACATACGAGCAGCCATGCCCCCTCCTATGCGTTGCAAATGACTAACGTGAAAATCGGTCCGAGATCATTTTAGCGTGTGCCGCCACGATGTCGGAAAAACGAACGAGGTCAGCATCCTTGATACGGGACGCGGGACCGCTGGCGCAGATGGCCACCACCGGGTGACCATAGTGATCCACCACCGGGGAACTGACGCAGCGCAAGTCGTCGAGTTCCTCGCCCCGGTCAAACGCCACACCACGTTCTCTGACCCTCGCCAACTCCTTGAGGAACTCCGCCTTCGAAGTGATCGTCGTCTCCGTGAATTTCTTGTATGCAAGTGTGCCGAGTATCCTCTCCCGCTCTTCGTCCGGCAGGAAAGCCACCATGGCCTTGCCGGGAGCGGCCGTATGCAAGGGAAAGCGGTGCCCGATCTGCACAATGACCTTCACCGCGTGAGTGCTTGGCGCCTGCTCCAGCATGATGCCCTCGTTCCCCGAGAGGACAGACAAGGATGCCGTCTCGCCCGTGGCATCACGCAGCTTACGCAGGATGTCAATGGATTTCTCGAGAAGCCCATGCGCGTCCACGGCGGCATAGCCGAGTGACAACAGTTTACGACTCAGTCGATACAGCGAGCCGTCCCCCTCCCTCTGCGCGTATCCGAGCTCGGCAAGCGTCACCATCATCCTGAAGACGCTGGGCGTCGGCAGCTTGATCGCGGCGGCGGCCTCGCTCACCGTCGCCCCTTCGGGCTTTGCCGCGAGATATTCAAGAATCGACATCCCGCGGACAAGCGCCGGAACCATGTAGCGCACGCCCTTCGTCTTTCTGTCCTTACTCTTTTTCTTCACCAAGTAGCCGCCGTTCTCCTGTGTTCACACACCAGTATATCACATATGAAATTTATTTTCAATAGTAAAATAACACCTCCACACACACGATCCACGCATCGCCGCCCGAGAGGCGCCAGGCATGCGGACTAATTGCCTTTCGTCGCAATGATGATAAGATAGAAGTCATCCTCATTAAAACTGCCACCATTGGTTTCGCCACGATATTCCCATGCGTACCATTCATCACCAAGATCATCTCCTTGCCGTGTGCCGGAGTTTGCGGATCGATCCGGAGGTCGTGCGACGCATGCGCAACGCCTTCTACAAGCGGAGCGCGGAGATCGCGGCGGTGCTGGATCTGCTTCCCGACGCGGTCCGCATGGAATTCGCAACGCAGGTGCGATTCGAGTTTCTGGAGCTGCTCCAGCACCAGGATTCAACCCGGGACGGTGCGACGAAGTTGGCGTTCCGCACCTGGGATGGGCAGATGATCGAAAGCGTCATCCTGCGCATCCGTTCCGGGCGCACGTCGTTGTGCGTGTCGACGCAAGCAGGGTGCGCCGCCGGGTGCCGCTTCTGCGCCACCGGCGCGCAGGGACTGATCCGCGATCTGACGGCCGACGAGATCCTCGACCAGGTCGCGCAGGTGAACCGACTGCTGCGCCGCGAACTCACATCCACGGGTGCAGAGTCCAACACGCCGCGCCGCGCTTCCAACCTCCGCCCCGGCGCGCGCAACGTGGTCTTCATGGGCATGGGGGAGCCGTTCCACAACGAGTCGAACCTCTACGCCGCGTTGGACGTGTTACTCTCGCCCGCCGGTTTTCATATGAGTCCCCAGAAACTGATGATTTCTACTATCGGCGTGCCTGACGCTATGGAACGCTGCGCGACGCGCTTCCCCCAAATCCGCTTAGCCGTCAGCCTGCATAGCGCCAATGAAACAGCACGACGTGAATTAATGCCGCTCACCGCGCAATATCCACTGCCGCGACTGCGCACCGCCATGCGGCAAGCTGCCGCCAGCAACGGCGGGATCATGGTGGAATACCTTCTGCTCCAAGGCGTGAACGACACCCCGGCAGACGTGACGGCTTTGACTTCATTTCTCGCGGGAATTCCCGTGCACATCAACCTGATTCCACTGAACTCCACGCCACTGGCGGACGGCCTTGCCAACGTCGCCGAAACTCACCGTCAGGCCTTTGCCCGAGAGTTGCGCGCCGCCGGATTCAAGGTGACGCTGCGCTACTCATTGGGGGCGGACATCGCCGCCGCCTGCGGCCAGCTCGCGGCACCTCCGCCGCCATAGGGTTATTTGCTTTTGAAGCAATACACGGTGCCGGAGGCCGTCGCGATCACCAAATATCCTTGAGCCACCGCCGGTGAGGCCTTGAAGCTGTCGCCCGCTTTGAACTCCCACGCCTTCTGTCCGTCCTTGAGCCGCAACGCGTACAGGACGCCCTCGTCGCTGCCGAAATACACATGCTCTCCGGAGATCACGGGCGAGGAGTCGCCCGACGATTCGAACTTCCACTTCACATCCCATTTGCCGAGGTCGACATATCGGATGGCATTGCCGCGCGACGCGAACACCACGCCGTTTGCATCCACGGCTGGCGAGGCGTAGCACGACTCGTCCTCCGTGGGGTTGCGGTATTTCCACACCACCTCCTTATGTTCAATATCCACGCACGTATGCATGCCGGTGAGCGTGACCACATACACGCGGCCATCGCGCACGGCCGGAGAGGCAGCGATCCTCGGATCCAAGGCCACAGACGCCTCCTGCTCCCCGGTGTCGATGTTCACAAACCGCAGCGTGCCGTCGCAGCCAGCGAAAATGACGCGCTTCCCTTCAATGGCCGGACTGGCGTGAACAGGACTCCCCGTCTCAACCTTCCAGATGAGCGCGCCTTTCGTGTCCAGGCAGTACACCGTGCCGTCATACGAGCCGAACACCACCTTGC
>CAYTFM010000155.1:2534-16924 GCA_964436735.1 uncultured Victivallales bacterium | reverse complement strand
TACATCCACAATTCTTTGCCGTTTAAGGCGTCGATGGCCCTCAACTTCCCTTCGGAGTCACCGACATACACCCGGTTCTCGTGGACGAGCGGCGAGGAGCTGATGCTGTTACGCGTGACTGACCTCCATTTGAGTTTGCCTGTCTTCAACTCAAGTGCCAGCACGCCCAATCCCTTCGTGCCGATATAGACGGTGTCGTCGTCGATCGCCGCGGTGGTGCCGACCTGTTCGTTCGCCTCGTACGTCCACGCTTTGACAAGCTCCCCGGAAAGCTTCGACGCGGCCACCCCCGTCTGGGCGCTGTCCCCCCTGAACTGAGGCCAATTGTCCGCCAAGCTTAGCGCCGTCCACAACAGCAGGACGGCGGATATGATGATTTTCATTCGCATAATGTCACGCCCACCTTCCACCTTCCACCTTCCAATGACTAATGACTAATGACCATTTCTACTCCCCACTTCTGAGGGCCGGAATAAGGTCTCTCCTTAAAGAAAGAATAGCGACCAGCGCGCAGAATAACAACCCTACCACGATTATCGCAAGAAGCGTCGCCACGGCTATGACGAATTCAAAACCACCATGGGAGAGGATATAGGGGATGTTCGCCACCAAAGCGGCCCCCCCTCCGATGAGCGCTCCCGCGAGAAGCATCGCACCATTCTCGACGACGATCATCCTCACCAGCATACCTTTTGTGAACCCGACGGCCGACATGAGGGCGAGTTCACCGCCGCGTTCGATGATGTTCCTGAGCAGCAGCAACCCCACGCCAAATATCCCCAACAAAAGGCCGAGGCCGCTCAGCAGTTGGAACGTCACGATGTACGAGTTCTGCACCTGGGCGTATGCGGAGAGCAACTCAGACGTCTTGTGCGCCTCCACGCCCCAGTCACCAAGTTTCCCCCGCAGCATTCCTGTCACCTCGGACTCTTTTGACAGCGGCGTTTTGACCAATAAGTACTGATAGCCTGAGTCGCCGCCAAAGCATTTCAGGAAATTCTCCTCCGAGACGAGCAGCTCGCTGGCGAAGATGCTTCCCGTCAATGCGCCGACGATGCGGATCCGTACAGGCTTCGACGATGGCGAAGGCACCACGATCTCGTCCCCCACATTGACATGCAAGATCCATTGCAGGCTGTTGGCGTCCCCCAGGGCGGGGATGGCGCCGTCGGAAAGAACCTCGTTCAAACGATCCCACGACCCGCAGGCGAATCCCCCGCCGCGGATGACGCGTTGAGGGACGCCAAGGACGCGCGGCGTCGTTGGTTTTTGGACGTTCAGGCAACTTATGTCCTCGCCGTCGTTCAACCGGAACTGCTCGATGCGCATGTCCGCCAGATTCTCCTGCGAGACGGACGGGACACCCATCGCCTTCCAGTTGCCGGCGACATTGAGATCGTAGTGGACTGGCGTGGATAGCTTCACCAGCAGGTTGAACCCGCCCGCCCCGGAGTCCTTGGCAGCCGTGTCCACGTCGGAGAACTTCTGCTTATATGCGGAAACGGCGATGGCAAGAAAACTGGCGGAGGCCACCATTCCCGTGACCAGCAGAATCCGAGTGCGATTCCTCGCATTCGCCCGAAGGGAAATCCCCGCAAGGGAGAATCGCCGCGAAGCGGTCAGCACAACGAGGAACAGCGCGGATCCGCCGAGCAGCAGCAGGGTTCCCGACATGAAAAACGCCGCCACGGCGGGAATCGCCTTCCAGATCACAGAAAGAGCTACCAGGCATACCGCCAATAAGAGGCAGACGATGCTTGTCACAAACGCCCCCCCCCTGCCCTTCTTCAGTTCCGCCACCGACACGGCGTACTGCCAGGCGCCAAGCAGCCGGAGAATCGGTGCCTTCTTGAACTTCGCTATGGAAAACCACATAGAGACGAGGGCCAATACGACACCGAACACAACTCCCGAGATCACGGAGGTGGACGTCACATACAAATGAAACCCAGAGTTCGAACCCGGTAAGCTGATGGCATGGCTGCGCAAATACAGCATCAAGCACTGCGCATAGAAAATGCTCAAGGGAATTCCCGCGCACGCGCCCAGCCCCGCGAGAACCGCGCCCTCCGCCACGATAACACCTGACGCCTGCGGCACGCTGTACCCCATAGCCAGCAGGATGCCGCATTGACTCGCCCTGCGTTCGGATAAAATGCGGAACAAAAGCGTGATCAAAGCCCCGACGGACGCGATGATGAACATGCTCATAGCCAGCAGCAGCAGGGAATACTCAGAGGAACCTTCCGCCGCGCGCAAGGCTTTCTGCTTCAAGGGCAGCGACATCAGACCACCCTCTTCGGGACTGATCTCGCTGAGGAGCTCCTTGGCGAACGCGTCCTCGCCTTTCAACGTGTCTTGTGGGCTCTTCATGGATAGGCGCGCGGAGGTGACCCATGCCTGCCCCGCCTCAACCGCGCCCCACAACCGCCTGGCCGCCTCCAAGGAAATGAACGCCTTGGGCAGCGCGCGGTAGCGGTCCCAATAGTCCTCGTCCTTTTTCCTGATCTTTCCCATGTCGATGGGGAATGGCGCATTCCAATCCTGCATGGACGCGGCATCCGTGATGCCTTTGAACTCGGGCGTCCAAAGCGGATCGACGGCACCCCCCTCCATGCCCACGATCTCCTTCACTGCAAACTTCGTTTTTTTAGTGAGGAGATTTCCTTGAGGATCGAACACGTAATACGAAGCCTCCACCGCGTCGCCAACATGCGCGTCCAGATCCCGCGCCAGCCACTCGTTGAGAATGATGTCTTCCGAGCCAAGAGGAGTTCCCGTGACAAAGGACGCGCCGATTCCGGCTACGATGGAATACGGTGTGCTGCTATCTCCTATTTGCAGCGTGTTGAACAAATACACCGAGACGTCGGAGGCCTCCATGGAACAGCGTGTGGCGGCCGTATGGATTTTCTCCACAATCGGGTCGGGGATAGTCAGCCCTCGGCTTTCAACCGACACACAGCCTGTGTCAGTGTTTGCTTTCATGACGAGACCGTAATCCGCCAGCGAACAATGCCGCGCCAGCAGCATATCCATCTCCGCCATGCCGCGGGGCGAAGACACCAGCTCAAGATTCGCATTGCCCGTCTCTTTGATATTCTTCTGCAGCCAGTCAAGGGAGATGTAGATATTGCGTGGTTTGAGGACATCGCTCTTCAGGGCGAATGCGCCCGCCCCCCGGCTGGGGATGACACGCGCCACGTCCAGACGTGTCGAGAACAGGGCGGCCTGCCTGCTCTTCACGCCGAACAAGGAGCCTGCGGAAATACCGCCGCGCTTCCCAATGTTCACAATAATCGAATCGCCGACGGAAACGCTCAAATCACCCGCCAGGGCGTCATTGATGACAACCGCCCGCCCGTCAAGCGATATGCACTCAGCTCCAGGATACAGCCGCCAGAAGTCGTCGCGGATGGCAAGGAGATTGACGCTGGGGATGGCGATTCCCGATGACGCGTTTTCAGCGGAACCTCCCAGCAGGATCGCCGGTACGCACCTGTCGGTCGGCGAACTGGCACACAATTCATCCTGCAGCCGTTTCACCAACTCTTCGCTGAAAAAGTGGCGAGAGAAAAGAGCGTACTCAGTGGTTCCAAGGCGTTCGACGGCGAACGTGCGCAATGTACCTTTTATCGAGTCGCCAACAATCAAATCGCCCGTCAGCACCGCCACGCCGACGGCGACGCACAGCACAATGGCGATATTGCTCCGCCAATAATAGCGCAGACTTCTAATTATGAGTCCGAAATAACTCATTTATCGCAACCTTGATCGGTTAGGAAATCAATTCCATGCGGCTTATCAGCCCCAACGGGGCGCGATTCCTTTGCCCAGGGCAAAGCGAAGCGTCGCCCTGGGGTGATTGGAAATATGAAACGTAAGCCCTGAAGGGGCGTGATAACAGGCACATTGGATTGCATATTCCGCCCTTTCAGGGCTCGACAATCGCTGGATACCTCCCCAGGCCGCTGGCCTGGGCTAAGGAATCCCGCCCTTTCAGGGCTAAAGACAACTCGGCAACAGCTGTCTAAGCGCTCCCCAAACTTCCGTCCTTCAGCTCCATGCATCGGGTGAAACAGCTGGCAAGTTCCATGTTGTGCGTCACCATGATCACCATGACCTCCAGTTCCCGCGCCTGCTCGATGAATATCTTGACGATCTCCCGCGCCCCGGCGGAATCCATGTTGCCGGTCGGCTCGTCGCAGAGCAGGAGTGAAGGCCCGTTGATCAGCGCCCGAGCGATGGCGACGCGCTGACGCTCCCCGCCTGACAGCTGCGACGGGAAAAATCCCATGCGGAGCGCAAGCCCGAGGCGCGTGAGCAGCGCCTCCGCTTTTTTCCCGGCTTCGTCCGTGTAGCCGACCGGCAAGACAGGCAGAAGAACATTTTCCATGGCGGTGCATTGGGGAAGCAGATGATGGTCCTGAAAGACGAAGCCGACCTCGGAACGTCGATAGGCCGTCAACCCGCTGGACGACAGCGTGGTGATCTCCCGTCCGCCAAGCATGATCGAGCCTGACGTCGGCGTGTCCAGCGACCCGATGATGTTGAGCAGCGTACTTTTCCCGGAGCCGGAAGGCCCGACGATGGCGACGCTCTCGCCGGGTGAGACCTCAAAAGAGACGTCCCTCAAAATCCGCAGACGCCCTATCGGCGAATCGAATTCCTTGGAAACGCTTTTGACGATTAAACTTCCTGCGCTCATATGTCTTTTCCCATGCGTGCGAGAATTACGCGTCCTTGCTCACAATTATCATATTACGAATGTAATGTCACGTGAGGCGTCGATTTTTCCAAACAGTCATAGTACTTTTTAGTAAATAGCATAAGGAGCCCCCCCCATGAGAATCCTCGCCTGCACCGTGAGCGCTTTGGCAACCATGACACTGTCAGTATGGAGCGGGGAATCGGCATCCATGGAGGAATCCGGCTGGCCAGCCTGGCGGGGTCCTCTGGCCACAGGCGTCTCGCCTGACGCCCAGCCACCGCTGCGCTGGGATGAAAGCACAAACGTCCGCTGGAAGGTGGCCATTCCCGGCCGCGGGCTGTCCACGCCAATCGTGTGGAAGGACCGCGTCTTTCTGCTCACGACCGTACAGACCGAGAAATCCGTGGACGCGGAGACGGTCAAAAAGGCTGAAGCCGAGACCCCCGAATTCGTGAAAAAATCAGGTGGTGCCTTGCCGACCAAAGTTCTGCAGTTCACGGTCATGGCCCTCAAACGGAGCGATGGCAGCGTGCTGTGGAAGCAGATCGTGTGCGAGGAGGCGCCGCACGCGAGCATGCATGCGGACTCGAGCTGGGCATCCTCGTCGCCGATAACAGACGGGGAGCGCTTGTATGCCTACTTCGGCTCTTACGGCCTCTACTGCTTGGACATGGACGGAAAGAAGCTGTGGGAGAAACGGTTTGGCTTTTTCAAAATCAAGGCGTCGTTCGGGGAAGGTGTCTCGCCGGTTCTGTGCGGCGACCGGATCATTGTCAATCAGGACCAGGAGGGTGGATCATTCATCGTGGCACTGGACAAGAAGACGGGGGAACAGGCCTGGAGAGTGGAAAGGGATGAGGCGACCTCCTGGGCCACGCCGCTGGTTCTGGAACGCGACGGTAAAAAGCAACTTATCACCTCGGCCACCAAACGGATCCGCAGCTACGACGCCGCCAACGGAGCCGTGCTCTGGGAGGTGGGCGGCATGACCGGGAACGTGATCCCCTGCCCCGTCGCGGACGCCGGCGTCGTCTACTGCATGAGCGGGTTCCGCGGCAGCGCGCTCCTGGCCATCCGGTTGACAGGCGCCGCAGGCGATCTCACGGACAAAGCCGAGGCTCTGGCCTGGAAGGGCGACAAGGACACGCCGTACGTGCCGTCCCCGCTTCTGCGCGATGGCCGCCTCTACTACCTCAAAGGGAACGACGCGGTTCTGACCTGCGTTGAGACAGCCACCGGGAAGACGCTCTTCGGACCGCAGACGCTGGAAGGCGCCAAGGGAGCCTACGCCTCGCCCGTGACGGCCGCCGGCCGCATGTACGTCACCGGCCGCAACGGCATGACCCTAGTCCTCAAGGAAGGATCCACCTACGAGGTGTTGGCAAGCAACAAGCTGGACGACAGCTTCACCGCCTCGGCCGCCCTGGCTGGCCGGGAACTGTTTCTGCGCGGGCTGAAGAGTCTCTACTGCGTCGCGGAGCCAGCGAAATAGCACCCGCGCAGAAAATGCCGATGGAGTTCAACCCCCAGTTTGTCGAAGGCGGCGGACTCGCTAAAGCGTGAACTCCAACACAATAAAACCGCCGTCTCGACTGATTTTCCGTGGAAGAATTAGTTAGCTCCCCATGCCATCTTTTCTTGCCTGGCCAAGGGCGTCCGCCGCCAGCATGGCGTCGAGCACTTTCTCAGGGGTGATGACACCCGCCTCATGATGGATGGACTGACCGGGAGCGCAGGCCTTCGCGGCCGCCTCCATCAATTTCCGCCGGTCGACGCCGCCAAGACCGATATCCGCAAGCGTGGTCGGTAAACCGACGTTCTCGCAGAACGAGTAGACGGTCGCCGACTCGTCCGTCGACGCGTCTGTGAGCTGCAGTCCGGCCAACACGCCAAAGGCGACTTTTTCGCCATGCTGGAACGCATGGGTTTCCGCCAACGCGGTGAGACCATTGTGGATGGCATGGGCCGCCGCCAGTCCGGCGCTTTCAAAACCGATTCCGCTCAACAGGATATTCGCCTCGACGATGTGCTCCAGCGCCGGTGTGATGATATGCCTCTCGCTGGCGGCTTTCGCGGCCGTGCCATAGCTCAACAGTGTCTCATAACAAAGTTTGGCGATGGCGAGTCCCACCGTTGTGCCATACCCGCCACACTCGTTCGCCGAATGGGTGCGCTCGCAGGATCTGGCCTCGAACCATGTCGACAGCGCGTCTCCCATTCCAGCCACCAGAAAACGCGTCGGCGCCGCCGTGATGATCCCCACGTCGACAAGCACCGCCGCCGGGTTCGTTTTCTGATAGAACACAGACTCGAAAACCCCGTCCTTCGAGTACAGCACCGCGCATCCGCTGCACGGCGCGTCGGTCGACGCGATGGTGGGCACGATGATCACCGGCATGCCCGCCCGGTCGGCGGCGATTTTCACCGTGTCGATGGTCTTGCCTCCACCCATTCCGACAAGCACATCCGCATGCGTGCGCGTGATGATGGCCGACAACCGGGCCAACTCATCCTCGCAGCACTCGCCACGGAACAATTCGACGGGAATGCCCCGCGCGCCCCAGTCAACACCACATTCGGGGAGCACCTTGGCGTTCACCGTGGGGGACGCCACGATCAGTCCCTGTTTGCCCAGCAACTTGATCAGCGCGGGCAACTCGCCTATCGCACCGACGCCTTGGATATATTTTCCGGGAAAGACTGCTTTCTTAAACATCGAGACCTCCCATATTTCACATGTACTATGTTTACGCCCGAAGCCAGCAAAATGTAATTTATAGTAGTCCCCGCACCCCATCCTTTCAACAAAGGTCTGCTTCACGTTGCAGAGTCCTGCCCAAGGCCTCGACACTCCATATGAGCGGATAGAGCTCTTCGGAATACCACAGATGCGAGAAATAAAGGCCAATAGGATTGGCGTCCAGTCTGCTGTCCTCGATGCGGGAAACGAGGTGTGCCACGCCGCGGCGCGCGGCGGCTTTGCCGTCCGAATCCCGCGAGCAGGCCACGAGGGCCGACACCGCCAAGGCGGTCTCCTCGGTTGTTGACGCAACACCCGCCGCGCCACCCCAGCCACCATCGGCATTCTGCGACGTGACAAGGAAACCTGTGGCCGCCGCCGCCGCGTCATCCAAAACATTCAACTCCCGCAACGCCCTCAGCACCAGCGAGGTGCCAATCACCTCATTCCGCTTCCCCGGCGCGGACTGATTGCCGAACCAGAGCGGAACCCAGGCGCCATTTTCCTGCTGGGAACGCTGGAGGTAGCGCAACGCCGAACTGATCGCCGCTTCCGCTCCTTTGATTTTGGCAGCAGCCAAAACCCTCAACGCGTGAGCCGTCAAATCCGGCGACGACGTGTCGAACGGCAGCTTGCCCCAGCCTCGGCAGAAGGTGGGCCAACCGCCATCGCTGTTTTGAAGTGACAACAACCACCGCGCGCCATCCGCCACAGCTTTCGCAGAGCCGCCAAGGGCGGTGAGCGCGAGAATGGCGGAAGAGGTGTCGTCAACATCGGGCACACCGCCCGACAGGTGCGTCCACCCCCATGCGCCCGGCAGTGCCCCGGTATAGGGATGGACGCCGCGCGACTGACGCGCCTCGATCCAGCGCGTGGTGCTCCCGGCGTCAATCAACTTGAGGCATCCCGCCCCGTCCAACGCCTTCACCGCGCTGGTGGTCAACCACACCGACAGGTTGCTGTCGATCGGCCAACTGCCGTCTGAACGAACCGACTGTTCGATGAAGTCAAGACAGTTGGCGGCGACCGGGTGGTGCGCGCCAAAGACCGACGACAAGCTCATCGCCACAAAGCTGCTGAGAGGTGTCGCTTCGAGGAATCCGCCACTCTCCGGCTGAATGGCGGCCAGCTTCTTCAAAAGAGTTTTCTCCGCCGCCGACCTCACCAGCTTTCGGAGCGGATTCGCTGACCGCTTCCTCTCATCGAGCAGTAGGCCAAGTGCGATCAGAGCCGGCAAGGCGTAGCTTACGACGTCCATCCGAAGGGATTTGTACCACGAACGCGGCAGAACCGCCAGTCCGAACGGCAACCGCGGGACGCGCTCCCACGGCACCAGCCCCGCCAGCGCGCAATTCGCCAGTATCGGCACGGCGAACGTCCGGTCGGCGCCGTAGATGGCGGAGATGGCGTCAACGAGATTGACGCCATTAGTGCGCGACGCCATCCACTGCCGCGCGCTCTCAAGCGTTGTGGCGTGTGTGTCCTGCGCCTGCGCACGCGTGAGCGCCGCGATCACCAACGCCGTGGTGGCGAGATTGCTGGGACTGTCGGTGGTGTCGCCCCAACCGCCGTCGGGGTTCTGCGTCGCCGCCAGCCATGCCACGCCACCGACGATCAGCCGACCGCGCCGTGGCTGTTCCGCGGCGGCCACCGACAACGCGCTGACCGCGGTGGCGGTGGACAAGGCCGACGACGACAAGCGCCCTTCCCACCAGCCATCGGGGCGCCTCGCGATAGTCAGTCTTTCGAGAAGCGTCTGCAGACCGCGCTCGACGCGACGGCGGTCGACCAGGAGTGGCGATGGTGGCCGTATTTCGGACATGGTCATCGCGCCCTCAGCGAATGCCAGGCGAACAGCATTTTCCATTGGAGAGCCTGGCAACGGCCAAGGAGTTGCAGCAGGCACCGCCAGCCGGGGGAAACGCCGATCCCCTTCTGGTTGTCCCAATACATCCGGGGGATCCATTTGAAGTTAAAGGCGTAGCATTCGCGGATCAACCGCCAGTGCGCAACGTTCAGGTCGCGAAGACCGAGTGGCGAGTGTCCGTCTATCGGAGCGTGCAGCATTGGAAAAACAGATAGCCGTTCATTAGCAAGTGAACGCACCCATTCACGCGTGGCTCGCACATCATCAGCCGTCTCGCCGGGCAAGCCAATCACAAGGCTGGCCATGGGGAAGAATCCGGCGCGGCACAATCTTCGCACCTGTTCGGCGCAGGCATCTGGCCAATGAGCCGCAAGTCCCCCCATCTTGGCCGTGCCGCCGTTTTCCCTCAGCAACCGCGCGGAGGCGGTTTCAATGCCCACGTTCACCCATGGATACCGCACGCCGGTCGTTCCGACGACCCTCCCCCGGACGTCGACAAGCTCCTCGTCCGTAAACTGCGCCACGCTCAGCACGTTCGCATGGTCGATCTGGATCAAACGCACACCGGGAACCCGCCGTATCGCATCAAGCATGCGCACCACCTCTTGTGGACGAGCTTTCACCCCCTCCGCGCCGTAGCGGAAAAAATCCTCGCTCAGCAGCGCCACGTTTGCATTGCCCGAATTGACGTTGGTCTCCACGTCCGCAACAATAGTTTCCACCGGCAGATGCCTCATGGGCGACCTGCCGATCGTGCAGAACGAGCAGCCCAGGCCGCAGCCGCGGCTGATCTCCACCACGCCCATCGTGCTCGCCCCGCGGATGCGCGGAACCGACCTGGCGGAGACATCCTGTCCGACAATAACCTCGGGCACTCCCTCGCCCTGGATGATCGCGCGGAATAGCTCGGCAATGCCCCCCTCGGCGTAACCGGAGACGACATGATCTATACCCAATGCGTGAAGGGCGTCAGGATGACTGGCCAGCTGCCACGCTCCTGGACCGCCAACCACGAGCTTGACGTTTCGACCGGACGCGGCGATCCTGCGCCGCGCTTTTCCGAGAACCTTTCGAAACAACGCCTCGGAGTAGGGACGCCCACCGGCGATGGCGCACATGGTGGAACTGTTCATGCCAAGGCCCAGTGGATCGCCGGACGAGATCGCGACAACGCGCGTGGCGGCGCCGATCGCATGATCCAGATGACGTTCGTCGACCACGGCTACGGCGTCGGCGTCAAACCCGCCATCACGCAAGGCGGCCTCGATGCGGCGCAACCCGAGCGGCGCCACACGCGCCACTGATGAGCCGGGAAGAGCGACCGCGTGCGGCATGAGCAGCAATCCCGTCAAGGACGGCGGGGCGATCGTGGTTTGACTGGCCGCCAGCATGCCGTCGAACAGCAGCTTGTGTCCGGCCATGAGTGTTCGGTCAGCGGTCAGTACGATTTGATGGCCCTGGTGGTCTTTCATCGGCAGTCAGCGCAGCTTCTCAAGCTCTTCGATGAGCGTGTCAATATCATGTGTCCCGCGGTTCGCGCATTTAGTTGAATCATCCTCTTTCTCGTCTGCTGGCGTGGAAGGCGCCCCTGTCTGCTCGATGATTCGGCCGCACTCCCCGCAGACGTTTTCATTTCCGGATTTGAGCGTGAGTCCAGGTTTGAACGCGCTACCGCACACGGGGCACTGGCACTTGGTTCGGGCGTAGAACATCGCCTTCGCCGAGCTGTCGGGCGCCATGAACAGCCCCGGGGCGCCGGCGATGGCCGCGTCTTCGTGCAGCGGGAACATGATCGCGCCTTTGGGGCAGATCCGGCTGCAGGCGGGACATCCGTGCTTGCAGTTGTCGGGGTTCTTCACAAACACCTTCCCGTCATCGCCCAACGCATACACGCCGAACAGACAGAACTGTAGACACTGTTGGCAGTTGACGCATCGGCCACAGTCGATCACGGGATACCAGCGGCCAGACGACTCGAAGTCAATCCTTCTCTCTTCCGCAGGCGCGCGATGACCATCGGGAGCCGGCGTGCTGAAGCCAGATTGCAGAAAAGTCGTGAAGCACATCTCTGGAGTGTCATAGGCCTCGAGGTTCAACGCCAGCATCGGCGCGCGTGCGCCGTATCTTCTCAACAGCCACTCCGCCGGGCGTGGGTGAAGCCATGACAGCAGCACTATCGAGCCGCCCGTCTCCGAGAGTGTCCGTCGAAGCCGATCCTCTTCTGTTATATGATAGAGATGGGGAATGAGCAGCACCGGAAAGCCGGCGTTCCGGAAAAGCGACGACAAGGATTCCTCTTGCCTCCGACGCCATTCCTCGCCGGTCGCGCCACTCGATATCAACACTGTAACCATATCATCTCTACTATTTTAGAAATCCCATCTCCACGGTAAAGGAGCTAAGAATAACTGAACGGCCGCGGAAATTCAAGAAGCCGTCGATTCATGGTTTTGATTTGCCTTGTGGCATTTAGCGACTTAATGTTCCACAACCGCTAAGAAAACCACCATTACACAAGGCGGGCCGTCCGCCAGAACATTCGTGCGCTTGGCACTTGATGGCACAGCGGCAGATTGGGTTGCGGGCGAGTTCCGCATTGTTCAGATACCTTGAGCGTATCGAATTTTAATCAATTCCTATTCGGGAGAGTTCCTAATGGGTATGCACATGTCTCACCTCACGGTTTGTATGCGGTCTGGTGCCGCCTTGGCCGCCGGTCTCATTTCGTTGACGAGCCTCACCGGTCTTCACGCTGATGAAGCACCGTACGGATTCAGGATGAATGGGCAGAGTCGGTATCCCGACGCCACCCCCGTCACGGAATGGGGGACTGACACGAACGTGGTATGGAAAACGCCCATGCCAAGCTGGTCCAACGCCAGTCCGGCGCTCTGTGGGGACCGACTGTTCGTCTGCTCCGAGCCGACGACGGTCGTCTGCGTGAACCTCAGCGACGGCAAAATCATCTGGCAGAAGAGCAACGACTACCTCGACATTCTGGCCGACAACCCCGCCGAGTTGGCGAAAGTCAAAGAGCAGCAGAAAGAGGCGGAGGGGATAAGGGTCCGACTGGACGCGAAGGTGAAGGAACTGAGGGAGGCCGAGGCGCTGTCGCGCAAAACCCCGTCCGACGCCGATTTGAAGAAAAAGGTTGAGGATCTCCGCAAAGAGGCCGATCCGATCCGCAAGGAACTCAGCCAACTGTTCTATGCCGTGCCTGTGGCGCAACCCGTGAACGGGTATTCTTCAGCGACGCCAGTCACCGACGGCACCCACGTCTGGGCCGTCTTCGGCACGGGTGTCGTGGTCTGCTACGACAAGGCAGGCGCATTCAAATGGGGCCGCAAACTTGAGAACCCGCCTCACCTCGAGTGGGGCTCATGCACCTCCCCCGTGCTGGCAGGCAATGTCCTGCTGGTGCAGTACGACAATCTGTACGGTCTTGATCCCGCGACCGGCAAGGAGTTGTGGAAACTCCGCACGCCTTGGGGGTGGGGCACGCCTGCCGTGGCGAAGATCGGCGACCAGCACGTCGCCTTCACAAGTCAAGGCTCCGCCGTCACCGTCGCCGATGGGAAGTCTGTCGCCGACGGCCTGAAAAAGCTCCAATACAACAGTCCGCTTCTTCAGGACGGGACACTCTACTACATCGAGGAGAAACCTGTCGCGTTCAAGCTGCCACAGACACCTGCCGTCAAGCCTGAGAAACTCTGGGATGGAGACGCGATCCACAAGGACAGATATTATGCGTCGCCCCTTTTGCACGACGGGCTGCTCTATGACGTGGACCAGGCCAAGTTTTTAGCCGTGCTGAACGCCAAGACCGGACAGAAAGTGTATGAGCGGAATCTGGATAAGCTCAAGGCGACGACCTATCCCAGTCCGGTACTTGCGGGGAAGTATGTCCTCGTGAGCGACGAACAAGGCAGGACCATCGTGCTGGAGGCTGGCAGAGAATACAAAGAGGCGGCGGTCAACGTGCTCGAGCCTTTCCGCTCCACGCCGATTTTCGTGGGAAACCGGATGTACGTCCGCACGCTCAAGTCGCTCTACTGCATAGGTAAGTAGTCCGGTAAAGACTCAGGCGATTGATGATGATGCGCGTTTCAAGCAAAACCGCGGTACTGATTCCCCTCGCCCTCGCGGTCGTGTGCGTGGTCACGCTGATGCTGTGGGTGCGCTCGACGTCGCGCATCACCTTCGAGGAACGGGCGCCAGCGGCGAAAAGTGCGGACAAGCCGGCCGCGGTCACCGCCGCCATCGTCGGCTCGCTCGCGAAAGGCGACGGCGTCCCGTCTGATCTGCCGGGGGCATGGCCGCGGTTCCGGGGACCGAACCTCGACAACATCAGCCCCGAGCGGACGCCGTTAAACCGCGACTGGCCGCCGGAAGGCCCCAAAGCGCTATGGTCAATCGAGCTGGGGGAAGGCTACGCCGGAGCGGCTGTCCTCGACGGGCGCGTCTACGTGCTCGACTATGACCAGGTTGAACGGGCGGACACGCTCCGGTGTCTGTCGCTCGCCGACGGCCGTGGCATCTGGCGCTACTCCTATCCGCTCGAGGTCAAGCGCAACCATGGCATGTCCCGCACGGTGCCCGCGGTCACGGAGAAACACGTGGTCGGACTTGGCCCCAAATGCCACGTCATCTGCCTTGACGCGAAGACGGGCGAGTTGAAATGGTCGATTGACCTGGCGCGGCAGTACGGGACGAAAGTCCCGCCTTGGTACGCAGGACAGTGTCCCCTGATCGACGGCGACCGCGTGATTCTCGCGCCGGGCGGACGGTTTCTGATGATCGCGGTGGACGTGAAGACAGGCGCGCCGATCTGGAAAACGCCCAACCTCAACACATGGCAGATGACGCACAGCTCCGTCGTCCCAATGAAATTCTCCGGCAGACAGACATATGTGTACTGCGCCAACGGTGGTGTCGTCGGCGTCGACGCCGCCGACGGCTCCCTTTTGTGGCAGACCTCCGACTGGCGGATCAACATCGCCACCGTCCCCACGCCGGTGGTCGTCGGCGACAAGCGGGCCATCGGCTACCTTTGGCTGCGCTCCATGAGCGCC
>CAYTFM010000155.1:1536-2524 GCA_964436735.1 uncultured Victivallales bacterium | reverse complement strand
ACGCAGGCGAAGATGCCGCGCGTGGACTACCAGCGTATCTTCCTCACGGGCGGCTACAACGCCGGCTCCATGATGCTGGAATTGAAGGAGGAAGGCGGGGCAATCGTCCCCCGCGTCGTTTTCCGCCTCCCCGCCAGTGTCTTCGGGTGCGAGCAGCAGACGCCTATTCTCTATAAAGAGCACCTTTATGGCGTGACCGCCGGTGGACAACTTGCGTGCCTGAGCCTGGAAGGCAAACTGGCGTGGGCCAGCGGACCGCGGAACAAGTTCGGCCTCGGCCCTCTCCTGCTGGCGGACGACATGTTGATCGCCATGAACGACAGCGGCCTGCTCAGCTTGATCGAGGCGGATCCCACCGGCTTCAAACAGATCGCCCAGGCTCAAGTCCTGCACGGGCACGACTCCTGGGGGCCGATGGCTATCGCCGGCGGCCTCCTCATCGTGCGCGACCTTACTCAAATGAAATGCCTCGACATACGGAAGAACTGACATGACCGAACATCCTCAAGAGACTTCTCACGCACAGCGGACTTCGCTTCCGCTGAAAATACTTTCCGTCCTCATTGTCGCCGCAGTCGCCATTGTGGTAGCCGTCTCCTTGCTTCCCTCAGGAACACCTCGTCCGGGGAGCGCCAAAGAGCAACTGGCGGTGTACGACCTCAGCACTCTGCGCAAGACTGATCCGAAGCTGATCAAATACAAAGAGGACGGGATCATCAAGACCGGGTTCAAAGATGCCCGCGGCATCGCGGCGGGACCGGACAACCGCGTATACGCCGTCGGCGACAGGAAAATCCGCGTCTTCGAACTGGATGGCTCGCCCACGTCCGAGATTCCGCTGAAGGGAGACGCCGAATGCGTGGCCGTGGGCGATGACGGGACGATCTACGCCGGGTTCATTGACCATGTCGAACTGTTCCTCAAGGATGGCACCCCGGCGGGCGTCTGGCCAAGCAAGGCCCTGCCGGGGTATAAGACATTTTATGAG
>CAYTFM010000155.1:0-1526 GCA_964436735.1 uncultured Victivallales bacterium | reverse complement strand
CTCGGACCGCGGGCGTACATCACCAGCATCGCCGTAACCGCCACGGATGTGATCGTCGCCGACGCCGGCGACCGCGTCATCCTCCGCTGCGACAAATCAGGCACAGTGGTGAAAAGAATAGGCAGCAAGGACGAGGCCCTGAACATCCCTGCCCTGGTGATTCCCAGTCGCCATTGCGATGTCGCCATGGGGCCTGATGGCCTGCTGCGCGTGGTCAATCCAGGCAGGCATCTCATCGAGACCTTCACCCTCGATGGCGATCTTGAACAGTCATGGGGCAAAACCGCCGCCGCGCCAGACGGTTTCCCCGGCTGCTGCAACCCGACCGACATCGCCATTCTCACCGACGGCACCATTGTGGCGTCCGACAAGGGACTGTTCCGCGTGAAAGCCTACAAGGCGGATGGCACCTTCATCGGCATGGTGGCGGGAGCGGAGTCGTTCGAAGAGCTGTTCGTCAAAGAAGACAGCGACAATTTCGCCGGACTCGATCTCGCGGCGCTCGGTGTACGCGTACTGGTGCTTGATCCATCGAACGGCGCGGTGCGCATCTTCTCAATGAAGAAGGAGGAGGGACTATGAAGGCGCTCACCCGTCGGGAGCTTCTGCGCGGCCTACTGCGCGCGCTGGCTTTCGGTAGTCTGACCATAGGCGGCGGGGTGCTGGCGGTTCGCTCGCTCTCCTCTTCCCGCGAGGACTGTCTCAACCGGGGGATCTGCGGGAACTGCCGGGCGTTCGACGGCTGCGGACTACCGCAGGCCCTGTCAAAAAAGGCAAACTCGAAATCCGAATCTCGAAATCCGAATTCGCATCGAAAAATCAAAATCCCGAATGAGTGAAACAAAAACAGTTCAACAAAGTTTCCCCCTGTTTCGGATTTCGTGTTTCGGATTTCGTGCTTTTTTAGGGAGCCACACATGGCGGACAACATAGAGGAAAAACGTGGGCGCCGTTCTTTCTTGCGACTGGCCTTAGGCGGAGCGCTGCTGACGGGAGGAGGTCTCGCCGGCTTCACCCGCGGGTCGTCGAAAGGCAGCGTCTGGCAGATCGACCCCGGCAAGTGCGTCCAATGCGGCAAATGCGCCACCACATGCGTGCTGACACCCTCGGCCGCCAAATGCGTCCACGCCTACGCCCTGTGCGGCTACTGCGAATTGTGCACCGGCTTCTTCAAGCCCCAGCCCAACAGCCTCGACGCGGGGGCCGAAAACCAATTGTGCCCCACGGGGGCCCTCGTGCGCACGTTCGTCGAAGATCCGTATTACGAATACACCATCGATGAGGCCCTGTGCACCGGCTGCGGCAAATGCGTGAAGGGCTGCGCGGCGTTCGGCAACGGCTCCCTATTCCTCCAAATCCGCCACAACCGCTGCGTCAACTGCAACCAATGCGCCATCGCGACGGCCTGCCCCGCCATGGCGATCAGCCGCGTCCCGGCCGACCATCCCTACCTCCTGAAGAGCCAGGACGCGAAGAAAGAGGGATCCTCTTGATGCCGCGACTACTCACTTTGCTGTGCCTTGGGG
>CAYTFM010000154.1:6608-20515 GCA_964436735.1 uncultured Victivallales bacterium | reverse complement strand
GCTGAACGGCAAGGCATGCCAACGGCACGGCTATATGCCGCATGAGACTCCGTATATAGGAGTTGCCCTTCAGCAGGGTTCCATCCACATCGATCATGGCGATCTTTCTCATGGAGCTAACCGTCTCATGCTGGAAGGTGAAATGCTCTGAGGAGTAACGCGATCCATGCGAAGATATCATCGCGCGCGTTGACATCGGCGCAGTTGCTGAGCCTGTTCCGCCAGAACGTCCGCAGAGGTTCGAAATCCCCCCGCATCGCATAGCGCAGCAGAGCGGCGTGCACGAACGGCCCCACGTACGTGCGGATCATGGCGGGCGGCTTTTCCAACTTGCGCGGCGGCCCGAGCAGAGGTTCAAAGAGGTCGACGCCATTGGCGAGAGCTTGGTTGATCGAACCCCATATCCGCGGATTCACCTCGATAAGCCATGGTTCCCCGTCAGGTGCGACTTTGAACTCGAACATGGCGAAACCGGACCATCCCGTCGCTGACAAGAGTTTTTCAGCGTATGCTCCAAGCCGCTCATTCTCATAGTTTTCCCGATACAAGCTTGAACCGCCGCTTATGGGATATTCGACAAGACGCCTGTGGGAATGCGCGCGCACGATCTTTCCTTTTTCGGCGAACACGGAGAATCCCGCCGCAAGCCCCTCCACGCGCTCCTGTATGACATACGCGCGCCCCGACCTCTCATAGGCATTGACCACCGCGTCCAACATGCGCCGGGAGGAGACGTAGCGGACGCCATGGGCGGCAGCCGATGCGCTGGGCTTGACGACCGCGGGGAACGGGCATACCTCGCCGGGGGCGAATGTGCGGGGATGACGGACTCCCGCCTTCGCGCAAAGGGCGGGGAGCCTTTTTTTCTCGTTCAACTCGCTGAACGTCTCATAGTCGCCATAATAGTCGAGGGCGCGGCCAAAACGCTCCCGCTCGTGAAGCAAAGGTCCGATTTCCGCACTGTTGACCGGAATGATCAGGTCAATACCGTTGTCCTTGGCAATGTCTTCCAACTCAAGAACATAGTCGCGCGATCTTTTCCTTGGCGCATGCCGCACAACCGCATGCTTATCGGAGTGCCGCGTATGAAAGATAGAGGAGTAGGAGTGGGGGTCCGCAGTCATCACAAAGAGGTCTGGCCGCGTCCTCTTGATGAAGGCCGCCACCACTACCGCCTTGTAGCTGGTCGCGTCGGTGATGAGTATTCTTGTACGAGGTTCCGTCAAAGTTTTTTCGCGAGAAGTTGTTTCGCCGCGTTACTCGCCTGATCCCACAGCCAGGAGACGGCTTGCCCCGCAATCCCTTTGCGCCAGCGCTCGGGGTGGGCCTGCAGAATAACCGGCCGCACGTTCGAAGCAAGAAACGTCATGAGTTCGTCAGTCGAACTGGGATGGGATCGGGAATCATGGTCCACCGCCCCCCGGTCGCGGATCTTCCGCCTGTCCGTCCCGTTCCACGTCCGACCGGTGTCGCTGAAATAGAGGATCGACTGGTAGTCGACGTCAAGCGACGCGTCGCCGAGTATGCCAAACTTCCTATAATCGTGACACTTCCAAAGGGAAAGATTGTCATGCTGACTCAGCGGACTGCCATGCATGCTGATGGTTTTGACGTCAGTGACGCTTCGCATCACCGCAAGCTCCTTTTCGAAAAGGGCGATCGCCTTGGGCGACTCCCCGCCGCATTTCACCATCGTCTCGTAGTGATAGCCCACCTCATGGCCAAGCGCCGCGACGCGTCTGACCGTGTCTGGGTCGAAAGACGCCCGGGTCATGCGGAAATAGTAGGTCGACCTCAGCCCGATCCGCGCCTCCGCCTCCGCCATGTCGCGGGCGGCTCGACGGCAACGGTCGACGTCATGCCTGAACGCGACGGCTTTCCCCGTAGGGGGGGCAAGGATGAATTCGGCCATGGTAGCCGGTGCGTAGCCTGCGGCGAGAACCGCCTCGCAGAGGGTGAGATATTTGTCGAGCGTGAAATCGCGGGCCTTGTGGGGCATGTTCCGGGGTCAGCGATGCGGGTTCAGATCACGGTTGTAGTCCATGTCGAACCACATGGCGAAAAAGAGGAACTGAAGACTCATGATGATCATGAAGAACAGCAGCAACGCGTTGGTGGGCTGCAGCGTGAAGGGCGCCACGAAGCACCACATGTACAGCAGGCGCAGCAGCAGCGGCACCGTGACGAATCCGAGCAGAAAACCGGTCATGTAGAAGAAGATCAACGGATGGAAATCCCTGATGACGTACTTCCGCGCCATGCGCTTCAGAAAGAGCCTTCCCATCAGGAAAAGCAGCGGGAAGAATTTCTTGTGGATCACCATCCCGCTCTTCTCGCCAATGCCGTACAGAGGGTTGATCGGGACATCCATCACCCGCATGTCATAGATGTTGAGCATGACCAGCATGTCGTTGGGCATGCCGTAGTCGGGATAGATCGACTCGATGGGGACGAGGTGCAGAGCCCGCTTGTTGAGGGCGGTGTAGCCGGACTGGGAGTCGGTCACGTGCCAATAGCCGCTGGCGATCTTCGTGAGCATCGTAAGCCCCGAGTTACCGAGGTATCGCACCCGCGGGATCTTCTGCCACGCCCTTCCCGTTATAAGTCGATTGCCCTTGCCGTAGTCGGCCTTGTCCTCGACTACCGGATCAAGCAGCGCCGGCAGGTCTTTGGGATCCATTTGACCATCGCCCGCCATCACCACCGCCACGTCGAAGTCGTTGTCCCTCGCCCACACATAGCCATGGGAGATCGCCGCCCCAACCCCCCTCGTCTTCTCGTGCTGTATAAGAACGATCTTCTCGTTGCGCTGCTGATGCTCCTTGACGACCGCGACCGTGTTGTCGCTGCTATGGTCGTCGATCACGACAATCTTGTCGACGAAGTCCGGCATGGTGTCTAAGACCATCCCGATCTGGCACTCCTCGTTGAGGCAGGGAACGACGACCACAATGGTTTTCGCTTTATACATGAAACCGCACCACCGGTTGAACACTCATATCTCTACAGCTCCGCTCTCTTACTTGCCCGTCAAAGGGCAGTAAGCCCATGAAATAGTTGAAGATAAACGGATAAGATACTCGGAGGAGACGTGAAATCAAACTATCGGAAGTCATAAGCTCTTGATTAAAAAGGGAAAATGCGGAATTGACACAGGGGCGATCCCGCGGTATTGTGTGTAATCGATAACAATTCCCGCGCATGGGGGCGCGCGTCCCCGGGATTCACGAGGATTTTCCATGGCAACCATCCACGATGTCGCCAGAGAGGCGGCCGTCTCGGCGGCGACGGTTTCACGCGTGCTCAACGGCGGGGTGGTCAGTCCCCGCACGAAGTCGCGCATCCTCGCCATCATCGACCGTCTCGGCTACGTCCCCGATGAGCGGGCGACGTCGCTGCGTCGGGCGAGCACTCGCAAGATAGGACTCATCGTGTCCGATATTGACAACCCCATCTATCCGAAGACGGTGAAGACCATCCACGACCTGTTGAAGAGGAAAGGATACCCCCTCATCCTCGGCTGCTCGTACGGCAGCAACGACGAGGAGGCGGACGCCATCGAGATGATGCGCCGGGAGCGCGTCTCAGGCATAATCGTCTCCACGCCGGAGGGGGAGGATGACATCTGCCTCAAGCCGCTATTCGAACGCCTGGTGGCGCAGAACATGCCATTTGTCTTCCTGGGGAAAACCAACTGGGGTCTCCCCATCGACACCGTGCTCATGAACGACCAGGCGGGAATGCGGGAACTCACCTCGCATGTGATCGATTCAGGAAAGGTGCGCATCGCCTTCCTCTCGGGTGGTGAGGCTCCGACGGTAACCCAGGAGCGGTTCCAGGGTTTTTTCAATGCGATGCGCTCGCGCTCGATGCAGGTGCACCACGATTTTGTGATCAGGCTGGGAGCCTATTCTATCGAGAACGGGTATGAGCAAGCCTCCAAGCTGCTCTCCCTGAAGACGAGGCCGGACGCCATCGTCTGCGCCAACGATCTTCTGGCAATCGGCGCGTTGAGGGCGGCGGAGGACAAAGAAGTGAGAGTCCCCGCTGAACTCGCCATTACGGGCTTCGACGACATCTATCTGGCCACCCTCGTCAGACCTCAACTCACCACAATCCATCAACCGGTGGAACTGACCGCCGAAAAGGCCTGTGAATTCCTTTTTCACCGGATCGAAAACGCCGGCCGTCGTATAAAAGCGTCACGCCTGCTCATCGATCCGCAGCTGATCATCCGGGGCAGCACCTGACCGCCGCCTCCCGCGTTGCATTCGGGGGTGTCCGGATATAAACTACCATATCTCCGGTTCCCATATATGGTTTGTATAGGTTCATCAATCCGAGGCGATTTGCGATGACGATTTCCACAAAAGGCAGATATGCGATCCGCGCTTTGATGGAGATCGCCATGACGCAGGACAAGGAACTGGCCCTCGTCAAAGATGTCGCCGTCGCCCAAGGCATCTCAGAGAAATATCTCGAGCGTATCTTCTCGACGCTCAAGAACGGGGGGTTCATCAAGAGTCGCCGCGGCTGCAAAGGCGGCTACACCCTCGCCCGTAATCCCGACCAGATCAGCGTGCTCGACGTGCTCAAGACGATGGAGGGTTCTCTCGCTCCCGTTGAATGTGTCGAAACCACGTCAGCCTGCCGACGTTCGGAGTCGTGCGCGGTAAGGGGACTTTGGTTGAAACTCAACAATTCCATTGAGGCGACTCTCCGAGACGTAACGATTGCCCAACTCGCAGAGGAGCAACTCCGTTGCGCCGCCCGTAAACAGCCGATGATGTTTCACATATGATGTGGTGGTGGGAAAGACACTTCACGCAGGGAAGGGAAATCACATGCGAATTTTTGACGACAACAGCTTGAGCATCGGGGGGACTCCGCTCGTAAGAATAAACCGTCTCGCCTCAGGAGCGAAGGCGACCATCGTGGCAAAGATAGAGGGGCGCAACCCCGCGTATTCGGTTAAGTGCCGGATAGGTGCCTCGATGATTTGGGCGGCGGAACGTGACGGGAGACTCAAACCCGGATCCCGCAAGGTCACCATCGTCGAACCGACCAGTGGCAACACCGGCATCGCCCTCGCCTTCGTCTGCGCGGCGCGCAACTACCCTCTGATGCTGACTATGCCAGACACGATGTCGATTGAGCGCCGGAAGATGTTGCAGGCGTTTGGCGCGGAATTGATACTGACCGACGGGGCGACAGGAATGAGCGGAGCGATCGAGGAGGCGGAGCGCCTGGCGGCATCCGACCCCGAAGCCTATTTCATACCCCAGCAGTTCAAGAACCCCGCCAACCCGGAGATCCATTTCAAAACGACCGGACCGGAGATATGGAACGACACAGACGGCAAGGTCGACATCATTGTCTCGGGCGTGGGTACGGGCGGGACCTTCACTGGGATAGCCAGGTATATGAAAACGACGCAACGCGCGGACATCCTTTCCGTGGCGGTCGAACCCGCCGACTCCGCCGTCCTCACCGCGCTCCGCGCCGGCCGCGAGCCCAAACCGCGCCCGCACAAGATCCAAGGAATCGGCGCCGGCTTCAAACCGGACGTCCTCGACCTCAGTCTCGTCGACGCTGTGGAGACCGTCACCAATGAGGCGGCGATCGAGACAGCCCGCCGACTCCACAAGGAGGAAGGCATCACCTGCGGCATATCCTCCGGAGCCGCGGTCGCGGCCGCGCTCCGCCTGGCGAGCCTGCCGGAGCACAAAGGGAAGTTGATCGTGGTGATACTGCCTGACGCCGGCGAGCGCTACCTTTCAACGTCCCTTTTTCAAAACGTCTAAGTAGCCGTGCTCACGGCTCAAGAAGAGGACGCAACTCCTCGCCGCGGGATTTCCCCGGCGAGGTTCCGCACTCCTTTTTGAACACTCTCGAGAAATGATTCCTGTCGTGGAATCCCAACTTCTCGGCGATCTCCTTTATGCCCAGATCCGTGACGCGGAGCAGAATGCGGGCCTCGTCGATACGACGCTTCATCAAATACACCTGCGGGCTCATGCGCATGTTCTGCTTGAAGAGACGCAGAAACCCATTGACGCTCATGCCGACTCGGGCGGCAAGATGAGCGTTCGAGGGCGGGAAGCGATAGGCGTACGTCCCCATAAGAAATTCCATCGACTTCTCCACGCGGGGATCAAGACGGAGCGGCGCGGCAAGTTTCTCGTGGGGTATCTTGCACAGCGCGGCGGCGACCAGCGACAACGCCCGCAAGGTCAGCACCGCGCCAAGTGTTCCCGCTGACGCCATCGCCGCCGCCTCCCCGACCAACGCCAACGTCTCGGGACCCGCGGGAAACGTCAAAACCTCGGGGACACACAGCAGCGCATGGGGAGGCTGGCAGAAGAAATGCACGTAGAAATGCCCTGGCCCTACCGGCGGCGAGAATGTCGAACATGCCGTTTCTGGAGCGACAAGATAGATCAGCGAAGGATGAATGGCGATTTTTTTCTTCCCATGAACGAGTACCGCCCCCGGACTGTCGTTCCAGTAAAGCCGCCAAAACGGCGCGGAGAGGTTGGGATAGCGCCACCCCTCGTCAAGCTTCTGATAGCCGATGAAGATTATCGATATGTATGGCTTATACACTTCAAGCGTGTCACCGTCCGCGCGCATCCTGCCTCCGCAACTCGCAACCATGTTACAAACGTACACATTTCCGCGTCTCCTGTCAATTGCCGCCAGGCGCCAACCCTGCTATACTATTTTCAAAGAGCGACGCAACCACCTTGGAGGCATCGGTTATGAGCATGGGTCAAATCCGCGCATCAGCCGCATTCACCCTGATCGAGTTGCTCGTCGTGATCGCGATCATCGCCATCTTGGCGTCCATGCTCCTGCCCGCGCTCAAAGGCGTCCGCGAAACCGCCCAAGGCATCTCCTGCGCCAACAACCTCAAACAGATCGGTTCGGCGATCCACCTTTACTCGACCGACGCCGGCGACTATCTCCCGTACTGCTTCTACCACGACGGAACGAACCAGGTCGCCTGGGACGACCTCATCGCGGCGGAAATGGGCAGGACCCTCACCACCGCCGAGATCAACTCCAACCAGTGGAGCAAACCGCACGCATCATTTCTATGCCCCATCGACAAGGTGGAGAGAAACTTCGGGAAAGTCCGCTCATACGCACTGAACTGGGCCCACTCCTGCGGCACGGGCACCGAGCCCCCCAACGGGCCCAATGTTGCGGGAGCCTGGGGAATCGCCGTGCCGGCATTTGTCGCCTCCATGGGGTACACCACCTGGGCGGCGACCGTCGCCTGGTCTCCACGCATGAGCGCGCTTGATGATCCCTCCGGCACCTACATGGTCGGCGAACGTCACAACAACGTCAACATCCTCGGCTTCTCCAGCGCGTCGTGCATCGATAATCCCAGCTGCCTGTCGCCCGTCGGACAGCTTTATCACAAAGGGCAGCGCCTGGCCAACTGGCTCTTCTGCGACGGACATGTCCGCATGATGAGCATGACCGAGACCTTCGGCCCCACCGGCAACATGAGCCAGCCCGGCGGGATTTGGACCCGCTGCGCCGGGGACTGACGCTCGCCCCCTCTTTCCCGCGTATCCAAATTTTGTCATACCCCAAACCAAAGAGGTTTCTCATGCTGCCACGTCCAACACTGCCGCACCGCCGCCTTGCAGCCCTCATCGCCGCCTTCGCCGCCGCATGGTCCCTCCCTCCCGCCTCGGCCATTCCACCAAACGGCATGACCGAGGAGCGTCCGACCTACTCGTACCACCCCTACTTCGCGGAAGGAGCGCAAGGACAATGTCTCGATCCCAACCACACGGCAACACCCGGGCGACGCTTTTCCTTCATCCCCAATGCTCCCCGCCCGCTCATCGACGGCAGGAGCGGCACCATCGCCTTCTGGTTCAGACACACCGCGTCCGACTTCTACTGGGAAGGACTCTTCGATGTCCGCAGAGGTGACGAGGAAAGCGACGGCACGCTCCGCGGACCCAACGGCATCCAGCTCTACGTCTACCCCGGCGATGCGACCGCGCCTGACGATCCCGTTCCCTCGCACTTCCTCAAGGGCGCGATCTCCTGTGAACTGCAAACTGATGACGGATCTATCGGGATGACCCAAAAAGCACTCGACAACGACCGCTGGTACCATGCCGCCCTCACCTGGGGCGCGGGCTCCGCGGCGCTCTACGTCGACGGCACGGAGGTGGCGAGGAAAACGTACAAAGGCGTTCCAGATATCGACGCCGTGCGCCGTCTCTGCTTCGGCTGCAACTACATGCTTGGCTCCCCTTTCAAAGGACGCCTCGACGAACTGATGGTTTTCAACCGGACCTTCGACGCCGCCGAGGTCAAAAAACTGTTTGAAAAAATCGACTTCTCCAAGGATTCCGACCTCACCCTTCACATGCCGTTCGATGGAAACTCGACCGCCCTCACGCGCCGCCGCGCCCCCCGCAACCCGCGGCAGGAGCGCCTCGTCACCAACTTCTTCGCAGGCCCCTGGAGTTATCTCCCGCTCGGAGCCTCGGCGAAAATGGGCGTCAGCATTCCTCCCGCGGCGCCCGGTGGACCGTTCACCGTGAGCGCCGTTGTCACCGACGCCTCAGGCAAAACAATCCTGCGGGAGAGCAAACAACTCGCCTCCTCATCCGACAAACCTTCGGCGATCGAGTTCGAGTCCGCCCCCGAACGCTGCGGCGTCTACACCGCGCTCATCGAGACGACAGACAAGGACGGGAAGACCGTCCTCAGCAAAAAGGCCGACTTCGGAGTCACCGTCAAACTGCCTCCGGCTACAGACATCCCCTCTTTGTCACCGGTCGGCGCGCATCTCATGTCGCAGACATGGAAGGAGATGCCGGCCTGGCGCCCGCTCGGGGTCAAATGGACCCGCTACTGGGGCTGGAGTGTCGCCTGGTTCGAACTGGAGCCCGAGAAAGGGATCTTCTACTGGGACTTTCTCGACAAGGCCGTCGACGAAAGTCTGGCGGGCGGCCAAGAGATACTGTTCACGGTCATCGGCACCCCGGTCTGGGCCAGTGCGTGCCCCTCAGACGACGAGATACTGAAAACGCTGCTCGGCTATGGCGTCAAGGAGGCCGACGCCAGACGCCAGACCCCCGGCTACCGGTTGCTCTACCCGGCCAAGGACCAAACCGACTGGAACCGTTTTTTACGCGAACTGTTCCGCCGCTACAAGGGCAAGATCAAATACTATGAACTGTGGAACGAGCCCAACTCGTGGCCGCATTTCGCCGGCACCGCCGAACAGTATGTCGAACTGCTGAAAACGATGCATAAGGCGATGCGCGAGGAGGATCCCGGAGCGAAGCTCGTCGGTGCCTGCGGCTGCCCCGGCTTCCTCGAGTGGACCAAAACCATCGTGGCGAAGGGCGCGGCGCCGTATCTCGACATCGTCTCGCTGCACAACTACAACTACTCAAGCCCGATCACCTGGGCGCGGAAACGTCTCATCGAGCAGACCGGAGAGGCGGTCAAGGCCGCCCGCGGCGAGGCCGTCCCCCTTTGGAACAGCGAGTTCGGCTTCCCGGTGCCCCGCCGCGACTCCGGCGCCCCCCCGATGTCCCAGGAAGAATTCGTCAAAAAATACGGGGGCGAGTTTTGGCACGTGGCCGGGGTGATCGGACTCCAGGAGGAACGCAACACACGCTGGGAAGTCCAGGCGCATTTGACCGCGCTTCTCGGCGGTGCCGAAAAGAACTTCCTGCACGGCACCGGCTACATTGGCGTCCCGTCGGAAAAGGGCGTCGCCTTCGCCGCCCTCTCGTCGGTGCTCGGTGGCATGAAGAGCATCACGCAAATGGCGACCGCGGTTGACGATTCGCTCGGCATGATCGTCGAGGGACGTGACGGACGGCGGACCGCCATCCTCTTCTCCGACGCCACGCCGACGGTCTTCTGCCCCATGGCGTCCACCTCTCCTGTCAAAGGAATGGATCTGCTGGGCAATCCCATCGAATTCACTCCCGCCAGCGGCGGACTGACACTGAGACTTTCCGAGGATCCCGTGTACGTGTTTGACGTCCCGACGGACTTCCATGGAGCGATCGTCTTAGAGCCTAAGGTCGCCTCGATTATCATTCCCGGCATGCCACTCACAGGCGAGATCTTCGTCGCCAACCCGCTGAACACTCCAGCCAGAATGACGTTCGCCAGCGTCAAACCTGGTGGATGGTCGACCGAGCTTCCAGAACAAGTCGAATTAGGCGCAGGCGAATCCAAATCATTCCCCGTGACTATCACCACCGGCACGGAGACGGTCAACCGCGGAATCCATGCCGTCAACATCGAGGCGAAGTTGAACGACACCTTCGCCGTCTCCCGGAAAGTGGAATTGTTCTCCGAGGGGTCCTGCGAGAAGCTGCCATCCAGCGGCGATCCACTGCGCGGGAAAGCGGATTCTCTTGCCCGCGTCACCTTCGGCAAGCCCAATCCGATGTTCCCCGACGCCAAGCACTGGCAGGACGCCAAAGATCTCTCGTTCACCGCCGAGGCCTCATGGCAAAAAGGCGGTGCGATCCACCTGACGGTGAATGTGACCGACAACGCCCTCGTCCCCGTCCCCGACGGCAAGGAGGCGAGTGCCTACAACTGGGACGCCATGGAACTGTTCGTCGACTTCAGGAACCCGAAGCAGGTGGCGGCGAATCCGAATGAAAAGACGAAAGGGGCCGAGCAGATCTTCGTGATTCCCACATTCGGAGCTGACGCCGCGCCATGCAAAGTCATCACGCCACACAGCGGCGGCACCGTCAAGGCTGAATTCACCAGCAAAAAGACACCAACCGGCTACCTCATCGTCGGGACACTCACCCCGGGACCGGAAAGCGGCGTGAAATTGGAGACGGGAGCGAAGATCGGACTCGACATCGCCATCGACGACGCCGACGACGCCGACGACCCCGCCACCTCCCCATCACGCAAGGCGCAGATCACCTGGAAGGGCGGCGGCGACAACTACAAGGATCCTAACAAATGGGGCCGCTTTATTTTATCGGAATAAGTCTCCAACTGCTTGCATCACGTGAGGACGCTGTCAAGATCGAGGCTCAGCCTGGCTCCGAGCCTCCTCACCGCCAAAGGGTTGCGCTTGAAACGCCGCTTGAACTCCTTGCAAAAGTAGGCGTAGTCGCGGTAACCGACGAGGTGGGCGACCTCCTTGATGGGCTTCGAGGTGGACGCCACCAGTTCCGCCGCCCGGGAAAGGCGCAGATCCATCAGGTAGGCGTGCGGCCCGCGGCCGAGACACGCTTTGAATTGGCGCGCGAAATGAAACTTCGACCATCCCGCCTGGCTGGCGAGGTCGTCGACAGATAACTCGGGATCGGCATAGTTCCGCTCGATCATCGCTCGGGCCGTCTCGATCCCCGACGGTAGGACGTCCCGCGGCGTCCGCGTCAGGCGAAACAGTTCCATGAGGAAGCGGTGTGCCAACGCGGACGACTCGAACTCGTCGGGGGCTCTCTCACCTTCACACGCCGCCAGATGGAGGGAACGCTGGCATTCGATCGACGCATGATCGGGCGGAATTCTCCACACGTGTCCCGCCTCTTTCACCAGTTGCCCCACGAGGTCGTAGGCCATATCGCCATCGATGATCACGTAGATGAACTCCCATTCTCCGCCCTCAGGCAGCCAATAGCGGGTCGCGGAGGGGAACGGGCAGAGGATGCCCATCCCGGCTCCTATCCTTTGGATCTTGCCATCGGGAAGCGCCTGAAACCGTCCCTCGCCGCCCAGCGTGTACTGGAAAAGACAACCGTTTCGACGGCTCCTGTTGTCGAAATCGTACCGCCGCGCGCCATCCTCTCGGGCAACCCCTTCCGCCACGAAGTCGCAGCGATGCGCCGGATAACTTCGGGGACGGGAAAATCCGTTCTCGCGCCGCGGCAGACCGGCGATCAAGTCGGGCCGGCCTCGGCCGCCGCCCTTGCGCGGAGCGTCCGCCCCCTGCGGGGCGCAACTCCATGCCAAGGGGCCGCCCCCCGCCTCCGTATGCGCTGTGTTACGCACTACCATAGCAATATTCTTATATTATTAAGCAAATAACTACACCATGCCCCCTATTGAAGTTATAGGCGAACTCGAGAATAATATAGCAATATAATCACACTATCGTAAAAAGCACATAAGTTATTGAAAGGAAGACGCGTATGGCGATCAAAGTGGCGGTCATCGGGGCGGGAAGCATCACGTTCACCCGGACACTTTTCAAAGACATCCTCTCGGTGCCCGAGCTGCGCGACACGGAGTTCGCCTTCACGGACATCAGCGAGCGAAATCTCGGCATGATGCGCCAACTGGCCGAGCGCGACATCAAGGCGAACAAGATTCCGGCGAAGATATCGGCGACTACGGACCGTCGCCGAGCGATCGAGGGGGCCAACTATGTCATCAACACCACACGCATCGGCGGACTGGACGCGTTCGCCCTCGACATCGACATCCCGCTCGCCTACGGCATCGACCAGTGCGTCGGCGACACGCTCTGCGCGGGCGGCATCATGTACGGGCAGCGCAACATCCCGCAGATCCTCGACTTCTGCAAGGATATCCGCGAGCTCGCAGCCCCCGACTGCCTCTTCATGAACTACGCCAATCCCAACGCCATGAACACCTGGGCCGCGCTACAACACGGCGGTGTCCGGACCGTGGGACTCTGCCACGGCGTGCAAGGCGGCCACCAACAGATCGCGGAGGTCATCAAACTGCTCGTCAACGGCAAGAGGAAGCCAGGCGACAAGGGCTACACGGAGGTGACGAAGCAGGATGTCGACATCATCTGCGCGGGGATCAACCACCAGACGTGGTACATCAAAGCCGTCTACAAGGGTGAGGACTGGACCGGACGGCTCCTTGAGGGGTTCGAGCAGCACCCCAAGTACCGCGTGCAAGAGAAGGTGCGCATCGACATGATCCGCCGCTTCGGCTACTACTCTACCGAGTCGAACGGTCACCTTTCCGAGTATGTGGCCTGGTACCGCAAGCGTCCGAAGGACATCAAGAAGTGGATCGACATGAGTTCCTGGATCAACGGCGAGACCGGCGGCTACCACCGCGTCTGCACCGAAGGCAGGAACTGGTTCGAGACCGACTTTCCGAAATGGCTCAAAGAGACGCCCCCCGCCTTCACCGAGAAGACCCGCAGCTGCGAGCACGGCAGCCACATCATCGAGGGGTTGGAGACAGGGCGCGTCTACCGCGGCCACTTCAATGTGCGCAACAACGGCTGCATCACCAACCTGCCGCCGGACGCCGTCGTCGAGGTGCCCGGCTACGTCGACCGCAACGGCATCAGCATACCGATCGTCGGCGACCTCCCGCTTGGCTGCGCCGCCGTCTGCAACGCCAGCATCTCCGTCCAGCGGCTCTCGGTCGAGGCGGCGGTGAGCGGCGACGACACGCTCCTGCGCCAGGCGATGCTGATGGATCCACTCACCGCGGCGGTCTGCGACCCGCCAGAGATATGGCAGATGGTCGACGAGTTCCTCGTGGCGCAGGCGAAATGGCTGCCGCAGTACGGCAAAGCCGTCGCCGAGGCCAGGAAGCGCCTCGCGTCAGGCGCCAAGATTAAGACGAACACCGGCTACAAGGGCGCGGCCCGCCTCACGACAAAGCTCCCGCCGAAGACGGCCAAGGGCACGAAGGGGTGAGCCACTACCTATCCCGCCGAGAAAGCCGTTCCTTTTTCACCTCCGAGTTGGATGAAATCCTCTTCGATCCATGATATACTTTTGAGGAATTATCGACTGGAGGTCGTGACATGGCTTTGATCAATTGTGATTTTTTCTCGGAGACGCTTGGCGTCTGCAGTTCGATGACGGTGATTCTCCCGCAAAAGACAACCAGCCAGATCGGGCTCGAAGGCAAAGCGGGTGGGAAAAACGGAT
>CAYTFM010000154.1:2827-6508 GCA_964436735.1 uncultured Victivallales bacterium | reverse complement strand
CACACGATCTGGCTAAGACGCACCTCCATAGAGCGTTACGTCTCCACGCTCGGAGTGGCGGTGGTGATGCCGAACGCGCATCTCAGCTACTACACGGACATGAAGCACGGAGGTGCCTACTGGACGTTCTTGAGTCAGGAGCTGCCGTCGATCGTCAAATCGTTCTTCCCGATCTCGGACCGCCGCGAGGACACCTTCGCCGCCGGTCTCTCCATGGGTGGCTACGGAGCGTTCAAGCTCGCATTGGCCCTGCCCGAACGGTTCGCCGCCGCGGCGAGCCTGTCAGGCGCCCTTGACCTGGCCCGCTTTTATGATGGCCCGAACCGCGTCACCTTCCACAACCGTCAAATAATCAATGTGTTCGGGGAGAAGGAGAAGATCAAAGGCTCCGACAACGATCTCTTCCGCCTCGCCGAAAAACTCATAAAGAAAAAAGCACCACGCCCGAAACTCTTCCAGTGCTGCGGCACCGAGGATTTCCTTTATCAGGACAATCTGGCCTTCAGGGATTTCATCCGCAAGAAGGGGGTCGACCTGACGTACGAGGAGGGCCCCGGAACGCACGAATGGGGGTATTGGGACACGAACATACAGCACGTGCTCTCCTGGCTGCCGCTGGGGAAGCGCAAGGGCTGACCCCGCACACCTTCGCCTCCAAACGTTCTGGTTGCCGCGGTTCAACGGTTCAATGGCGCAACGGTTGTGGAGCAAAGAGCGCGGAGCACCCATATACCCGCCCTTCTATGGGGATGGTGGGCTTAGGCGGGCTTGTCGACGCCCGACTTCGCCACCGCCCTCTCGACCACCCGCTGCAGCTGGCCGTCGAGGATGCGGCGACGCCTGACCTTGCCGCTGCCGGGATCGACCCAAAGCCTGTCCATCGGAAACAGCCACTGCCACCCGGGCTCCCTCGACGCCTCGGGGCTCTTCCGCTCCACCACGCCCGGGAGGCTCGCCTCTCCATGGCCGTTGGCCAGATCCATCTCGTGGATCCTCCCGACGTCCTCGACCTGCCCCCTCCCCCCTCAGCAGGGGCCTGACGCTCGCCGGCATCGGAACCGCCCTCTCCTTGCCGCCCCTCCCGCCCCTCACCGTGATGCCCCCCTCCTCGAAGTCGAGATCCCGGACACGCAGCTCCAGCACCTCGCCCAACCGCAGGCCGCAGCCGTACATCAGCATCGCCATCAACCTGTATTTCCCCGGCGTGCTGTCGATGACCCTGGCGACCTCGGCCCTGGTCAGGACCACGGGCAGACGCTTCGGCCTCCTCGACCTAACCGTCCACGGCAGTTCACCCACCTCGAAATGCAGGACGCTCCTGCACATGAACAGCAGGGCGTTCAACGCCTGGTTGAACTAATTAAGACACACAGCTGCAATATATTATAGCTGCATAACACACATAAAATATGACAACTGATAATATTAAAAAACAGATAACATAAATATTACTATGGAATATGAACGACGTGGACAGCGGCATATTCAAACAAGATCCGATAATTGACCACGACGGATTCCCGGCGGCGGTGGGCAGGCCGCCGCAGGTAAGCGTTTACTGACGACGGCTAAATGCGGTAGATTTTTCTATCTCTACATCCGTGGCAGATCCTGGCGTTCTGCAATAGCTGCAAAAAATGACTTGAAAATCCCGATCAACATACATACATTGTAAATATGATTAAATTCGAATGGGATACAGCAAAGCCGATTTCAATCTCCGAAAGCACGAAGTCTCTTTCGAGGAAGCCACCACTGTTTTCTATGATGATTTCGCCAGAGTTATTTATGATCCTGACCATTCAGAGGATGAAGATCGCTTTATCATCATCGGTATGTCCAATACAACTCGCCTACTAATCGTGGCGCACTGCTACCGGGAAAATGATGAAGTCATAAGGATCATCTCGGCACGAAAAGCGGAAAAACCTGAAGCGGCTCAATACAGGAGACACAAATTATGAGAAAGACGTACGATTTTTCAGACTCAAAGCCCAACCCTTATGCCCGCAAGCTCAAAAAGAATGTGACCATACGCCTTAGCGTTGATGTTATTGAATATTTTAAAAGCATGTCCGAGCAGACAGGAATTCCTTATCAGAGCCTCATAAATCTATATCTAAAAGACTGCGCTCAGCATCATCGCAAATTAGAACCCAAATGGGCATCATAATTTGAGCAGAACCTAAGGATTCTGCCATCGGCTAAATGTGGTGGATTTTTCTATATGTATAGCCGTGGCAGATCCGGGCGTTGGGACAAAGCAATATTATGAAGATACGCCTAACCATTCGTCCGGAACACGTCCGGGGTCTGACCATATCTTGTAACACGTCCGGGGTCTGACCATATCTTATGCTTGTAATTGATTTAAGATAAGCATGTTGTGTATTGAGCGCCTGTGAAAACATGCCATTAGGAGCGGAAAACGTCCCACGAAATCGCATTTAAGCCGTTTTTTCCAGCTTCGTTCCCTTCTTCTTTTAGCCATCGCTCCCCGACTCCTCCTTGAGTTCGCTGACGGCGTGGAACGGAACGTTGGTCAACCGCGTCGGTCACGGCGCGTGCGGATGCGGGATGGTTCAAGATTAGCCTCAGCCCGAGGAACTCCCTCGCCATTCAGCAGCATGGCGGAGCTTGCCCGCTCCTCAATTGACGGCCGCTTCCTGTCGCATCAGTCGTCCGGGTATCGGGCGAACGGCCCGTCTAGCATTAGTGGTAGTGATGTTTCTTTTTTTTATAGCTGTTGATGAGCTTTAAGCCTCTATTGGTTCTATAGTACGAATGTCCGTGTCTCAATCCTGAATGCATGAATTATGGACTGGCTGCGCATGCTACGATTTCTGAAAACTTATTTTTTCGAACGGCGTAAAATCCTCGGCATCAGAAAAGATTTCCGACGACAAATCCGGGCGACGCTCACCCACGACGACGACATACTGCCGGAAAAGGCGAAAACGGAGTTGTCAGCCGCCTACGCGGAGCTGCGCGCCGTCGACGAGACAAACCCACAGGACGCCTACAAGAAACTCGAGGCCATCTCGGCGCGCGTCGAACACGCGCTTCCCGTCCGCACCCATAGAGTGCTGAAAGATTACGCCGACATCCTTGCGGTCGCCCTGACCGTGGCGTTCGGCCTGCGGGCCGTCTATGTGCAGCCGTTCAAAATACCGACCAGCAGCATGCAGCCGACGCTCTTCGGCATCCATTACGTGGAAAAGGACGTCGTGCCGCCCCTGCCCCAGCCGCTCAATTACGCCATCTACTCGACCCAGCGGGCAAAGGCCGAAGTAGCGAAGAGCGGCGACTTCGACGGATTCAAGTCGGTGCCCAACCGCTTCATTATCTTCCCCTGGACCGCCTTCTCCATCGCCGGTGTCGACTACCAACTGCCGGGGGACCGCCGCAAAGTGATCGAGTACGCGTTCAAAGAGTATGATCCTTCAGAACCAATGTTCCAGAGGAACTTCACCGCCGGAGACGCGCTCTGCGACGGCTGGGTCTCTCTTGGCGACCATCTGTTCGTCGACCGACTCAGCTACCACTTCCGCGAACCGCACCGTGGCGACATCGTCGTATTCACCACCGAGGGGATCGTTGACGACATGTCAGGCGAGCCGCTGGTCGCCCGTGGCTACTACTACGTGAAACGTCTGGTCGGCCTTCCGGGCGAAACGCTGA
>CAYTFM010000154.1:0-2817 GCA_964436735.1 uncultured Victivallales bacterium | reverse complement strand
CCCGCCCCGCAAGACACGATCAAGCCTCCGTGTGGCCGAGGGCGGCCCGACGTGACGTTGATGCACACGCGGGCGAAGGCCACGCCGCTGCTGAAAGCCGAGAAATGGGCCGAAACGCTGAAGATCGTCGACAACAAACTCCACGTGAAATCGCCAGGCGCGGCGGAGTTCCACCCCGTCACGGATTTCGACATCACCACGTTCAACCGGATCTACAGCGGGAAAGGCGGCTACCACGGGCACCTCCCCCGCGGGCGCCTCGCCTCCGGCCTGGAAGTGGAGATCCCCAAGGACAGCTATTTCATGCTCGGGGATAACAGCTCGCACAGCTCCGACAGCCGTTATTGGGGATTCGTGCCGCGCCGCAACATCGTCGGACGCGCCCTGCTGGTGTTCTGGCCGTTCTCCCGCCGCTGGGGCCTCGTCGACAGACCGGATCCCATTCCGGAGAGTACAACCTTGCTCTCCAACTGGTCTATTCCCGCAATGAGGAAACAGTAATGGCTCGCATACTTATAGCCGAGGATGATCGCAGCACTGCGTTCCTGTTCCGGCGGATACTCGAGAACCGCGAACATGTGGCGTACTGCGTGGACTCCGGGGAACGGGTGATGGGAGTCCTGGACGAGTTCAAGCCCGACCTGCTGGTGCTCGACGTCGAGATGCCCGGCATCTCAGGCTTTTCCGTCTGCGAGAGGATCCGCAAAATCCCCGACTGGCACAGCCTCCCTGTCATCTTCGTGTCGTCGTGCGACAAGGAGGAGGACATCCTGAAGGGGTTCGACAGCGGTGCGAGCGACTACATCCTCAAGCCCGTCAGGAAGGCTGAGCTCGTGTCGAAAATTGAGCTTCTCATCAAGCGTCAGCACGGCCTGATGCGTCCGACGATGGCGTCGAATACGACGTTCGACAGCAAATATCTGGTCCTGCAACTCCTCGGACAAAACGACAACTGCGCAGTCTACAAGGCGCGCCCCCTCTCGGACTCCACGCCGCTGCTGGCCCTCAAGATCTTCCGCAAGAAGGGCGAGGATCCGCTCTTCCTCAAAAGATTTCTGCGTGAGGCACACTGCCTTGAGCGCCTGTCGCACCCGAACATCGTCAAGATGATCGACTACAAGAACGACCGTGAGTTGTACTATCTGGTGATGGAGTTCGTCGAGGGGCGTTCGCTCACCTCCCTCATCAAGGAGCGCCCCCTATCCGAGGAATTGACCGTTTGCGTCGGGATCGAAGTGGTCACCGCCCTGGCCCATCTCGACAAAAACAGCATGCTGCACAGGGACATCAAGCCGGACAATATCATCATCGCCCATGACGGACGCCCGGTTATCATCGACTTCGGCCTGGCGAAGGAAGTGACACAGGACACCCTCTCCATCAAAGACGAGATGTATGGCACCCCCCAGTACGTCTCGCCTGAATACATCAAAGGGCGCGACAAGCTCCACATCGCCACGGACATCTACTCGCTGGGCGTGACGTTCTACTATGCCATAACAGGACGTCTTCCCTTCTCGGGCGACAACCATCTCACCATGTTCCACAAGCACCTGACCGAGGTTCCACCACCGCTGCTGAGCGTGAACTCCAAGATTAGTCAGGAGTTCTCCGAGCTCGTCGACCTCATGCTCATTAAAAACCCCAAGGCCAGATGCGGACTCCCCACCCTTCTGGAAACGCTGGAGCGCCTCCGGAAAGCCCATGACATCCCCGAAGGCATTGAACCCTTGCGTGAAAAGATCCGCAGGATTGCGTACCCGGCCAACAATAAATGACAAGGAGGCATGCGCCATGATCAAGCGCAAAGCAGCATGCAAGACTGAAGTCCGCGAGGCAATGCGCGGCGGTCCAGGCAAAGTGGAGATCACCCATTTCTGGACCCCTGGAGAGGAATTGAAAGCCAACTACCGCCTCTTCGCCAAGCTCACCATGGCTCCGGGCTCGGGAATCGGCTTTCACCGTCACGACCAGGAGGAGGAGGTCTTTGTGGTGCTCAGAGGCAAGGCGGAGGCCGACGACAACGGGACAAAGGTGATTCTGGAGCCAGGCGACACGATCCACACCGGCGGTGGTGCGGGACATGCAATCACCTCGGTGGGCGAGGAACCATTGGAACTGCTGGCGGTGATCGCAAAGTATTGAACTGCCGCACGCGGTGCGCCGCGGCAATCCCAGGCAGATGAACGCTACTCTCCGCCTTTGCGGTCGGAGTCGGTGTTTTCGGCGAACTTGTAGACGACTTCGCTGTCTTTGCAGAAATTGAACTTCTCGCGCGCCACCCTCTCGACCTCTTTCGGATTATGCTCCAAATCGCTGAGTTTCTGTTTGTGCGCGAGCGTCTCAACTTTTTTCCTTTTCAATTCGGCGGTGATCTCGTCGTCCCTCTCTCGGATTTTCTTGTGTTTCGAGTAGGCGGGGAAGATGAAGGCGACGACAGCCACGGCCACGGCGGCGAGGAAGGCGAAGAAGAGCAGCGGAAGTATTTTTTTCATGGGAACAAACTACGGGGACACGTGCGGCATAGACCGCGCCTATTTAAGAGGGGGATACATCAGGTCTCACAATGCGCACATTGTTTCATCCTGATCTCTCGTCTCGAGATGTGAGGTGCTTCTCCGCACGGCAAACCTGCCCTCAGTATTCGTCGTCGTCGCCATCAAAATCGTCTTCAAGCTCATCACCCTCCTCCTCGTCATACTCGTCGTCATCACCGCTGATGGCGGAGGGGGTAATGATGGCGCCACACTCTGGACAGCAGCCACCTTCGGCCTCGATTTGCGATAGCGTTATCTCGACATCGCAGTAGGGACAAAC
>CAYTFM010000153.1:0-20533 GCA_964436735.1 uncultured Victivallales bacterium | reverse complement strand
CGATCCTCGGGATGTCGTTGAGGTAGGCGATTCGCCGGTGCCCCATGCGGTGGAGATAGGCGAAGGCGAGTTGTGAGGCCTGTGCGTGGTCGCTGACGATGCGGTAAAAGTCCTCGTGCTGTGAAGAGGGATTGAGGGCGATGATGGGGACGGCCCCCGCCAGTTTCCGCTGCCACTCTGGCGCGACGGCGTCGCAGTCGGCCGTGATGACCGCCGAAAGGCTGGCGGGGTTGATCGACGCGAGCCGGGACGAGGAGATCATGCGGACAGGAATGTCGCTCTCGTCAAGGGTGATCAGGAGGTGGCGCATGAGCCCCGACTCGTAGGGCCCTTTGTTCAGGGTGTCGGCGCGGAAGACGAGGGCGATGGAGCGAATGGTGGTGTTTTTAGACGTGTTAGGCGTGTAGCGCAACTCGTGCATCTTCTTGAGGATGAGCTCGCGGGTGTGCGTCGAGACGCGCATGCTGCCGTTCAGCACCCGCGAGACGGTGGCGGAGGAGACGCCGCACTCATTGGCGATGTCGTAGATCGAGGCCATGCCGCTCCGGATTGTAACAGTTACATATTTTTGCAATACTTACATTCTATCATGGGACAGTGCTGCTGTCAAGGGGACGGCGTGGAAGTCCGATGAAATTCCCGGCCGCATCAGTCGGCTGATCCGGGAGGGGCTCTCCCGATTTCCACACTCTCCAGCGGCGTTCCAAAGGCGACCGCCTGAGCGGCGAGCAGCTTGTATCCGGGGCAGGGTGCCGAGCAGAACAGGGCGGTCATAGGCAAGACCACAAGCTCGGGATCGCCAAGGATGGTCAGCCGCGCGGGCGCGTCAGCCCCCAGTCGTCCGCGCAAACGCGCCAGATAATGGGCGTCAGAGATGTTGATGAACTCCAAGTTGGACGTCAAGATATCGCGTCGCCAATTTTCTTGACTTCTATCGGGCCACACTATATTATCTTGCAACGGATTCGGAGCGTTTTCAATGCCTGAGATTTTCAGGATCGGTTGGATCAGAATAAGGTTCTACTCGCGGGAGGAATCCCGGATTCATGTCCACGCTGAAGGCAATGGGAAGTTGGCGAAATTCTGGATTGAACCGGCAATTGCGTTGGAGTGGAACAATGGTTTCAATGTGGCGGAACAGAGGAGAATCGAGTCTGCCATCAGGAGGCGAAAGGATGAAATCGTTGAAAAGTGGCGCCAGCACTTTCAGGGCTGAAGTGACGGGCATTTTCAAAACGGGCATCATGGTGTATGTGGACAAGGAGTATTTCCTTCCCTATTCGCTGTTCCCATGGTTCAAAGACGCGAAATCCTCGGACGTGTTCGCCGTAAAGTTCGACGGTTTCGGCCTTCACTGGCCCCATCTGGATGTTGATCTGGAACTGGACTGTCTGAGACACCCCGAGAAATATCCGCTGGTGTGCAAATAAAGCTGTGTGTCACACCAGTTGATTCAGCCTCCATTATTCCTCACTCTCCTCCCCGCGCCCCATCCGGTACTTGATGTCGTAGTTGATGATGAAGTCCAACTCCTCCTCCGTGAAACCGAAATGCCGCGCCAATACCGAGTCGATCTCGTCAATGATGGGTTTGGATTCCGCAACGTGGGAATTGATTTCTTTGCGTTGACTCCCCTCTGCTCTTGATCTAATACGTTTTTCGGAGTGCTGCCATAAATCGGCGAGTAGCCTGTCCGAAAGTTGTCTCACCGATGCATCCCCAAGTAAGGATTCTGGAACGGGCATTGCGTCGATATCGCGTTTGGTCACGTGGTGGCAATCAGAAACATCAATCCCCAACCAGTAATAATGAGCCTGAATTCCTGATGATTTTTTTACGCGTTCTTTACGAGGCGTCTCCCTCTCTTTACAGCCCCTTTACGCAGTCGTGGATATATATGAATGAAAGACGAGGCTTGCATGCGCGACGAGAAGGACACCACATTTTTGGAGATGATACGCCGCCCGCAGCGCGGAAAGTTGAAGGTGTATCTGGGGTATTGCGCTGGCGTCGGGAAGACCTACCAGATGCTGCAGGAGGGGCACCGGCTACAAAAGGATGGAGTCGACGTTGTCGTCGGTTTGGTTGAGACTCACGGCCGCATGGAGACGGCCACGCTCGTCGAGGGGCTTGAGATCATTCCGAGGACGAGGACGGAATACCGGGGCATCAGGGTCGAAGAGATGGATGTTGACGCCGCACTGGCGCGGAAAGCCGAGGTCGTGCTGGTCGACGAGTTGGCCCACACCAACGCCATCGGAGGCAGGAACCAGAAACGTTATGAGGACGTCGAGGACCTCCTTGCCGCCGGGATGCACGTGATCACGACGCTGAACGTCCAGCATCTGGAGAGCCTCTACAACGACATCGAAAACGCCACCGGCGTGAAGGTCCGCGAACGTCTTCCCGACAGCATCTTAAGCGAGGCTGATCAGATCGTCAATGTGGATTTGACGACGGAGGATCTGCGGCGGCGGTTGCATGAGGGGAAGATTTACCCGAAAGAGCGCGTCGAGACGGCGCTTGCGAACTTTTTCGCCCCGTCCAACTTGGAGCAGTTGCGGGAGACCACCTTGAGGGAGCTCGCGGCCAAGATAGATCTGCGCCGCCGCGAGCCAGCCGAGGAGGAGGCGCCTCTCACGCCCGACCAGGTGATGGTCTGCCTGAGCTCCGGAGGGCCGAACAGCGAGACGCTTCTCCGCTACGCCTCCCGACTGGCTGGCCGCCTTAACCGGAACTGGTATGTCTTGTATGTGCAGACGGCATCGGAGGATCCCGCCGCGATGGACGCCCAGACGCATACCATATTGTTCAGATCGTTGACCCTGGCGAAGCAGTTGGGCGGGATGGTGTTCACCAACAAGGGGGAAGACGTCGCCGAAACCATTTTGCGTTTCGCCCGTGAATACCGAGTTGGCCATATCGTCGTTGGCAGTCCCGCGCCGATCCCTCTATGGGGAAAACTTCTTGGGGCGCAAAGCATAGTGGAGCGCCTGGTCCACAATCCGGACGGGATAACGGTGGTCGTCCAGTGCACACGGAAGAGAGGCGTGATCCCGATAGCCGACAGCCCGGAACCTCCGCAGACAAAAGCATCTATGTCTCTGCCTGCGCTGGGTTCGCCAACATTGACGGGACTGCTTTCTCCGGAGCGGATACGCATCTGGGACGAGCCGGTTTTCAAAGAGGAGGTTCTGAACGCCTTGACTCACGCGGCGCTGACCATGGCCGAGAAAGAGAGAGTGGACGAGATCTCCCGGAAATTGCACGAGAGGGAGCGGCAAGGTTCGACGTTCTTCAACGAGGGAGTCGCCTTCCCGCACGCCCGGGTCGACGGCCTGCAAGAGCCCCGGGTTGCTCTTGGCCTGACCCACTGTGGCGTTGCGGATGTGGTCACGGACAAGCCTGTCGGGCTTGTGTTCCTCATCCTCTCGCCGGCGAAGTCGGCGAACGCTCAGCTCCAGATTCTCGCTTTGGCCAGCAAGGCGACCCAGAATCGGCGCCTTCAACAGCGGCTCAGGGTGGCGGCGACGACAGGCGAGGCGATGGCGGCCATCAAGGAATGGGACGACGCCGCGCGGGAAAGCCCGCCAGGAGGTGCCGCGCCTGCAGGCAATGGGTAATCAATAGTTATTCCCGCTCCGCAGAGTTCCGGCGGACGAGATGTCCGCCCCACAGAGCCTCCACCTTGCGCGCACTTTACGCATTCTTTACGCTATGCCTGCATCTCTTTACGGACCCCTTACGCGATTCGAGATAGAATAGATAGTAGGTGAAGGGAATAGGAATTTCACGGTTCAGCCCAACAGGTTTACAAACAGGCGACAGGCAGTGGGTGGGGCGGAACCTAACGGCAGGCCGGGAGAAAAGGAGGTTCGTATGCAGGACGTGGTGTGTGTGTGTCTTGTGGTCGTCTTCTTCGGGATCACCCTGCTGATGATCAAGGGACTCGAATTGCTGAGAGGAGGGTGAAGGTATGGGTGTTTTTTATATGATCACTGGTATGGTTGTCGCGATGCTGATGGCCTATCTCGTGGCTGCGATGTTGTGGCCGGAGGTGTTTCAATGATAGAAAGCAGTCTTGCTCAGATACTGCTGTATATCGCGCTCCTCCTTGCGCTGGCGTGGCCGCTGGGATTGTACATGGCGTCCGTCTACGAGGGGCGGATGGGAAAGCGGCTCCGCCTCGTCGAGCGATGCGAACGCGTGGTTTATCGAGTCTGCGGGGTGCGAGAGAACCAGGAGATGAACTGGATCGCCTATGCGGTGGCGATGCTGCTGTTCAACGCTTTTGGGCTGCTGCTCGTGTATCTGCTGCAGCGGGTCCAGCAGTGGCTCCCTCTCAATCCGCAACAGTTTGGCGCCGTGCCGCCCTATTTGGCGCTGAACACGGCGGCCAGCTTCGCGTCGAACACCAACTGGCAGGCGTACGGCGGGGAAAGCACGATGAGCTACCTCACGCAGATGGTGGCGTTGACGGTGCAGAACTTCGTCTCGGCCGCATGCGGGATGGCGGTGCTGCTGCCAGTCATCCGCGGGTTCGTCCGGCGCGAGACTGATCTTCTGGGCAACTTCTGGGTCGATCTGACCCGGAGCGTGCTGTATATCCTTTTACCGCTCTCGTTTGTACTCTCGCTGGCGCTGGTGTCGCAGGGCGTGATCCAGAACTTCTCGCCCTACGTGACCGTCCAGCTCACGCACCCCGTCAGCTATGACGAGCCGGTGCTGGATGATAAGGGCTCCCCGGTCGTTGACGCCGCCGGGAAGCCGGTCACCGCGTCGAAGGTCGCCACTGAGCAGCTCCTGCCGATGGGGCCGGCCGCCTCGCAGATCGCCATCAAGCAGCTGGGGACCAACGGCGGCGGGTTCTTCAACGCCAACTCCGCCCACCCTTTCGAGAATCCGACACCGCTGTCTAACCTCTTGGAGATGCTGGCGATCCTCCTCATTCCGGCCGCCCTGTGCTTCACTTTCGGACGGATGCTTGGCGACATGCGGCAAGGTTGGGCCATATTCGCCGCCATGCTGTTCTTGTTCGTTGTCTTTCTCGCGGGATGCTGGTGGGCCGAGCAGGCCGGCAATCCGCTTCTCGTCAAGCTGGGGGTCGACCAGGCCTCCAGCTCCATGGAGGGCAAAGAGGTCCGGTTCGGCATCGTCAATTCAGCGATCTGGGCCACGGCCACCACGGCGGCGTCCAACGGCTCCGTCAACTGCATGCACGACTCGCTCACGCCATTGGGAGGTCTTGTTCCCCTCGTGCTCATGAAACTCGGCGAGGTCGTGTTTGGCGGTGTGGGGTCGGGCTTGTACGGGATGCTGGCGTTTGTCGTCATCACGGTCTTCATCGGTGGCTTGATGATCGGTCGGACACCCGAGTACCTCGGCAAGAAAATCGAGCCGTTCGAGATGAAGATGGCGATGCTCTCCGTGCTGATGCCGCCGCTCCTGGTGCTGTCCTGCGCGGCCATAGCCTTCCTGTGCGACGCGGGGAACTCCCGCACTGCCAATGCGGGGCCGCATGGCCTGACCGAGGTGCTTTCCGCCTTCGCCTCGATGGGCAACAACAACGGCAGCGCGTCCGCCGGCTTGAGCGCCAACACTCCCTTCTACAACCTGCTTGGAGCGGCCGCCATGCTGATCTCCCGCTACTGGTTGGCCTTTCCCATGCTGGCGATGGCTGGCGCGTTCGCCCGCAAGAAACGTATTCCGGTCAACGTGGGCACGCTGCCTACCCACACGCCGCTGTTCGTGTCGTTGCTGGTGGGCGTCGTCCTGCTGGTGGGGGCGCTGACTTTTTTCCCGGCGCTGTCGTTGGGGCCGATCGTCGAACACCTTATGATGCGGCAATGAAATTCTTGGTTTAGAACTGGAGGTGTAGTTGTCATGCAGGAAACCCATCACAATCTCTCGGCGTCTCTGAGGACTCGATCGCTGCTCGACCCGTCGCTGCTGACGAGGGCGGCCTGGGAGTCGATTCTGAAGATGAATCCCCGCAACCAGTTGCGCAATCCCGTCATGTTCACCGTCTTTGTCGGCAGCGTGCTGACGAGCGCGCTGTGTGTCCACTCGCTCTTCGGCACGGGCGACGCCGCGCCGCTGTTCATCCTGGGCGTGTCGCTGTGGCTGTGGTTCACCGTCCTCTTCGCCAATTTCGCCGAAGCGGTGGCGGAGGGGCGCGGCAAGGCGAACGCCGAGGCTCTGCGGCGGATGCGGAGCCAGACGCCCGCCAAGAAACTGCCGTCCGCCGACCGGAGCGGCGGCATTGCGGTCATCCCCTCCTACGACCTGCGGAAGGGCGACTTCGTGCTTGTCGAGGCCGGCGACGTGATCCCCGGCGACGGCGACGCGGTGGAGGGGATCGCCTCGGTGGACGAGAGCGCGATCACGGGCGAGAGTGCGCCGGTCATCAGGGAGAGCGGCGGCGACCGCAGCGCGGTGACGGGCGGGACGAAGGTGCTGTCGGACTGGCTCGTTGTGCGGATCGGCTCCGAGCCCGGCGAAAGCTTCCTCGACCGCATGATCAACCTTGTCGAGGGCGCCAAACGGCAGAAAACACCCAACGAGATCGCCTTGACGATTCTTCTCGCCGCGCTGACCCTCGTGTTCCTGGTCGTCTGCGCCACGCTTCTGCCGTTCTCGCTCTTCAGCGTCAGGCAGGCGCAGGCGGGACAGCCCATCAGCTTGACCACCCTTGTGGCGCTGTTCGTCTGTCTCGCCCCCACCACCATCGGCGCGCTCCTCTCGGCCATCGGCATCGCGGGGATCGACCGCCTGCTCCGGGCGAATGTGATCGCCACCTCCGGCCGGGCGGTCGAGGCGGCGGGGGATGTCGACGTGCTGCTGCTCGACAAGACCGGCACGATCACGCTGGGGAACCGGCACGCGGTCGCGTTCATCCCGGCCGAGACGATATCGCAGGATCGTTTGAACGACGCCGCCCAATTCTCGTCGCTGGAGGATGAGACGCCGGAAGGGCGCAGCATCGTCACGCTTGCGAAGGAGAAGTACGGGCTCCGCGGTCGGGAGATACATCAGCTCGGAGCGAAATTCATCCCCTTCACCGCCCAGTCGCGGATGAGCGGCGTGGATCTGCCCGGCCGTTCGATGCGCAAGGGGACGTCCGATGCCATCGAGGTTTTTGTGCGCGGCCATGGCGGAGCGTTTCCCCCTTCCGTGCGGAGCGTGATCGAGGGAATCGCCCGCTCCGGCGGAACGCCGCTCGTCGTGGCGGAGAACGCGGCGGTGCTCGGGGTTATCCACCTCAAAGACATCGTGAAAGGAGGCATCAAGGAGCGCTTCGTCGAGTTGCGCCGCATGGGCATCAAGACCGTGATGATCACCGGCGACAACCCGCTGACCGCCGCCGCCATCGCCGCCGAGGCGGGGGTGGACGACTTCCTGGCGCAGGCCACGCCCGAGGCCAAGCTGAAGCTCATCCGCGAGTATCAGGCGAAGGGGTACGTCGTCGCCATGACGGGCGACGGCACGAACGACGCCCCGGCCCTCGCGCAGGCCGATGTGGCGGTCGCCATGAACTCGGGGACCCAGGCCGCCAAAGAGGCCGGGAACATGGTGGACATGGACTCGAATCCGACGAAGCTGCTTGACGTCGTGCGGATTGGCAAACAACTGCTGATGACCCGCGGCGCGCTGACGACCTTCTCCATCGCCAACGACGCGGCCAAGTATTTCGCCATATTGCCGGCGGCGTTCGCCGTGACCTTTCCCGTCCTCGAGACTCTCAACGTCATGGGGCTCGCCACGCCGCAAAGCGCGATATTGTCCGCCGTCATCTTCAACGCCCTGATCATCATGTTCCTCATTCCGCTCGCCCTGCGTGGCGTGGCGTGCAGGGCGGCCAGCGCCGCGCAGGTGTTGCGGCGGAATGTCTGGGTGTATGGGGGGGGCGGCGTCGCGGTGCCGTTTATCGGCATCAAGGCGATCGACATGCTGCTTGTGCTTTTCAAATTAGTTTAGGGAGGTGGAATATGCGTGGAAATATTCTGTCGGCATGCCGCACGGCGTGCGCCGTCTTGTTGCTGTTCACGATTGTGACGGGGGTCGCCTATCCCTGCGCGGTGACGGTGCTGGCGAGGCTTCTGTTCCCCCGTGAGGCCCATGGCAGCCTGATGGCGGTGGAGGGGCGCGTTGTTGGCAGTTCATTGATCGGGCAGCAGTTCAGCGATCCGCAGTATTTCTGGGGGCGTCCATCGGCCACCGTCCCCTTTGCCTGCAACGCCGCCGCCTCCGGAGGCTCGAATCTTGGCCCGACGAATCCCATCCTTCTTGAGACCGCATCGGGAAGGATCGACGTCTTGCGCGCCGCTGATCCTGACTGCGCGCTCCCGGTTCCAGGCGTCCTGGCGACCGCGAGCGGAAGTGGTCTCGACCCGCACATCTCCCCTCAGGCGGCGGAGTGTCAGGTCGCTCGGGTGGCGAAGGCGAGAGGGCTCGCCGTCGAGGAGGTTGCGCGTCTCGTGGGCACCCATGTGGAGGGACGAACCTGGGGCGTGTTGGGAGAGCCGCGAGTGAATGTCCTTAGATTGAATCTGGCGCTGGACAAGAAGATGGGGAATGTTAAGTGAGTGCGTGTGCGGAAAGCCGGTTGAGGTGGCGGTTGTGTTTTGTTGGCGTTCACGCTTCAGCGTGTCTGTCGCCTCCAACAGGCCGTCGCGTGGGATAGTTTCACCGAGGAGTTTCTACACATGGAATCCGAACGTCCTGATCCCGACGCCCTTCTCGCCCAGGTGAAAAAAGGCGAGAAGGAGGCGGAGCGGGGACGGCTGAAGGTCTTTCTCGGCGCCTGCGCGGGGGTCGGCAAGACATACGCCATGCTTGAGGCGGCCCGTCTGCGCCGCGGCGAAGGCGGTGATGTCGTTGTCGGCCTGGTGGAGACGCACGGCCGCCACGAGACGGAGGCGCTGCTTGAGGGGCTTGAACTGCTGCCGCGGAAGGTGTGCGATCACCGCGGTGTGCGGCTGTGCGAGTTCGACCTTGACGCCGCGGTGCGACGTCGGCCGCGATTGATTCTCGTGGACGAGTTGGCGCACACCAATGCGCCCGACAGTCGCCACCTCAAGCGTTGGCAGGACGTGAAGGAGTTGCTCGACAGCGGCATCGACGTCTACACCACGCTGAACATCCAGCATCTGGACTCCTTCAACGACGTGGTGGCGCAGATCACCGGCCTGGTCGTCCGCGAGACGGTGCCTGACGCCTTTGTCGAGGATGCGCACTCCCTCGAGCTGGTCGACCTTCCTTTCGAGGAATTGCTGAGGCGGTTGCAGGAGGGAAAGGTGTACCTCCCGGAGCAGGCGGAGCGTGCGGCGCAGAATTTCTTCCGCCCCGGCAACCTGAGCGCCCTTCGCGAATTGGCTCTGCGCTTCACGGCGGAAAAGGTCGGCAAACAAGTCCAGGAGTTCCGCCAGACGCAGCCCGGCACGCCGACCTGGGCCACCTCCGAGCGCATCATGGTGCTGGTCGGTCCGAGTCCCTCGTCTGCGAGGCTTATCCGTCATGCGTGCCGTCTGGCGGGAGCGCTGCATTGCGACTGGATCGCGCTGAATGTCGAGACACCCGCGCAGCTTCGTCTCTCACGCGAGGAGCAAGATCGGGCTGTCACCCACTTGCGGCTCGCCGCGAAACTTGGCGCGGAGGCGGTGACGCTCAGCGGCATCGGCATGGCGGAGACCGCCGTGCGCTTTGCACGGGAGAGAAATGTCACGCATATCATCGCCGGCAAATCCAAACACCGCAGCTTGCATGACGTGCTGCTTGGCTCGGCGGTCGACCAGTTGGCGCGCCTCGGCGAGGGGATTGACGTGATCGTGACCCGGGGCGACTTCGATGACGAGGCGGGTGTCGCGTCCGCAACCCCACAGGCATTCACGGTGAAGGATCTCATCCGCTATGCCGCCAGCGCGGCGGTGGTGGCGCTCTGCACCTGCGTCTGTCTGCCGCTCTCGGCCTTGGTGGAGACGACGAACATCGTGATGGTGTATCTTCTGGGCGTCGTCGCGCTCGCCGCTCGGTTTGGCCTTGGTCCCGCCGTGCTGGCCTCCGTGCTGAGCGTCCTCTCGTTCGATTTCTTCTTTGTTCTCCCGAAGCTTTCGTTCGCCGTCGCCGACACGCAGTATGTGTTCACCTTTCTTGTCATGCTGCTGGTGGCGGTGGTCATCAGCACGTTGACGGTGCGCCTCCGGGACGCCTACGAGAAAGCGCAGTTGCGCGAGCGGCGCACCGCGTATTTGCACGCCCTGAGCAGAAAGCTCGCGACGACGCGAGGACAGGAGGCGATTCTCCACGCGGCGACTCGGCATGTCGCCGAATTGTTCGCCTGCGAGACAACCGCGCTTTTGCCCGACCCCGCGGGGGCGTTGCAGGTGGTGGCGTCCCACCCGTCCGGCGCGCTTCTTGACGACAAGGAGCGGAGTGTGGCGCAGTGGGTGTACAGTCTTGGACAAATGGCCGGGAAAGGAACAGAGACGATTCCCAGCGCGGAGCGGCTCTACCTGCCATTGCTCGCCTCGCATGGCGCCTTGGGGGTGCTGGGGCTGAAATCGGGCAATCCGCTCGGTGTGATGATCCCCGAGCAACTGCAGCTGCTCGAGGCTTTGGCGCAGCAGACGGCGCTGGCTCTTGAGGTTGACCGTCTGACCGAGGAGGCGAGGCGGCATCAAGTGCTCATCGAGACCGAGACGTTGCGGAACGCCCTGCTCAGTTCCGTCTCGCATGATCTGCGCACCCCCTTGGCGGTCATCACCGGAGCCGCCAGCAGCCTATTATGCGTGGATCATCCACTTCCCGAGAAGAGCCGTCAGGAGCTGCTTCAGACAATTCACGAAGAGGCTGAGCGCTTAAGCCAGCAGGTCAACAACCTTCTTGAGATGACCCGTCTTGAGGCGGGAACGCTGCGCGTGCGGAAGGAACTCCAGCCCTTGGAGGAGGTGGTCGGAGCGGCGTGCCAAAGACTCGAAAGGATTCTCAAGAGCCGCAAACTCCGCATAGCGATCTCGCCGGACGCGCTGTGGGTTTCCGCCGATGGCGCGCTGCTCGAGAAGGTCTTCCTGAATTTGATCGAGAACGCGGTGAAGTTCTCGTCACAAGAAACACAATTGGAAATAGAAGCTGTGCGAAGGGATACTAACATCGTGGTTGAAGTGCGCGACCGTGGCTGTGGCATCAAGGAGGGCGAGAAGGAGGCCATCTTCAACAAGTTTTACCGTGGGGCGACCCATGCGAAGACTCCTGGCGTCGGTCTGGGGCTGACCATCTGCCGCGGAATCGTGCACGCCCACGGCGGCAGAATGTGGGCCGAGAACCGGAGCGGAGGCGGCGCGGTCTTTGGATTTTCCCTACCGTTTGTGGAGGTGATGGCTTCCGCGGCCATAGTGGAGACAGATAGAAACGAAGATGACGAGAGAGGGACTCATGCCTGACGCCACTGTGTTGATCATCGAGGATGACGACGCCATGCTTCGTTTTCTGCGTAACGCGTTGCAGGAGCAGTCCTTGCGTCTGGTGGAGGCTTCCACGGGGAAAGATGGCTTGGGCAAAGCGGCTTCTGTCAACCCCGATCTTGTTTTGCTTGATTTGGGTTTGCCGGATATGGATGGCCTTGAGGTGCTGAGGCAACTCCGCGGGTGGTCGAGAACTCCCGTCATCATCCTGTCGGCGCGCGGTCAGGAGCAGGACAAGATTAAGGGGTTGGACGCGGGGGCGGACGACTACCTCACCAAGCCGTTCGCCGTCGGCGAACTAATGGCGAGGATTCGGGCATGTCTGCGTCGCCAGGTTTTGATAGAGCAGCCACTCGGCGAACCCGTTTTTCAAACCGGAGAGCTGAGGGTTGATCTGCTCAAACGCCAAGTTTTCGTCGGTGACCGCGAGGTCAAGCTTACGCCGATCGAGTATCGACTGCTTACCGAGTTTGTCAAACATGCGGGAAAGGTGCTCACCCACCGGCACTTGTTGAAGGAGGTGTGGAATATCCGCAACGAAACCCAACTCCACTATGTCCGGATATTCGTCCACCAACTTCGTCAGAAAATCGAGGAGGAGTCCTCGCGCCCCACCTATCTTCAGAGCGAGCCAGGCGTCGGCTATCGCCTCTTGTGCCGCTGAGCGCGGGTACGCTGTTAGTTAATACGCTTGCGTCACTCCTTTGACGTCCCAGAAGACCGTATTGCTCCAGATATTTTTGGTCGGCTTCGTTTTTTTCGTGCCTGTGAACCGTAGCGGGCACTCGTCCCGGGCGGCGTCCCACCACATGTCCATCCCAAGCTGGACGTCGAGGTTGCGCAGTTCGCCGGCGACTTTCCCGTCGTCACAGCCGAAGAGGCTCACGATGTTGGTGCCGATGTTGAGGGGATGCGTGCCTTTCACGGACAGTTGTATCGATTTCTGATCCCACTTCACGGTCACCACCGCGGCTTTAAAGACTTTCTGCGAGTAGTCTTCCTCGGAGAGCGTGATCACCGAGCGGCCGCCTTGGGGCGATTCCTTGTATTTGCCTGCTCCGAGCTGCATGCCATGCGACACGCCTCCGAACGTATACGACAGTTGGGTGCGTTCGTTGAGCCATGAGGGGACGAACCCCGCCGGGGGAATGAAGTCGAGAGTGATCTCATATGTGTCCGTGGCGCGAAGGGAGTATTTGACCGCCTTTTCCGCATGGTGGGAACTCATGGTGGCCTTCCGGAGCCTCATGGCCTCCGAGCCGGAGACGATGAATTTCGCCGTCACGGCCACATCCGTGGTCATGTTGGCGAGCAGGAGGGGATTCTCGGTCGAGGAGATGTCTCCCGTCCAGTAGGCGAACTCGTATCCTCCTATCGGGACGGCGGTCACGGACGCGCAATCCGCGCCATTCTCTACCGCATGAACAACGACGTCGCTGGTAGCTGTCGATCCGCGTGAGAGTTCTCCGCCTGGACCAGCGATGAACGTCGCCGTCGATGTGTCGTGTCTCCAGCAGGCGGCAAAAGGGGTGAATATACCGCCGATCTGGTTGAATGAACCGCCGACGCGAAGGTTCCCTGAGGCGTCGAAGTCGAGTGCGAGGACATCGCCGTCCACGATGGCACCAAGTGAATGCCACGATGTCCCGTTCCATCTGACGAGGTCATGAGATTGCCCGTACGCCACAGGGTTTCCTCCCGCGAGGAGATTGCCGGCGGAGTCGAAGGCGAGTGAATAGACATGGCCGGCCACCTGTTCCGTTCCGAGTGTCTTCCAGGAGGTGCCGTCCCACTTGACGACGCGGCTGTAGCGGAAGTCCCCTGCGCCGATGTTGTCCGCGGCGTAGAGGCCGCCGGCGTCGTCGAAGGCGAGGGAACTGATTTTGCTATAGGCCTCGTGGATGCCTTTGTCGAGTGATGACCATGCGCTTCCGTTCCACTTGGCGACGTGGCTGTAGTAGATGTCGCCGACCATGACATAGCCACCTGCAAAAAGATTTCCTGAGGCGTCGCACACCATTGCGCAGATGTAGCTGAAGTCCACCTGGTCAATCGGTGTCCATGCAGTCCCATCCCATCTGCCGAGGTCGCATGGTGGTGGCATTCTTTCACCGAAGGCTCCCGCGGCGTAAAGGATTCCCTCCGTGTCGCAGGCGAGGGCGTTGACCGGATTCAGCGTTCCCTTGGCGAGTGGTGACCATGCGTTTCCATCCCATCGGGCGACGTGCTTTGCCGCGGCTCCGCCGGCGGCGGTGAAGCAACCGCCCGCGTACACAGCGCCGTCCTTGCACAGCAGTGCGCACACCGTGTCATTCGTTCCCTCGCCGAGCGCGGTCCATGACGAGCCGTCCCAGCCCGCGGCATGATTGGCGGCAGACGTCCCGGCGGCGTCGAAGTCTCCTCCGGCATAGACGTTGCCGGAGGCGTCATGCGCGATGGCGCGGACGGCTCCGTTCATTCCATTCCCTAGAAGGGACCACGCCGCGCCGTCCCATTTCGCCGCATGGTGGGCCAATTTTGATCCGGCGCTGGTGAAACTCCCCCCCGCGTACAGGCCTCCCCTCCCATCAAGCGCAAGAGCGTAGACGAAACTGTTCATGCCGGAGCCGAGCGGAGTCCACGCCGCGCCGTCCCACTTGGCGATACTCTCGCACGCCACATCCCCAAGCGCGTCGAAATAGCCACCCGCATAGAGATTGCCTTTTGTGTCGCAGACGAGTGAGCTGACAAAGGTGAGTGGAGAGTCTTCCGCCGTTCCACCCCCTCCAAGCTGAGCCCACGTGCTTCCGTTCCAGAGTGCGACGTAGTTCGCGGGTGTTCCCCCAGAGGTGGTGAAGTCGCCTCCGGCGCAGAGGTTGCCGGAGGAGTCGAATGTCAAGGCGCAGACGCCCCTGTAACTGCTTCCGCTGAGCCCTGAGCCAAGCGATGACCACGCATTGCCGTCCCACTTGGCGACATTGCTCGCAGGCACCCCTCCGGCAGTGGCGAATTCTCCCCCGGCAAAGAGATCTCCGGTAGGACCGAGAAGAAGGGCGTTGACGCTTCCCGTGATCCCAGTTCCAAGCGGTGACCACGAGCTACCGTCCCATTTGGCGACACTGGTGCAGGCGACACCTCCGGCTTTGCGGAAGGATCCTCCCGCGTACAGGTTTCCGGCGGCGTCGACGGTGAGTGCGTTGACATACCCGTCAACCTCCTCCCCGAGCATGGACCACGTTTTCCCGTCCCATTTTCCGACCCCACTGTATCTAAGTCCTTTTAGCGTTTGAAACGTAAAGTAGCCGCCGGCGTAGAGGTTTCCGACGTTGTCGAACGCAAGACTCCATGCATCTCCCTTAATCCATTCTCCAATCGCGGACCATTCCGTCCCGTCCCATCTGGCGATTCCCTTGACGGGGACGTTGCCAGCCGTTTTGAAATCGCCGGCGATATACAGGCTGCCGTCCTTGAAAGCCAGCGCGTACACCTTGCCATCCAGCCCGGGAATGTCTGGATTCATGGCGTTCCAGCCAGGGACGAGTTTCGAACTGGTGGCGTGGAGGGTCGAGACGCAGAGGGCAAGCAATATGAAAAGTGGAAGTGTTTTATTCATAAAAACTTACATTTATGTTAAGGGAATTCAATATGGCCGCGGGGTCGCGGCCGCTCCAATTGATTTTGGAGCGTCCCGGTCTCCGGGACAACAATTGCGGGCAGATGTCCGCCTAATTAAAGAATATTGTGCCTCACGGCGAGGTGATACCCCCTTTGACCTTCCAAGAGTCCAGATTATAAGGCACTCGCTTGTCCGTCACTGTTTTCCGTGTGCCGGCGTACGGTATCGTGTAACCTGCGCAGTCGGCGGACCACCACAGCTTCGCGCCAAGTTGGACGTTAATGTCGCGCAGTTCGCCGGCGACCTCCCCATCCTTGCTGCCGATGAGGTCGACTATGTTGAGGTAACTGCGGCCCGGCGGGGTGCCCTTCACCGACAGTTTGATTGATTTCGCGTCCCATTTCGTCGTCACCACCAAGGTTGTTATTGTTTTCGCCGAGGTGCTCTTTTGTGTCAGTGTGATCACCGAGCTGCCGCCCTTGGGCGAGTCCTTGTAGGTGCCGTCGCCCAGAGTCAGGCTTTGGGACACACGGCCGAACGTGTACGACACGCGGCTGCTCTTGTTCAACCACGAGGGGGCGAAGCCAGCCGGGGGGGTGAATTCGATGGTGAGCTCATACTTGTCCGTGCCGATGACGCTCCACTCGGTGCGGTCTTTTTCCAATTTATCCGTATAGATGGAGCTCATGGACACCTTGCGGAGGTTCATCTCCGCCGAGCCTGCGATGATGAATTTCGCCGTCACGGCCACGTCCGTGGTCATGGAGGTGAGCAGAAGGGGGTTTTCCGTCGACAGGATGTCGCCTGTCCAGCAGGCGAACTCGTATCCCGCGTTGGGAACGGCGGTCACCGCGGTGCAGTCGCCGCCGTTGTCGACTGTTTGGAAAATCTTGCCGGTGGTGGCGGATGGGGCGGTTGAGAGCGCACCGCCCGTTCCGCTGCTGAACTCCGCCGCCAGCGACCCGCCCTTCCAGCAGGCGATATACGGCGTGAAGAGGCCTCCGATCTGCGTAAAGGAGCCTCCGGCGTGGAGGTTGCCCAAGGTGTCGAAGTCGAATGCGTAGACGCTGTCGTTCAGTATACTGCCGAGCGAATGCCATGCGACTCCGTTCCACCTTACGACGCCGTAGGAGGTGCCGGACCCCACGCGCCATCCCCCAGCGTAAAGATTTCCGGAGGCGTCGAACGCCATCGTGTAGATCTGCCCTGACATTTGATTCGCGCCGAACGGGAGCCATGAGTTCCCGCTCCACTTGACGACGCGGCAATACTCATCTGATGAGGAGTTGAGCCCTGCGTAGAGGTTGCCGGCGGGATCGAAGGCGATGGCTCTGACCCAGTTGCGCGCATCCTGGAGGCCATTGTCGAGGTAGGTCCATGTTTTCCCATCCCATCGGCCGACGCGGCCGTAGTAGATGTCGCCGACCAGGACATAGCCTCCGGCGTAGAGGTTCCCCGAGGCGTCGCACATCAGAGAGCAGATGTAGGAGAAGTCCACCGCGGCGATCGGCGTCCAGGCGGTTCCGTCCCAGCGTCCAAGGTGGTAGGCTGGCGATGTCTCGGAAGTCCAGCCGGCGTAGAGGTTGCCTGCCGCGTCCGAGGCGAGGACGTTGACCGGGTCGCTTGTGCCCTTCGCAAGCGGGGACCATGACTGCCCGTCCCACTTGGCGATGTGCTTCGCGTCGACTCCTCCCGCGGTGGTGAACGCGCCCCCGGCATACACATTCACTCCATCCACGCAGAGCAGTGCGTAGACCGCGTCATTCATGCCCTCGCCAAGCGGTGTCCACCGTGAGCCGTCCCAGGTGGCGACATGTTTTGCGGCAGCCTCTCCAGCATGGTCGAAGTACCCCCCGGAATAGATGTTTCCGGCGGCGTCATGCGCGATGGTCTCCACCGCGCCGTTCATTCCTTTGCCGAGAAGAGACCAGGCCGCGCCGTCCCATTTGGCGGTATAGTGTGCCCGTTGTGACCCGGCGAAGAAGAATTCTCCCCCGGCATAGAGACTGCCTGTCTCGTCGAATGCGAGCGCGTTAACCGCGTGATCCGTGCCAGTCTCCAGCGGCGTCCATGTCGTGCCATCCCATTTGGCGATGTTGCCGCATGGCGCATCCCCCGCGGTGCTAAACACTCCTCCGACATAGAGAGCTCCTTTCGCATCGGCAGCGAGGGAGCGGACAGAGTATCCTATGCTGAACTGAATCCCTCCGCCAAGCGAAGACCATGCGTTCCCGTCCCATTTGGCGAGGTAATATTGCTTCGTCTCTCCGAAGGAGCAGATGAAATTGCCCCCTGCGCAGAGGTTGCCGGCCGCGTCGAATGCGAGGGCGTAGACGCTCCTGAAAGCCGTCTCTTCCAATCCATCGCCGAGCGGGGACCAGATGGTGCCGTCCCATTTGGCGACATGGCGTGCGGGTTCCCCGCCGGCAGTGTCGAAGTGCCCGCCGGCGAAGAGTTCTCCGGCGGGATTGAACAGGAGGGCGGTGACCTCTGCGTTCGGATCTTTTGTCAACTCCAGTCCTTTGCCGAGGGGAGACCACGAGGTGCCATCCCATTTGGCGATGTGGTTGCAGGCGACGCCCCCGGCACTGGTGAAGTCGCCCCCTGCGTAAAGGTTTCCCGCCGCATCGAAGGCAAGGGCTCTGACATGCCTGTCCACTCCCGCGCCAAGCAGGGACCACGCCACGCCGTCCCATGTGGCGACGCCGCCTCTCGTCGAGCCTTTGGGGGTGGTTATGGTAATCCATCCGCCGGCATAGAGGTTTCCCACGGCGTCGAAGGCGAGAGCGTGGACCTCCCCCGAGAACCCTTCGCCAATTGCGGACCACTCCGATCCGCTCCACTTTGCGATCCCCTTTGCCGAAAAATTTTTGACCGATTTGAAGTCTCCTCCGACATAGAGGTTGCCGTTCTTCCACACCATCGCGCGCACCACGTCATCCGTTCCGGGAATATCCGGATTCATAATATTCCAGCCAGGAGTGAGCTCCGCGCCTCTGGATTGTATGGATGAGGCGCAGAGCGCAAGTGACAGACAATACAGAAAGAGGTTTCTCATTAAGTGTGCATGCCTTATATTTCCGCCGGGTGCCTTAACGACACTATGGGGAACCCATTCCGTGTCGGCCATTGCGCGTGGCGTGTAGTGCGGAATCGTGACGCATTGGTTCGCCTGGCATCCTTAAAGCGGCTCGCAGAGGGCCATGAGGTTAGCGGGCGGGGTGCCGGGCGGGATCTCGCAGCCGGCGTTGACCATGTAGGGGGCTCCGGCGGTCTCGTGGGCGCGGCGAAGCGCGGCGCGGATGGAGGCGGGTGTCCCCTGCTGGATGACGGCGACCGGGTCGAGGTTGCCGGCGAGCGCGGTCTTGGCGCCGACGGCGCGGCGGGCGGCGGCGAGATCGACCATGTGGTCGACGTCGAGAATATCGATTCCCAGATCAGATATGCCTGACAACAAGTGGGTTGTGTTGCCGCAGATATGGAGCCGGACATGCGCCCCCATCTGTTTGATGGCGGCCACGAGACGTTTTTCCCGGGGCTGGACGAGCCGCTCGTAGAGGTCGGGGGACAGCTGGCTGGCGATGGCGTCGCCGATGCCGATCGTGTCGGCCCCGGCGTCGACCTGCGCCTGGGCGAACTCGACCGCCACCTCGACGCACAGATCCATGAGCTCGCAGGCGAACGATTCGTCGTCCATGGTGTCGATGAGGAACTCCGAGACGCCCCGGAGATCGGCGGCCTCGGCGGCGGGACCCTCGACCCAGCCCAGGAAGGAATGCGCCTTCGGCTGCAGTGACGCATAGGAGCGGATGACGTTGACCCGGTCGAGCATGCGCTCCGACGCGAGCGGATTTGGACGCGTCAGCGTCGAGAGGTCCTTGCTGTCGACGAGAGGATGGCGGAGGCAGCGCGGGACGCCGTCGCGGACATACTCGATCTGGGCGCCGAACCCCTGCGTCTCGCGGTAGGGGTCGGAGATCGAGCTAAGCTGGTCGATGCCGAATTCGGCGGCGCAGCGGGTGTTCGCCTCGACGAGGACGCGGTAGTCCGAGGCGAACGCGCCGTAGTTCGAACCGATCCGCTCGGCGGCGAACTGCATCAGGATCGGAATTCTCGGTGGGAAGTCCGGGGAGCCGCCCTTTACAACCGCCAGATAGCGCTCAAAACCGGTCATGTTTCCCTCCGTGATGGTTTTGCTTTCCGGGTGAGCCCTCTTTCTGCTCGAGCATTGGTTCGACGACCTTCTTGAAGCATTCGGGGCAGATGCCGTGGCTGAACTGCGTGTCGAGATGATCGCTGATGTAGTGCTCGATCTGCTGCCAGTAGTTGTCGTCGTTGCGCACCTTCTTGCAGTAGGCGCAGATGGGCAGGAATTGTTTGAGCTGCTTGACTTCGAGAAGAGCCTTCTCGAGCTCGGTGACGCGCGCGGCGAGTTCCCCTTCGAGGGAGGCGACGCGGACGCCGACGGAGATGCGGGCCTTGAGCTCCACGAGATTGAAGGGTTTTGTGACGTAGTCGTTGGCGCCGGCGTTGAGCCCGGTGGCGATCTCCTCCTTGCGGTCCAAGGCGCTGAGCATCATGATGTAGATGTGTCGCAGGCGCGGATCGTCTCGTATCTTGCGGCAGAGCTGCACGCCGTCCATGCCCGGCATCATCCAGTCGAGGATGGCGATCGCGGGCGGATCCTTGCCGCCATCAAGCAGATTCCACGCCGCGACGCCATCCTTGGCGAGAGTCACGTCATGCCCTTCGCTTTTGAGAATCTCCTGGAGCATTTTGGCGGATATGAGGTTGTCTTCGGCGACGAGTATGTTCATATGCGTGTCCAGGGGGGCTTCTGTTGAAGGTGCATTACTTGGCTCGTTCGAGGAGTTTCTCAAGCCATGCGTTGATGGCCTCTTGCGAGCCACGGTAGACGTCTGGCTGTTTCTCCGACAGCGACTTGCCGATGGGGGAAAGGTAGAAGGCGAGGGCTCCGTCGAGCTCCTCCTCGGTCATATTCTTCTCGTAGACGGGGGCGAGGGCTTCGACGAGGCTTTCGCGGGTCGCCTCGGCGGTCAGTCGCCGTTTGGTTTCCTCGGACAGAGGAAGCATGCCGATCCTCATGAGGATGCCGTCGAGCATCAGATCGGCCACTCTCGTCAGGTCGATGAGACGTTCGACCTTCTGTCGCTTCGACTCGGCGGCTGGAGTGGTCCGAGTGGCCATCGGCGGCGCGGTCTCCGCCGCTGCGAGAGGCAGCGCGAGGCACAGCAACACGGGGAGGATTCGTAGCTGCGAAGTGAGGCGCGGCGCGTGGGCGCGGACGTCGTCGCTGCGGGGGTGGAGAGGTGCCAGGCGCATTGTTGACTTTTGGATTAAGTGTGGAATACTTCTCTGGCCGGACTTAGGGTTCATTACAAAATAACCTGTGCATTTGGCGGGAGCGGGAAACCGCCGAATGCAAGGAATGAGTGAGGGAGCATATTTGAATATGTGA
>CAYTFM010000152.1:10047-20568 GCA_964436735.1 uncultured Victivallales bacterium | reverse complement strand
TACGACAGGTACTTGCGTGACTTCCAATTAATCAACAGTTCCGCATTGGCCACCCAACAGTGGGGCAACCAGGACATCGCCACACAGCGCAGGATAATCTCAAACGATGCCTCAGGGCAATTTGTGTGTTTTTCTTCCGAAAACACCCTTACCAACGACAACAATGGATATCAAGACATTATGTTATGGGACAGGACGACTTCCTTATCCCCGACTTTCATGTGGTGGGGCGTCTCAACATGGAATGCGGCCGGGGAGTACACGAATGGCCCGTCTGGCGGGGGAACCATCTCCGGCGATGCAGGGCAAGTTGCATTTCATTCTTGGGCGACCAACATGGTGACGGGTGACACAAACGGGAAAGCCGACGTATTCGTGAATAGAACTAGCTCTTGGACATTCGTCAGGGTAAGCGTCTCGACATCCGATGTTCAAAGCAATGGCGACTCGTTCAATCCGGCGATTTCCGTCGACGGCCGTTACGTGGCGTTCGAGTCCGAGGCGACCAACCTGGTCAGCGGCGGAACGACAGGATGGCAGGTGTTTCTCCATGACAGGGACGTGAACAACACTGGGACTTTCGACACCGTCGGCAACACGAAGACAAGCCTCGTGAGCAGGAACAGCTCAGGCGTGACAGGAAATGGCAACTCCTACCTTAACTCAATCTCGGATGATGGTCGTTATGTTATTTTCTCATCCGAAGCATCAAATCTCGACCTGGTTGTTAACGACACGAATGGCGTCCGTGATGTGTTTGTCTTTGATACGAGGACCTCGATGACGACAAGAGCGAGCCTCTCCTCTGACAAGACCGAAGGCAACGGCCCCTCTGATCAAGGTATGATCTCGGCGGATGGGAGCATGGTGGTGTTCCAATCCTCTGCCAACAATTTCGACTTGAATGTCATCAATGGCGGCGACAACATCTATGTACACAACATCCTCACCGGCGCGACGGCCTGCAGCAGCGTGAACTCCACAGGCGTTCCTGGCGATGCCCCCTCCACCTGTCCCTCGTTGGTCAGCGACGGCTTCCAATACTTCGTCACCTTTTGTTCGGCCGCCACCAATTTGTATGAGCCTGTTTCAGCTGATGACACGGTCAAACCGGCGGACAACCCCTACGCCGATGTGTACATGCAGTCTTTCGAAAAATAAACATCATCTTATCTCTTTTACACACACAAGCAATAACTTAGGAGTAGTCATAGTATGAGAAGGCTGACGCTTTTGTTGGGGTTGTTCGCTTTTGTCTCTCTGCTTGGATTTCAAGCGAATGCCCAGTCACCGACACGAATGTTCCTTGTCTACAAGTGGGCGCAAAAAGGGAAATTTTACGATTCCAATACTGGTCTTTACACGATTGACTCGAAACCAGTGCAAGGCTTTTTCGTAATGGTGTATGATTATTCGACAAAGACAGTGGGTGCTTCTCAGCTAGTCACGTATTGGCAACAATACTATGGCATGTATTACACGGTGGAAGACATGACAGGATTGACTGTCGTCGAGAAACAGGATCCGCAGAACAATGGCATGCGCCTGTACATCAACAAATTCACCAGAACCTCCAACAACAGTGGCTCAAGCCTGTTCTGCTCCTCGAATGCGGAATCTTTTTGGATGGGGGGAACTTATAATCCCGCCTATCCTCGTCAAACGAGCAACCGGGTCACCGGACTTGGTGATGGCACAAATGTGTGGTTTCCCAGCAAGTATAGTGGCTATATTGTGTCGAAGACTCTCGACAGTTCTGGCAGAGAAAGAATTGGATCGGCGAAAGTTGCGATGACTTTTATTGGTAGGATTGCCGACGATAGTGGACAGGGGGGGGCTAACAACTCCGCACTCTACCCAAATACTTATTATGGCAATTCCAATATTTTCAATGCCACTTTTTCCGATCAAGCTAACCTTGTCACAGAGGTTGAAATCGTGACCAAGTATCTTGAGAAAGCTGGCTACAGAACTAATCCCTAATAAATTTCCTTACGTACCCATAACATGGTGAAAACATGGCTGTGGGAATGCAGTCGCTCCACAAGGCACGTCTTCAGCGTTGAAGCGTCCCTGTTCCCCGGGACATAGTTTCTCTCATGCTTGAGAATCCGTTGCGGCGGATGGTTTCACTGAAAAGCAATCTCTATCGCAGCACTAATACAGCGTCCACTCGTAGTAGCGGTTGCCATAGGCTGGCAAGAGGAATGATGTTTTCATTGTGAGGAAGAGTGTCCTCTTGATGTATGCGTCTCCCGCCTCGATCTTAAACGTGTAGATTCCCGACTCCGTGAACGAAAGCCTGCTTTTCACTTTCTGAAACAGACCTGCATCGAGGGAATCGGAAAGCGGAATCTTCTCCTTGATCCACAGTTCGCGCGCCTTCAACACAAGCGCCACCTCAGCATCATCCAAACCTGCTTTCCGCTTCAAGGTCGCACTGTCGGCGGTCATGAAACTGTCGTTTGCGTTGATGATGTCCATCCCCTCCAGAGGAATGATCCTGACGCACGCCAATCTGCCGAACTCATCGGGTTTGACATACTTCTCCGAGCCATACACCAGAAGCAGTTCCTCTCTGAACTGCAGGGGCGCATTGCGGGGCAGATTCGGTAAACCATCCTGAAGGTAATCGCTTTTCTCATGTCCCTTCCCGCTCACACCCAGAAAATCATCTGGATCGACATAGTCCGTGAAACAATCAATGAAGTCAATAAAGTTGTTATACTCCTCAAGATCCTCTTTACTTGGGCTCCACGCCTGCTTCAGCTTGTTCGGTCCGTCTTTACCCGAGATATCGACGCCGCAGGCGGCATCCATAATCGTCGCCCGTCCCGTGTATCCTTCAGCATAGGTGATCTCATGGACGGTGCCATCCGCATAGAAGCGTTCCACGTCATCCAACTCATTTTTCGAAGCTTCGCCAAGCATTCTCGTCCTGTTCTTGTTGATGTCGTTCATCAGAAGCCATTGCAACCGCGCGGCGACGCCTTCGGCCACATAGCCAAGCTCAATGCGGTCAGTCGCCGTGGTGGCGGTCTTCTGCGTGAGTTGCGAGAGACTTGCCGCGGAGGCCACCAACAAACCAACCAGGACAAGCAACGAGAGGACGATGACCAACGCCATGCCTTTTTCAGAGGAGGATGAGCATTCAACACTCTCAGTCGATTGGATGAGGCTGAAGCCATCATATCGACTTCCGGCTGAAGCCGGTACTCCGACAATGACGCTGAAAGCCGGAGTCCCGCCTTCAGGCGGATGTTCTTCGGAGGCTTTAGCCGAGTTACTCAATGTCACGCATGGCTTCAAAGTGCTCATTTTGGCTGCTCTCCGGTGGAGGAAGACGCGGCGGCGTCTGGGGGTTTTCCGAACGACTCATACAAGCCAGCCCCAGCGGTTCGCCGCAACCATGATTCCTTGGTGCCGTCGACCCATTTAATCGTGATTTGAATGGCGACCGGAAAGTTTTTGCTTTCCGGATCCCAATCCGTCCGCCATTCGATTTTGTTTGCGGGGTCGAGTTTGTTTTCAACCCTATCGGCATACATGAATGCAAGCTCGGCCACGTTCTCCGCTAAATAGTCCCTCACAAGCCCCGTCTCATCCTGATTCCATGGGACGATCGGCGATTTGCGGTATTCCGCGACAAGGCGCCCCTCTTGGTCGAGATAGAGCGTCAGGAATCTGATCGCCGCGTCGGCCGGATCCCCGATACGGTGCGGATAGGCGAGCGTGACACGGTCTTTCATGCCGCCGAACATCGGCCTGGGCTTGACCGGCGTGTCCTGGTCATTCGTCCACGTGAAAGGAATGGCGTTCTTAAACGCCGAATCGATGACGCGGTCGATCGCCAGCAGTTTGCTCAGTGTCTGGCTTCTTGTCTGAAGCCTGTTCCATGAGCTGTAGACGGCATGGAAGCCCATCGAGGCGGTCAGGATCACCATGGCGAATATCGCGATGGCGACAATCAATTCCAGCAGGGTAAACCCCGACTCGCGGCTCATGGGGTTTCCTCTTTGATGATTTTCTCGATGTGGAGGGAACGGGTTCTGCCTTCCGGCGTGGAGAGAGAGATTTTGTAGAGGGCGAGACGCCAGTTGCGGGCGTGCGCCTCGACACTGGCGGGAAGCCCCGAGGGCTCATCGACGGCGCATGAGACGGAATACCCCTCAGACGAATAGGGGAAGACATCGTCCGCCGGTTGAACGTTCGGTCCCTGAAGGAGGTAGAACTCGGCGGCTTGGGCGAGGATATGCTGCTCCCGCCATTTGTTGAACGCCCGTTCCACACGGGTGTTCGACTGAATACTGAACGACATGGCGGCGACAAGGCCGAGCCCAAGAATGCCAATGGCCACCACGACTTCAATCAAGGTAAAAGTTTGGCGAATGGCATCAAGACAAATTCCTCGACCTTTCATGGTCTGATTTACATCAGGAGTGGCTTTCTTCCCTGAACCCTGAACCCTGAACCCTGAACTCTCGTATCTGTCCGCTCGACTATTTGTCATCGTCAGGCACCTCGATTTTGGTGAGCGCGCCAGTCAATTTTGACAACCGCAGCATGACCTTATGCCCTTTGAGCGTCAGAATAATATCGGACCCACTGCCGGTGCCGTCGGCGTAGAAATAAAACTTCTTGTCCTGAGTGATTCCTTGCAGATCAGACGGGAACTCTATTTTCGCTGATTCGGGGAGGGCATAGGACAAATGGTTGGAGCCGGTAAAATCCTTTGGCCTCTCTGGCGGCGCCTCCCCTGAAGTGCTTCCCGCGTCCGGCGAAGGTGCCGCACCGCCTGAAATGTTGAACGACTTCCCCTCGGCCGAGTAGTCGATCGTCACAAGCTGTCCCTGCACGATCGATTGCGTCGACGCCTCGTCGAACACCTGCTGGATTCCCGTGACGCAGTCTTGAAGCGTGAGAAAGGTGGGTATTTTGCCGATGGAGAAAGCGACCACTCCCATAATCAGCGCCATCAACGCAATGACGACGACCAGCTCAAGGAGCGTGAAAGAAGAGGTTGTACGGCAACGTGGCACAACCCGTCGCTCACTCGTCCGAGGTGACGTCCTCGGCCTTTCCGGTTCCGCCGGCCTGCCCATCAGCTCCATATGAGATGATCTCGAAATCTCCATCGCCTTTAAGGTTGTATAGGTAGGCATTGCCCCACGGATCCATGGGGAGCTTCTTCCCGTCGAGGTAGGGTCCGTTCCACTTTTCGCCACCGGGGTTTGCGACCAGATCGTCAAGTTTTGTGGGAAGTTTCTTGATGTCGAGTTTATAGGTGATGACCGCATCCTTCAGTATCTTGACCTGCGTCTTCGCCGCCTGTACCTGGGCTCTTTCAAAATGTTTCCATACGGCTCCCGCGACAATGCCCGCCAGCAGCGCCATGATCGCGATAACCACCGCCATCTCCATAAGGCTGAAATAGGCGATGCGTCGAATCATCCGTCGTTGATGTGTGTCTACCATTTTTCACCTCGTAGTAAGAAGAAGCCAAAGATTGTGATCATCGAAGGTTGTTCAATCCCATTATCGAGAAGAACATGGAGAGCACCACGCTCAGTACGACCACCGCCAGGATTAAGATAACGGCGGGCTCGAAAAGCGCAAGCACGCGCTTGACCTGGTTCTTCAAATTTGTTTCGTACTGCGAGGCGACCTGATCGAGCATCTCGCCCATGTTGCCCGTCTCCTCGCCGATACCCAGCATTCTGACGGCGGTCTTCGGGACAAACTCGCTTTTGGCCAGGGCGGCGGAAAGCCGCGCCCCGCCCCGGAGCTCAGACGCCACGCCAGTAAGTGATTTGAAAATATGCGAGTTCTGGATGACCCGCGAGGCGATGTTGACCGTGTCGAGGAGGTGGACGTGGTTCTGGATGAGGACGGCGAGCGTGCGGAGGAAACGGGTGATCTCGATCATGTGCATCAGCGAACCTATCAAAGGTATCTTGAGGGAGAACTCGTCCCACCATGGCCGCGCCTTGCCGCCCTTGGCGATGCTTTTCACGAGGAGCGCCGCCGCGATGATGAGCAACAGCCACAGCCACCAAAAGTTTATCACTATATTACTTATCCCCATCATAACCTGCATGGGCAAAGGGGGAGTCCGCCCCATGTCGAGGAAGATCTTGGAGAACTTAGGGATGAAGAAGCTGAAGATCATCACGACGACGCCACAGGTGACGAGCAGGACGATCATCGGATAGATGGAGCTGGTGATGAGAAACTCTTTCATCTCCCGGGTGTTGGCCATGAAGTGGAGGAGTTCCTCCATGACGGCGGGCAGCGATCCCGATTCCTCGCCAGCCTCGACCATGTTTGCGTACATGTTTGGAAAACGGTTGCCATGATTGCGTATCAAGGCGGAGAGTCGCTTGCCCTCGTGCAGGCCGCGGCGGATCTCGACCACGATGTGCTTGCCGGGACCGTCGTCCATGCCCTCGGCGACGATGCCCAAGGCACGCTCGATCGGGATCTGGGCCTTCAGCAAGGGGACAAGACGGGTGGTGAAATCATAGGCGTCGAACTTGTGCTTCTGCCACAGCGGACCGGCGGCGCGGGCGAGGCTGTCCACCTCGCCAAGGTTCGCAATAGGCGTGAAACCGCGCTGGCGCAGACGCGTCAGAGAGTCGGCCTGCGTGTCACCCTCGATCAGCAACTCGGTGATCTTCCCCGAGGTGTCGGCGACTTTGTATTTGAAGAGAGGCATTGGTCACATCCAAATTCGCAACACGAAATTCGAATCCCGAAATCAGCAACCACCTGGCACTATCTCGGATTTCGATATTCGGATTTCGGATTTTTCACCTTAGGGAGCGTTGATGTTGATGGCGACGCTGGCGACTTCCTCCTTGGTGGTGATGCCGAGCTCGGCCTTCTTCATGCCGTCGTCGATGATCGGCCGCATCCCGTTTTCCGTGGCCACTTTGGCGATGGCCGAACTGTCGGCGTGCTTGTTGATCTGAGAACGGATCTCCTCGTTGATCACCATCAACTCGAAGATGCCGATACGTCCTTTAAAGCCCGAACCGGCGCATCGTTTGCACTTTCCCGTGCTCGTGCTGGAATCTTTGCCGGAGCCGCCGCATTTGTCGCAGATCCGTCGCACGAGACGCTGGGACAGCACGCCGATCAGGGAGGAGGAGATGAGGAACCCCTCGACCCCCATGTCGAGGAGACGGCTGACGGCGCCCGGGGCGTCGTTGGTGTGCAGCGTGCTAAAGACGAGATGGCCGGTGAGCGCGGAGTGGATGGCGATCTCGGCGGTCTCACGGTCGCGGATCTCGCCCACCAGGATCACGTCGGGATCCTGACGGACGATGTGACGCAGGCCGCTCGCGAAGTCGAGGCCGATCTTCGGGTTCACCTGGCTCTGCGTGAGCCCCTCGGTGCGGTACTCGACGGGATCCTCGATGGTGATGATCTTCCTGTCAGGCGTGTTGATCTTGGCCATGACGCTATAGAGCGTGGTGGACTTGCCGCTGCCGGTCGGCCCCACGACGAGGATGATGCCATAGGGGGTTTCGATGAGCTTCTCGAACTCACCCCGCATCTGGTCGAGCATTCCGACGTTCTTCAGGTCGAAGACCATGGAGTCTTTGCTCAAAAGCCGGAGGACGATGCTCTCGCCGTTCATGGAGGGGACGGTGCTGATGCGGATGTCGAGGCTGCTGCGTCCGATCTGAATGTTGGTCCGCCCGTCCTGCGGCAGGCGGCGCTCGGCGATGTTGAGGCCACCGACAAGTTTGATGCGCGAGGCGATCGCCGGATAGAGTGACAACGGCGGCGTCATCGCCACCTGCAGATTGCCGTCGATGCGGTAGCGGATGACAAGCTCCTTCTCCTCGGGCTCGACGTGGATGTCGCTCGCCTCCAATTCGGCGGCGCGGGAAAGCATCTCGTTGACGAGACGGACGATGCGCGCCTCGCTCGCCATGTTGCGGAGGGCTTCCTCGCTCTCCTCACCGTAGCCGAGGCCGAGTTCGTCCTGCTGCTCGTTGGGGGAATAGAGCGACGAGATAAGCCCGTCGATGTGGCTGTGCTTCGCCAAGGCGAACTGGGTCTCGGCGCCGAAGATCCGGCGGAACATATAGGCGATGTTTTCGACACCGTACGGCTCGCTCACGGCGACGCGCAGCGTCTTGCCCTCCCGCTTATACGGAATGCAGCAGCAACTGGCCAGGTATTCAAGGGAGAACTCGGGCATGCGCTCGATGTTCTGGAACTCCTCCTCGTCGATCACGGGCAGGCCTGACGCCTTCGCGTAGCAGGCGAGAAGATCCGCCTCGGAGAAAACGCCATGCGCGCACAACTCCCAATCGAGCGTCCGTCTGTTCGCGACCGTTTTGACGCGTTCGACGTACTGCGGGAAAAGTTTGGTGAGGTCTTCGTTGATCGCCGCGAGACATTTGTCCGCCTTGAAGGGAGAGCCCCGCGGTGTGGCGGCCTCCTCCGCCTCGATGAGCTTCTCAACGTCGAGGATCGTGATGGCGGCGGAGCTCCCCGGTGTCTCAAAATCCGGCGGCGGCGCGGAAGGGGTTTCCTTGCCGGCGTCCTTTGACGTGACTGGCTCAGTCATTGGAAATGGATTCGTTGAACTTTTTAATCCGCTCCATGGAACTCTTGTAGCGCTCGATCATCATCTCGATGTCGCTCTTCTCGGTGATGACGGTCGCCGTGATCAGACAGAGTATCTCGATGCGGCGCTTCTGCACGTCGTTCGAGCCGAGAAAGTTGCCGATGACGGGAACGTTGATGACGAAGGGCACGTTGGTGCGGCTCTCGATGTCGCGCTCGAGAATCAGGCCGCCGACGACCAGCGTGTTGCCGTCCCGCACCGCCAAAGAGGTTTCGAACAGCCGCTCCTGGATGACCGGCGAGTCGATCTTCGAGGTGGTGTTCGGAATGGCGTCGGACAGCGTCTGCTTGACCTCCATCGTGATGAGCCCCCCCTCGGTGACATGCGGCGTGATGTCAGTGATGATGCCGGTATCTTGGTATTTGATCTCGTTGAACACGTTGGTGGTGTTCTGTTGCTGGTTTTGCCCCGTGAGCAGCGGCACCTTGTCACCGACCTTGACGTGGGCCGTGTTGTGGCTGATGGTGATGATCTGCGGACAGGAAAGAACCTTCAGATTGTTCTCGCCCGCGACGGCCCGCAGATACGCGAACGTCTTGCTGGGATCATCGCTGTCGGTCAGCCAGTACTTCAAACCGTAGTCGGAGCCGTCGCCGCTGCCGTTGACTGGGCCAGGGTTGAGATCCCTGTAATTGGTTCCGAACTGCTGGTTGGCGCGGTTTCCGCCGCCCGTGTTGATGTTTTGGTTGTCCGCCCATTCGACGCCGAACTGCGTCGAGTTGGTCAGCGTCACCTCGGCGACCAGCACTTGCAGCAGGACCTGTTTTGGCACCGTGTCCAAACGGTCGAGGACGGCTTTGATCATGGCGTAGGCGCGGGAGGTGGTTCTGACGATGAGGCGGTTGTTGACGCCGTCGGCGAGCACTTTCGACGGAACCTCGAAGACGCTTGTCGTGGTCGTGTTCTCGAGGTTGGTCTTCTTCGCGCCCTGAGGCGGCGCGGGAACCGAGGGGGCCGCCGTCGTCGTCGCCGCCTTGGCGGCGCCGCCCTGCTGCCCGCCGGAAGAACTGGCCGCGCTCGACATCTTGAAACCTTGAATCGTGAAGATCGAATTCAGGGCGTCGAGAAGATGCTCGGCCTGGTTGTTGATGCATTTGTAGACGAACACGCGGTCCTGCTCGCCGATGTCCGCCCGGTCGAGGATGGCGACCCATTTTTTGATCTCCTCGATGGCCTCGACGTTCGCGGCCGAGGCGACGATAACCTGGAGCCGGTCAAGGCTGGTCAGATGTATCGCTCCCGGTTCGGCGACGCCCTTCTGCGCCCCCTGGTCACTCACGGTCACCGGGAATCCGAGGACGGGCAACAGGGTGGCGGGCTCGGTCTTGATGGTCGGCGCCCCGGCGTTGACGCACGGAATCGCCACCTGCGACCAGCCGTCCTTCTCATTTTGGTCGAGCATCTCGATCAAGCTTTGCAGCTTCGGAATGTTGGCCGGGGTCTCGACCAGCAGGATCGAATTCTGCGTGGGCAGCGACATCACGGTGGCCCCGTCGGTCAGGAACGGCTTGATCATCTCCATGATGTTCTTCGCCGTGCTGTTGCTGATCGGCACCAGCATGAGCTGGACATTCGATATCGGACTGTTTTTGATGTTGACCTTCGGCTCCTTCGGCATGTTTTTGAACTGGACGATCTTCAACAGATCCCCCTCGGGGGGGCAGTAGGCGTTGCAGGTCCACAGCATCTGCTCCAAAATCTGCCACAACTCGCGCCTGGTCATCTGCGTGTCGAAGTAAATCGTGACGGTTCCCTTGACAGTGGGATCGAGCAGATAGTTGAAGCCCAGGAAGTCCTTGGAGGAGAACACGGTCAGCACATCGGTGATCGGCATGGCGTCCCAGTTGAACTTCACGTCAACCTTCTTGTCCTCTTCC
>CAYTFM010000152.1:0-10037 GCA_964436735.1 uncultured Victivallales bacterium | reverse complement strand
CAACACCGCCTCGTCGAACGCCGCCGCCTTCTCCTGGTGCCCGGTACCTTCCTTCACCCTCTGGAGGAGGTTCCCCTTCAACGTGCGCTTGTCGTAGTCATCGCCAAGCTTGATGGAGTCCTCGTCGACCGTCGTCTTGGAGGGTGCCTGCCCGAAACCGTACTCTTCGGTCTTCTTTGGAAGCCCGGAATACTTCTCGACCTTCTCACCCTGCGGCGGTTTGGTGGTCTCGCACGACGGCGCAAGAGCCACGGCGGCCACAATGGCGAGGCAGAGGGTTATTTTCTCGAAACGGATCATTGTCGCCCACGGGAGGGAATGGTTCGCTGCTCCGACAGGAAAAGTGGAATATACTGTATCATTTCTCAGATGTCCTTTCAATTAGAAAATCGTAACTCTCAAGGGTTCAGGGCTCCGTGTGTTGAACGTTGAGAGTTGAATGTTGAACGTTCTCTCTCACCCGCCGCCCTCCGGCTTCGGCTCGTCGGCTTTCGGTTCCTCGGGCTTGGGTGGCGGGGGCGGCGGCGACTCCTTGGGCGGGTCGGCCTTGCCCGACTCCTTGCCGACAAGGAACGCCACCGCCTGGCTGTCCGTGATGGTGAGGACACGCAGACGGCCGGCGAGCTTGACATTGTCCGGTTTTCTGATGGCCTCCGGCCTGAGCGTCAGACTCTGCCAGTGGAACGCAGGTTTGGAGCTATAGATCTCGGCCAGAAAGTCGGTGAGTTTCTCAATCGGAACCATCGTTTCGACGCTCAGCTCGAACAGCGAGATCCCCTCGCCGACATTCGTCTGCCGGGGGTTGCCGATGGTGGTGAGTTCGACGCCAGCCCGTTGAGCCGCCTGCTGGACCTTTGACTGCGCCTGCGTCTCCGGCGCGCCATCGCGCGCTGACAGCCAGAAATCCGCCGCCCTCGAGTGGAAACGATCCCGCCAGGCCTGAAGCCGCGCCGCCTCGTTGAGCGCCTCCTGATACGTCGACTGCTCCCTCTTCAACTGCTTCCTGGCAGAGGCGAACGCACCCTCGGTCGGCCAGAAATTCACAATGACGTCCTGCAACTCGTAGACCGCCAACGCAAGCAGGACGAGCAGAATCCCGACGGCGATGACATGCTTCGTCTGCGGTTTGTATGATCTCAAACGCATCTACTTCTGTCCTTTTTTCTGCGTGGCTTCCTTTTTCGCCCCAGTCGCAGTCTTCGTCGATGCCGAGGGTTTGCTCTTTTTGGAGGATTCCTCCTGCTTCGGCGGCGGGGCTGACGACTTGCAGATGGCCTTGGCGGAAATGTTGGTGGTGCCGTCCGCGTTCTTCTTCTTCGAGGTGATGGTGAAGGTGAAATACTTGAACTTGAGTCTGCTCAAGTCATTGTCCGAATCCTTGGCCTCCTGCATGGTGAGGTCGATGATGTTCCCGTTGCTGGTGAAGTTGATGATCCATATCTCCTTGGGAATCTGCTTCGTGAGCTCATGCAGGCTTGCGATGAGGTCATGGTTGCCGACCTCGGCGGACTCGACCTGCTGGATCAGGTCGTTCAAGGCCTGTTTCGAGCTGTTCTCCTTGTCGAGGTTGCGCGTCAGCGTCTTCACCCGCGCGATCTCCGAGTTCAACTCGTTCAGGCGCTTCTTGCCGTCCCACCAGGAGCGTCCCAGATACCCAAAGGAGAAAACGACGGCGAAGACGGCCAGCATGATGCAGAACGTCCGGATGCCGCTGAACCGCTGCGGCATGACCTCCTTGGGAAGCGCGAGGCGAGATCCGGCGTCGTCGTCAAAATGCTCGCTCAGGCAGTACGCCGTGACGAGCAGGCAGGGCAGGAAGTCTTCGATTTTCGCAGAGGGGTTGTCCTCAGGCGGGGTCCATTTCAGCCGCAGCTCCTCAAACAGCGCCGAATCGGAAAGGCCAAACCCCGCCATGCCCGCCTCGACCGAGTCGGCCTTCGCCATGACCCGGGCGCCGTCGCCGGGACGTCGGCGGAAGATGAAGTCCGGATCGATGGAGGGCATGTGGACGTCGACATCCCGCAGAAACGGGTCGATGGCCATCAGCGGATGCGTGAAGGCGTCGATCTTCAGCCCCGAGTTGGAGATCTCGCTGACAAGGGTGTTCCAGTTCTTATCCACCACCGCCATCACTCTGACCCGGTAGGGCTTCTGCTTGCCGTCCGACGCCTCCTCGGGAAGAATTCGATATTCCCACGCCAACTCGTCGATGTTGTAGGGAATGTGCCGCGGCAGCTCGTACTTGATGGCGTTCGTCAACTCAGACGCCGGCATGCGGGGTATGGACAGCTCCAGAAAGACGCAGCCGGGAATGTCGCAGCCAATGACGACTATCTGATTCTCGGAGGGAGCCAGCTTCTTGTGCGCCTCCGCGAGCGACTCCTGGAAATTGACCACCCCTTCGCCGCTGCTGACCGTCTTCACGACGGAAATGGTCTTCTCCTTGGTGACCTTGGCCTTCACGCCGGATATCCGGTTCTGGCCATCCCAGACAATCGCCACGCATTCTCTGTATTTGATAAGGCTCATGCGCTCTCTGATGAATTAAGCGGCCGCGCCGCGACTTGGTTTCAGTGTTCGGGTTTCAGGTCTCAGTAATTTTCCTGACACCTAAACCTACTGACACAAAGGCGTCAGCTACTATACCGTCTTTTCTCGTGTTCCGCTCTATGCCGACCTGCGATAGTGCTCTTTTTCCCGACTTCCGCCTGCGTGTGGAATCAAATCTATCCGTCCACCATCCTGAGAGGCAAGAGAAAGATGTTAAGAGGTTGTAAAGAGGGAGTTAAAGTTTTTTTACAGAAACTGACATTGCGGGCAAACTCCGCAGTGTTCCGTTGTCTCAAATAAACAGGCTGTCCACTTGACTCCATGACATTTTGCAACTATAAATGAAAATATGCGCATCCCGCGCCAAAACGGTATTTTAGTAAATCCCGATTCCCTTATTCTCCACAGGGCAGGAACCTCATGAAGACGCTGTATGTCGCACTGGCCATCGCGCTTTCCATCTTTGTCCTGATGCTGTGCGTGTTCCATCTGACCTACGCGCACCCCCCAAAGGAGAAGTCGATCGCCGACACCCCCATGGAGGCTGACATCGACCCCGAGGAGGACCTCCCCAAAGTCGACGAGGAGATCCCGTCGGTCGACACGCTGAAAAGTCTCATATCCAAAAAGAACCTCTTCAGCCCTGACCGCGGCAAACCACCCCAAAAACCGCCCGAGCCAAAGTCGTTGGGACCGAAGATCAACAAGGAGAAGCTCGAACTGATCGGCGTCTTCATCTTCGGCGAAAGTTCGGGCGCCATCATTCTCGACTTGAACAAAGGAGCTCCGCCGCCCCTGCCTGGAAGGCCTGCCGTCCCCCCCCCGCCGGGACCTCCTGGAGCCCCCGCCGCACCCGACGCCGCGGGCGATGCCAAAAACCACCAGACGGCGAAAGTCGTCCCGCGTGACAACAAGGCCAAGCGCTACTTCAAGCTCAACGAGGAGATGGAGAACGGCTACATCGTCAAGAAAATCGCCCCGGATTCCGTCCTGCTGGTCAGAGGAGGCGACACCATCGAACTGAAGCTCGAGAAGAGCGACAAGGACAGCAGGGCGAGGATGGAGAGCAACAAAACGGCCGCGACCCCGCCGACAATCCTTGGCATGGAACCGCCAAAGCAGCCGCAGCAACCCCAACTACCCCCAGGAGCGCAGCTGCCCCCCGGCCACGCCCAGCCGCAACCACCACAGCCGCCCGGCCAAAACCAACCCGCCCAACCTCCGCAACTCCAGCCGCCAGGCACTGCGCAGCCCACCCCTGCCGCCAACCTCCGCGGCGCCGCCGCGCGAGCGGGCGTGAGAAAAGCCCTTGAGGAAAGCAAGGCGCAGCAAGGCGGCCAAACAACTCCCCAGGATCAGCAGCCGCCGCCACAATAAGCACACGGCCGCGGCCCCTGTCCGAAATGGGTACATCACAAATCTCAAGCTCCAAGATTCAAACAATCAAAGGGAAAACTTCAAAACGCACCGGGGTTTTGCTCTGTTTTGGTTCATTTGCCGTTTCGTTTTTGGGATTTGTTTGGAATTCGGAGCATGTGGTTTGGAGCTTTGCCCATCGATCACCTTTTCGGATGGGCACTCACTATGGCCCCTCTCCCTCCCCGCTGAAACGGTGCTTTTTCCGCTAGAATGACCTCGCGCAGCTCACAGAAGCGCTCACCCTTGTATAATTATAAGCATAGATTTATTACCGCTCCCGCGGCTGCCAGCGGGCGGATCGACAAGACCAGGGAAGACGGCGATGAGAAAACCGAAGGAAAAAGCGGACGCGGAAGCCACGCATGTCAGACTCGCCGCCGCGATACGGCGCATGATCACCGACGGCGAGCTTCTTCCCGGACAACTGCTTCCCCCCACCAAAGAGCTCGCGCGCAGGCTTGGCACCTATGGCCTTGCGGTGCACAAGGCGATGGGGTTGCTGGCGGAAGAAGGCGTCGTGGAGCGCACGCCACACGTCGGAACGGTGGTGACGGGTGCCGCCACCGCCCTGCGGACCGCCGCGGTCTATCTGCCGGCGATGGTTCTTTCCAACAACTGGAACGCCAACTACTACCGCTCTGTCTATGAGACGCTGCACACGCGTGCGCGCCACAATGGAATCCGTCTTGAGGTCTTTGTCGACTCATCCAAAGCTGAGGACTGCGAGCAGCTCCCGATTGAACTGACGCGCGCCGCCCGGGCGCATAGGTTCCAAGCCATCTTCTCCCTCGCCTCCGACAAAAGAGTCGCATGGCTTTCAGAATTGGGGCTCCCTCTCGCCTCGGTCGGCGGCGACGCCAACGGTGTGGTCGGCTTCGACATACGCGAGATGGTCGCCGCATCCGTGGCCGAACTGAGCGCGGGAGGCTGCCGCTCACTTGGCGTCATCACGACCTTGTTGCAACAGAGGGAGAACAGGCTTTTCTTCGACACGCTCGCCACCGAATGCGAGAGGCGAAATGTGACATTGCGCGACGAGTGGATTCGAAGCCCGGCACAATATGTCGACGACGACGGGGCCTCCCTCTTCAGCTATCGCGAGCTTCTCGCCATGTGGCGCATGAGAAAACGTCCGGCGGGAATCTTCGCCTATCCGGACATCGTGGTGCCAGGCGCGGTGTCGGCCGCGCTCAAGCTGGGGTTGGACTCGCGGCGGCGCGCCTCTTTCCTCTTCCACAAGAACAAGGGAAACGCCCCCTTCTGCCCCTTTGAAGCCTCCTGGATCGTCTCGGATCCTCTCGCCGTCGCGGAGACGATGTTCGATCTTGTCAGACGGCAGGTGGCGGGAATCCAGGTCGCCAAGGTCATGCTGAGCACCTGTATAGAGAAAGCGGAGACATCCAAAAGCGCAGTGGCATGACGGGGAAACGCCATCTCCTACGCCTGAAACCGCATCACCGCCAATCGCAGAAATCGCTTAACTTCATGGTTACAGGAGAAGCATCCATGACACTACAGTTCAGGAGAATCGGAATGGTCGCCGCCGCGTGCTGCGTCTGCGCGCTGCCCGCGTGCGAGTCGGGGAAAGGTGGCGGACGCGGCATGGACGCCAATGGCGTATCGCAGCGGCTCCGCGGCTATGGCACGGTCGAAAGCTCCTTCCTCACGTTCAAACATGCGGGCGTCGACTGCGGCCTCTGGAGTTTCGAGGCGGAAAGCGGGGAGAAGGCGGCGGTCGTGGCGGGAAAACTCATGGCCGACTTGACGCTCTCGCCCGGCGTGTCCAAGGGTCGGCTTGAGGTCAACGGCGTCTTCTTCCCGCTTGTCACGGTGGAAGGCGGCGCGGCCTATGCCGCCATCGTCTACGGCAGGAACGCGGCCATCGTCTCCGCGCCTGGCGCCGACGCGCTGAAAACGTTCCTAACCTCGCCTGACGGCCTCCATCTGTACGAGGGAAAGAAAATCGCCGCCGACCTCGTCTACCCGAAATTCCTCGACCGCTTCGACCGCTATGGCTATGGCTTCTATGGGATAGACGGCGTCGAAAGGGACGACGGCAAAAACGATCCGGGCGAGGAGATCACGTTCTGCGCGAAGTACGACTTCCGCATCGAGCTGTGGCCGCATCCGGCCGAGCACGACGACTCATACGACGTGAACGAGTGGGCCTCGATGGGATGGAAAACCAAAGAGGCAGAGAAGATGGGGGTGCCGCTGTCCGCACGCCTCTACGGCGGCGGGATCGGAGGATCCCTCATGCCGATCCGCAAGGAGTTCACCGAGGTCCAGCAGCAGCCGCTTCCCTTTCTGGACGGCGGCTGGTATCACGAGAACCTCGAGTACCGCTCGCAGCCGCAGCAGTCGTGGTATGACAACCGCGCACGCCTCTACATGGCGAGGCAGACGCAAGGACAGATGCGCGACCTACTCCGCCTCTGCCCGGACCTCGGCAGCTGGATGCTCCCCTATGGCGAGGTGGGAAATCCCCTGTGGGTCGAGTATCACGGAGACCGCTCGCCCGCGGCCCTGCGGGACTGGCATGAATCACTGCGCGTGAAAAACAAGCTGGGGCTGGACGAGGTGTCGGAAATGTTTGGCCGTCGAGAGAATCCGTTCCGCTCCTGGGACGAGGTGCCCATTCCGGAGTTCGCGACCTTCGCGGGAATGAACGGCATGCTCAGAAGCCTCGACAACAACTGGCACGTCCGCCCCGAGAGACAGCCCGATGAAGGGCTCACGGGCGAATGGTGGAAAGCCGACGTGAACACCCCCGAGTGGGAACTACTCGACCTGCCCGGCGACGTCCGCGTCCACAAATATTTCCGTGTCCAGAAGTGGCTGGTCCGCGAATTCGAGCCAACACCCGCCGAGTTCGCCACGCACCCCTTGTATCTATACAGCTTCGCCGGCGCGACGAACAACGATCCCCGCCGGAGAATGCCGATCTACCTCAATGGCGAGAAACTGGGCGAGACCGGAACCTGGGGAGCCTGGGACATCTCGGGACTCCTCAAGCACGGCGTGAACCGGGTCGCCATCAGGTCGGAGCTGTTCGCGGGGCACGTCTTCCTCAGCTCCGAGGCGCCGAACGTGTCGCCTTACATGACGAAGGAGCGCCTCCGCCTGCTCAGCATCTTCCGCAAATGGAGCACGAGCGAAGGGAAGGCCGACTCGGCCGAACTGGTGCTCGCCGCCATGCGCCACGTCGACCCCGACCGCCCCATCAAAATCATGGCCATGCCCCTCGGACCGGATTTGGCGGGGCGCTACGGCGCCTGCGGACACTCCACCGGCGAAGGCAACTTGTTCTTTCCCTGGTACAAACGCTATGGCTACCTCTACGGCATTCCGGGCACGAGCGAAGGCGCCGGACCGTCGAACGACGTTCCGGGACAGGTCATGCTCTACCAGCGGATCTTCCTGGAAGGGCTCAATGGACACGACCAGGTTTTCACCGTCCAGAACATCACCAGGGTTCCTGAATTGAAGACGTGGCTCGAGGAGCACGTCGCCGTCATCAAGCAGATGGGACGCTACGACATCGCCGGCCCCCAGGTGCTGATCTTCCGCTCGACGGACTCGACGGCCATGTCGCCCGCGCCCATCCCCGTTCCCGAAGGCGTCAAATCGCGCGAGATTCAAAGCATATGGGACTGGGACGTCGGCCGCGGCACCCTCCAATCCATCGGCCAGTCGTACCTCTATGTGGACGACGGTGGCCTCCGCGACGGCAAACTCGACGGCTATTCCATCCTCATGGACGGCGGCAACGAGATCGTCCAAAGCGAATCCCTCGACGCCATCGAGGAGTGGGTCAGCGACGGCGGCACCTACATCACCTGGCCCTTCACGGGGCGCTGCCTCTCCGACGAGGCGGACGCGTGGCCGATCCAGCGCCTGACGGGATGCAAGATCAAGACGCTGCGGAAGCCCGGCGCGGGAAGTGTGACCATCGGCAAGGATCAGACGCTGCTCAAGGAGTTCGCGGGCAAGACCTTCCTCGACAACGGGTCCAGCATGGACTGGCAGGATTTCGAACATAACATCCTCAGCGTGGAGCTTGAGCCCGATTCGGACGCGGAGGTCATCGCGAAATTCGAGAACGGGGAGCCGGCGATCGTCTCGCGCAGACTGGGCAAGGGGCGCGTCATCGCGCTGGGCAGCGCCTTCTTCCGCGGCTCCCGCGACCAGTCGGGGATATGGTGGCCCAACGAGCTCGAGTCGGCGTTCTTCAAGGATCTGCTCACCGGACTTGGCCAACCGGCGGTCAACAGCGTCAGCGACCCGCGCGTCTGGGCGCAGAGATACCGCTCGAACAACGGACTGGACGACGTGGTGGTGCTGGTCAACTTTGCCGAGGTCGACCGAACCGTGTCACTTAACGTCACCCTGGACAAACGTCCAACGCGAGTCCTCCGCATCGCCATGAACGCCGTCGAACAGCTCAAAGATTTTCAAATGGACGACAGCTCGCTCACGCTTTCCGGCATTCAGATCCCGAAGGGCGAGGTGCAGATTTTCTATTTCCGATCGCACGATCCCCTGCCGGCGGCGGAGCACTGGTGGAACTACCAGCGGACGATGTGGCGGCCGTCCACCCCGCGAGTCCATGTCGATTTCACCCCCATCTCCAAGGGACATTGGCTCCCCCCCTCGATCGATCTCAAAAAAGATTGGAAATGGTCGCAGAACATCCCCCAGAGCGACGAATGGCGAGCCGCCCCAGGCGTCGACGCCGCATGGCACAAATGGGACATGGACATCCTCACCGCGGTGGGAGCCGACCCGACAAAGCGCGTCTTCGCCCGGAAAACATTCTCCGTTCCCGAGGAGTGGCTGACCGACAGCGGCCCGACACGTCTGACCGCCGCGGGATGGGGATGGGCCTTCACCGCCGGAAACGGCGGCTGGAAAATGTGGTTGAATGGCCAGCCGCTCGCCAAGCCAGGATACTTCAATCCCGACGTCTCGGACCTCCTCAGGAAAGGCGACAACATCCTGGCGCTGGAACTGGAGCCTCCAAAGCAGGGTAAATACATCGGCGTCAACGGAGCGATCTACCTGGTCCACGACAAGCGTCCAGCCAAAACGGTCAGCCTCGAGGGCGAGTGGACCGGCAAGCTGGACGCCCAGCCGGTTTCCTTCGTCCTCCCGGGCCAGGGGAAATGCGTCGAACCGACCCGGAGCGTGCGCATCCCGGCGGATTGGAAGGACAAGTACGTCGTGACCTTCTACGCCAAGGGAAAGTCGACCATGGGAGTGGTCGTCGACAACCGCTGGCCGATCCGCAGGCACCACCACATACTCGGTAACGAGTTGGAGGTGGACATCACGCCGTATCTGCGCTTCGGCGAGGAGAACCAACTCACTCTCCTCTACAACTGGGGCGATTACGTCGGCAAACTGGGCGCCCCTCTCGACTGGGACATCCATCAACTTGAGCTACGACTGTATCCGAAAGGAGACTACCGTGACGAATAAGCGTGCCTTGGGATATGCCGTTCGACGCTCCCTCCATCATGCCGCGCTCGCACTTTTCGGCGGCGCGGCGGCCATGCTGCTGGCCTCATGCTCGTCTGACGCGGCGGGTCCGCTGCGCGTCGAGAAAGACGCGAAAACCAATCCGATAGAGGTGAAAAAGTCACTGCCGGAGATAGCGTTGCGCGGCTACGGGAAGGTCGCTGGCACCTATTGGGTCTCCTCACAGGGCGGCTCCATCCTTGAGATCACCTGCGAATCGGATGACAAGGCCAAGCTGCTCATGGCCAAATACCTCTCCGACCTGCGGAGTCTCCCGGGTGTCTCGGATCTTGAGATCGACACCACCAAGGAGAAGCTATCCGGGCATGAGGTGAAAGGACAAGGAATCATCGTGGCGTTGCGCGACGCGGGAAAGGTCTTTATCGTGGCGTCGCAGGAGCGTGCGGGACTCGACGCGTCGCTGGCGACTTCGCTGAAAGGCGACTGGTCGAAGGTCGTCTCGAAGGCCGAGGTGGAGGTCCCCATGTGGCTCGACCGTTTCGACAAATATGGTTTCCGCTTCTACTACGGGCCCTTCACCAAACCGT
>CAYTFM010000151.1:10408-20666 GCA_964436735.1 uncultured Victivallales bacterium | reverse complement strand
ACGAGTATGAGCTTCGAGATGATGTTGAAGAAGAGCACGACTACCAGCAGGATCAGCGAGGCGAGCAGGAGGGCCGAATCATAGAGGGGGATGGAGAGCGTCTCGCCGTAGTTGTTGGCGATGAGCGCGGGAAGCGGATACACCGGGGAAAGCAGTGACGTCGGCGTCTTCGCCACGTTGCCGGCGACCATCAGGACCGCCATGGTCTCGCCGAAGGCCCGTGACAACCCCAGAACGACGGCGGCGATCACGCCCGGAGCCGCCTTGCGCAGCACCACGTGCTTCACCGTCTGCCATTTCGTCGCTCCGACGGACAGGGACGCCTCGCGGACGCCGACCGGGACGGCGGCGAAGACCTCGAGGGTGATGTGGATGACGATCGGCAGGACCATGATCGCAAGCACGATACCTGCCGAAAGCACGCAGTAGCCGGTGGAGAAGACGCCGAACGCGGGGGCGACATGATCCTTGATGAAGGGAACGACCACGAGGACGCCCCAGATGCCGTAGACCACCGAGGGGATTCCGGCAAGCACGTCGATGAGCGGTTTGATCGTCTCGCGCACCCACGCCCCGGCGTATTCCGACAGGTACAGCGCCGTCAGGAGGGAGAAGGGGACGGACAGCGTCACCGCCACGCCCGTGACCGCCAGCGATCCCGCGATGAACGGCCAGAAGCCAAACAGCCCCCGCTGTGGTTTCCACACAGACGTGAAAAGCAGATCGGCGATCGACTTGGCGTCGAAGATCGGCTTGGCTTTGATGAACAGTCCCAGCGCCATCGCGACGATCAGGGCGCAGGCGAAAATGGTCAACCCGAGCATCACCCGCGCCGCAAGCTTGTCCTTGAATAGTCTGAGATTACTCATGAGTAAGGGATCCGGTGTTCAGTGTTCGGTGTTCGGGAAAGACTGCACTATGACCTATGCGTGAGCGTGGGGGTGTGCCATGCACGGCGATCGCGTACGCCCGATCACCGAGGAGTGCTCACTCCAGTTTCTTCAGTTCCGCCTTCAGTTTCTCATCCCCGAGCCCGATGTAACCCGCTTCGTTGACGAACTTCTGCCCGTCGGTCAGGCTCCAGCGGATGAATTTGAGGACCGCCTCCCTTTGCGGCTTCCCCTTGGTCACGAAATGGAGGTCGCGGGCGGGAGGTGAGGGGTATTTGCCATCGGCGATGGCCTTGACAATGGCGGGCATGGTGGCGTAGAAGTTCTCGTCTTTGTCGATCGTGCCGTCGCCGTTGAGGTCGATGGGGATGACGCACAGTCCTGCGACCTGCGCGCCGGTCTTGGCGTCGTAGGCGAAGCCGATGTTGTTGTAGCCGATGCCGAGGACGTCGGCGCGGACCGCTTCGGCGATGCCAGGGTCGGCATTGACGCCGGTGCCGGCGAGATCCTCCTGCTTCTTGCCGAGGAAGAGCGCCCAGGTCTCCGCGGCGCCGCAGGCGTCCGCCCGCGTATAGGTGTGGAGGTCGGCGTGGGGCGCGCCGGGGATGAGGTCACTCCATTTCGTGGCCTTTTCGGTGATCCAGACGCTGACGAACGCGTCTTTCTTCAGCCCCTTTGCGAGGATCTCCTTGACGGCGGGATTCTTGGCGTTGGCGACGGGGACGACGGCGTCCTTGGCGACGGAGATCTTGAAGGCGCCCTTGTCAAATTCGGCCGGATTAAGTTCCCGGGAGACCATGCCGATGTCGACGATGCCGCTGAGGGCGTCCGCCATGCCCTTGCCGGCGCCGCCGCCGGAGATGTCGATCTTCACGCCGGGGTTGAGTTTCTTGTACTCCTCCGCCCATTTAACTGCCATGGGATAGAGGGCGAACGCTCCGGAGAGGGTGATGGGGGCGTTGTCCGACGCGCCTTTGGCGTCGGCGGCGGTCGCGGGATTGGTCCCCGCCGCGAGGAGCAGTGCGGCGGCAAGGGAGAATGCGGTTCGAGTCATACGTGTTTCCCTTTCGCTTTTATTTTTTTTGTATGGGATGTTGTTGGTGTAGATGAAGCGGGCCGTGCGGGCTTCTTGTCCTTGCAAGGGGATGCCAGCGACGCCAGCGAGGTGTTTTCGAGGATGTCGGAGATGGCGTTGCGGACCTTGAGCATCACGCCCCGCAGGGCGCATCCCTTCTCCTCGGGACATCGCACGGGCGCCCATTTGCTGACGCAACTCGTCGGGGCGAGAGGGCCGTCGATGGTCCGGATCACCTGCGCGAGGTTGACGGTGGCGGGGTCGCGGATAAGCGAGTAGCCGCCGCCGACGCCGCGGCGGCTTTGCAGGAAACCGGCGTTGCGCAGCGCCAGAAGGATCTGCTCGAGGAACTTCTCCGGCACGCGCGCGGCCTCGGCGATCTCCCTGATCTGAAGCGGGTCTCGGCCGTGGTGGCTTGCCAGCGCGGTGAGCGCCCTGAGGGCGTATTCGCATTTTTTGGATATTCTCATGATACAGACAAACTATATCAACTTGATAGACAATGTCAAGTCGCGCTGCAGCAAAAAATAGATCTGCGGGGGAGTGCGCAGTGGCATCCAGTGAGGAGTAAGTTCCCGGCGTACGCAGTCGGTCAAGTGCATGTTAGAAAATTCAACGTGGCGCCGCGTTGCGGCTGACCCCTCCATTACTGTCGGGGCTCGGTTCGCGGTGTCTGAGCGGAGCCACGAGCGTGAGCGAGTGGTTGCAGCCGCGGCCGCGACGGCTGGTTGAGTTCATCGGTGAGGGAAATTGTTGTTTTTGTTCTTTGCCCCAAGGGGGCTGCGTCTCGTAGCCCAGGGTTGCGCGAACGCGCTACCCTGGGTCAAGGGGGGGGGCGAAGCAACCCTGAAGGGGTTGTGTAACGGTATCTGGAGCGCGCCATTTCCGACACAACCCCGGTGGGGTTGAAATAATGCCAACTTCCACCCAGGGTAGGCGCATGGCGCCAACCCTGGGCTTTGTTACACAGCCCCTTCGGGGCACTGAAGTTTGGACAAAGTTCGCTTGGAGGACGGCAACGTGGGGCGCGGCACCCTCCGCGCCATGGAGATTTGGCGCAAAAGGTGTTGCGCCCCACCAAAACAGCCTCATTTTCAAAGATTGTCCAAACTCCAGCCACGACGTAGCAGGGCTACGAAAGATGCGTGAGCCTATCGTATCTCTTTGATGCGGGCGGCGATGGTTTCCGGATCGAGGCCGGCGGATCGCTTGATGCCGGCGATGGTGCCGTGTGGGACAATTTTCCGGCCCCAGCCGAAGTGGTGGACGCCCTTGTGGCGGACGTTGATGAGCGTCTCGTCGACACAGGCTCCGAGCCCGCCGTGTATCTGGTTGTCCTCGATGGTGACGATGGGCATGTGCTCGGCCAGCGAGACGAGGCGGGAGGTGTCAAAGGGGCGGATGAAGCGTGCGTTGACGACGTTGACGCTGCGGCCGGCGGCTTCGAGGATTTCCGCGACGCGGCGCGCGGTCTGGCATTCCGGACCAAGGGCCCAGATCGAGAGATCGTGTCCGTCCTTGAGCACCTCCGAGGCCCCCAGGGTGACGGCGGAGGGGGCTCTCCCCGTGGTGTCGGGGACGGTGGCGCGGGGGTAGCGGATGACGGCGAGTCCACCCACCTTGTAGGCGAGGCGGAGCATGTCGGCGAGTTCCTCCGCGGTCGCCGGGGCCATGATGGTGGTGTTGGGCAACTCCTTCAGGTAGGCGAGGTCGTGGATGCCGTGGTGCGTGGGGCCGTCGTCGACCACGCCGGCGCGGTCCGCGCAGATGATCACGGGGAGGTTTTGCAGGCATATGTCGTGGAGGGCGCAGCCAAGGGCGCGCTGGAGGAAGGTCGCGTACAGCGCGGCGACGGGACGGACCCCGCCGGCCGCGAGTCCCGCGGCGAAGACGATGGCGTGCTCCTCGGCGATGCCGACGTCGTGGAACCGGCTGGGGAAGCGTTTCGCGAACTCGGACAGTCCCGTGCCGGCGCGCATCGCGGCGGTGATGGCGACGATGTCCGGACGTTCCTCGGCGAAGGATATAAGCGTCTTGCCAAGAACCGAGGAGAAGGTCGCGCCGTTCGGCTTGTTGAGCTCCTCACCGGTGTCTGGGTCGAAACAGGAAAGTCCATGGAAGCGCTCGGGATGGTTGCGGGCGTGCTCGTACCCTTTTCCCTTTTCGGTGAAGACATGGAGGACGACCGGTTCGTTGAAGTCCTTGATCAGCGAGAGGGTTCTGACGAGATGTTTGATGTCGTGGCCGTTGATGGGGCCGAAGTATCTGACGCCGAACTTCTCGAAGAGGACGCCCGGCATGAGGATGCTCTTGGTGGCCTCCTCGATCTTCCGGATGGCGCGTCGGATGCGGTCGCCGGCGGGTATCTTCATAATGAGGTTGCGGATCTTCGCCTTGAAGCGGTTGTAGCCATGGGTGGGGATGATGGTGTTGAGGTACTCCGCGATGGCGCCGACATTCCGGGATATGGACATCTTGTTGTCGTTGAGGATGATGATGATGTCCTTCGTGGCGGCGGCCACGTTGTTGAGCGCCTCAAGCGAGACGCCGCAGGAGAGGGTGGCGTCGCCGATGACCGCGATGACCTTCTCCTTTGATTTCCTCAAGTCGCGGGCGGCCGCCAGGCCGAGGGCGGCGGAGATCGCGGTGCCCGCGTGTCCCGCCCCAAAGGCGTCGTACGCGGATTCCGTCGGCGAGGTGAAGCCGACGCAGCCGTTGTCTTGGCGCAGCGTCCGCATGAGCTCACGGCGGCCGGTGAGGAGTTTGTGGGCGTAACATTGATGGCCGGTGTCCCAGACGACTTTGTCGACGGGCGTGTCGAAGACGCTGTGGAGGGCGATGGCGAGCTCCACCACGCCGAGGTTGGAGGCGACATGGCCGCCGTTTCTCGACGTGATGTCCACGATCTCGTCCCTGATCTCGTCGGCGAGCCGGGGCAGATCCTCGGCGGGCATTTTCTTGACGTCGGCCGGCGAGTTGACGCCGTCGAGCAGGCGTGAAGGCTGGGAGGGCTCGGGAGTGGTCTTTTCAGCTGTTTGATCCATAGGGGGTATGTTTCTCGGCGGCCATGGGGGCCACGCGTTTGATTGGTGTTGTATAGGTTTCTGTTTCGGCCAGGATGTGTCGGATTCGTTTCGACAGGGCTTGGATGTCCTCGATCTCGCATTCCCAAATGACATGCACGGTCCAGCCGTCGCTTTCGAGGGCAGCCTGGCTCTTCCGGTCTCGGGCGACGTTCTTCGCGAACTTCTCCGCCCAGAACGGCGTGTTGCTTTTCGGGTCGCGGTTTTTTTTGCATCCCTCGTGCTTGTGCCAGAAGCAGCCGTGCACGAAAATGGCGACGCGTTGGCGGGGGAAGGTCACGTCGGGGTGTCCGGGGAGGTCCTTGCGGTGTATCCTGAAGCGGTAGCCCATGGAATGGAGCATCGAACGGACGGTTTTCTCCGGTGTGGTGTTCTTTGAGCGGATGCGGCTCATCACCCAGCTGCGCTTCTCTTTTGAGATGGTGTCCGTCATGTTATCTCCTAACCAATGCTGTGCGCATCGCCTTGGATGGGAATTGCGCGAGGTCGACGATGGAAATAAAAGTGCACACAATTTTTGTGGCAAAATTGTGTACGGTGTAGGTCCGGCATCTATATAAGAAGTTGTAGTACCGCGGCATGGTTCATTTCTTCCCGTAGCGCGCCGGGCGTTCGCGCAGCTTGAGGACCGCGCCCCGTTCATCGTCGTCCAAGGGGAAGTCGAAGACTTTCTTGAGGCGGACTTTAAGCCCCGGAAAGCTGGGGCTGGCGAGGATGGCGTCCCGTCCGTAGGCGTTGATGAGCCGATAGCTTTCCCCATCGAGAAGAAACACTTCGACGGAGGAGGGGAACGGAGTCACAATCCAGTATTCTTTCACGCCTGAGGCGGCGTAGAGGCGTGGCTTGATGATGCGGTCGCGTCCGTCGGATGATGAGGTGATTTCGACTACCAGCGCGGGGGGGCCCTCTATGTAAGTTCGCTTGATTTGGTTGGGGGCGCAGATGGCAAGGATGTCGGGCTGGACGATGTCGTGGTCTGAGAGCTTCAGATCCATTGGGGCGAGGAAGATACGGCACTTCTGCTTCAGGAAATAGCTGTCAAGTTGCTTCATCAGTTCGCGGAGCACGTCCTGATGCCTCGGCGTCGGGCTTGGCGACATCGAATAGGCCTCGCCGTCGATGATTTCCCAGCGCTCGTCGCCGGTCCATGATCGATAGTCGTCCCACGTTATCTTCTCGTGCCTGCGCGCCGCGGATGACGAGGGCATGGTCATTTCCTCCCGTTGCGCCACTGGTCTCGCCGCGCCAGTCCACGAGAGGCGGCGATGAGGCTAAGTCCGACGATGTTGACAGTCTTGCTATTAGTATTCATGAATGGGCAAAATGTTATCCGGAAATTAATACACTTCGTCATGCGTGCCGACATCGATAAGGAGAATATCATTATCGTTCCCGTCCTTGCCCGGCAAGAACTCGAATATAATCCTCGTATCGTATCCAGCAGCACAGGCCCACAATCCAGAAAGCTTGCCTTTGAGCTTATGTGATTCCAGACGGGGATCGAAGGGGGTTTCAACAAGAAGCATCAATGCCTGCTCTATTTCGTCAGCAAGATGAGGATTGCGTTTGACCATCCTCTTGAAGCCACGGATGAATGCCTTACCCCATATCAGTTTCCGCATTGGCGCAGCTCGTTCAACAAGTCGGCGACGGATCCTTTGCGGGTTTTGCCTGATCGATATTCGGCACGTGTCTCCCGTGCGCTTTGAACCAATTCTTCTCGCCTTGTCTCGATCATTCTACTGCGAACTTCCTCGATCAAGTGGATCCTTTGGGGGACAGGCAGCGATTCCACCAAGTTGATGGCTTTTTGAAATTGCGATTCATGTACAGCTCGCATGGTGTTGCCCTTTTATAAAACACTTCCTTACGGCTGAAAACATAGCATAAAGACAGCCACATTCCATTGACGCATTAACGACGAATACCGTTATGGTTTCATTTGTCACCTTAGGCAATAATTAGGCTATGCCTCCTATGCAACTAACCACCACAAGACCTAAGCGCGCCCCCGGGGGCGCGCTCCCCGCGCCATTTCGGGATGCGGCATGTGTTTCTTTCATGGTTGAACATCGCCTTGCGGAAGTGGGCGCGCTGAGTAGTTCTTAATGGTGTGGGTGGGCTCGTGATGCGTCATTTCCTCTCAGCATTTTGGCATAACCTCCGCCAGGGCATTGATGAAGCGTGTGTTTTCGGCTTCGGTTCCCAGTGACACTCTGATCCATTCGGGGAGTTCGTAGGGGGCCATCGGTCGCACGATCACGCCTTTGCGGAGGAGGGCGTCGAAGACTTTCTTCCCGTCGCCGACTTTGATCAGGATGAAGTTGGCGGTGGGGGGCTCGCAGGGGAGCTTCAGCCGAGCGCAGGCGGTCATGATCTGCTTGGCCCCGCTCCGGTAGGTCCGGCGCGAGCGGCGCACGAACGCCTGGTCGTCGAGAGCGGCGAGCGCGGCGTGCTGCCCCATCCTGTTGAGGTTGAAAGGCTGGCGCGGTTTTTCAAGGGCGGCGGCAATCTCGGGAGTCGTGATGCCGTAGCCGATGCGGAGACCGGCGAGACCGTACGCTTTCGAGAAGGTGCGGAGGATCACGACGTTCCTGCCCTCGTTGACGAAACGCATGGTGTCGGGCATTTGTTTCAGACAGATCTCGGCATAGGCTTCGTCGAAGACCACGAGCACGTCGGACGGAATCCGTTCCATAAACGTTTGCACCTGCTTGTTCGTCACACTGGTGCTGGTGGGGTTGTTGGGATTGCAGACGAAGACGACACGGGTGTTCTTCTTGACCGCGGTCGCCATTTTCCGCAGATTGTGGGTGAGGCCTTTCATCGGGACTTCAATGAGCTCCGCGCCGGCCATGATCGAAAGGATTTTGTAGATGACGAAGGCGTGGCGGCTCATGATAGCCGAAGACCCCGGGGCCAGGAAACAGTGGGCGATGAACTCGAGAATCTCATTGGAGCCGTTGCCGAAGATGATCTGGTTTGGCTGGACGTTGTGGAGTTTCGCGACCCGCTGCCTGAGATAGAAGGCGCCGCCGTCCGGGTAGAGGTTCATTTCCTTGAGCGACGCCTTCATGGCGCGGATGGCTTTCGGCGAGACGCCTATCGGGCACTCGTTGGAGGCGAGTTTCACGATGGTGGACGGATCGTGTCCCAGCTCCCGGGCGACCTCCTCGATCGGTCGCCCCGGTTCGTAGGGTTTCACTTTCGCCACGTCTGGATTCAGATAGTCAAGTAACGACATATACCTACCTCGCAAAGTTGTCATTGGTCATTGGTCATTGGTCATTGGTCATTGGTCATTGGATTCAAGTGGACGTGATGCACGGTAATTGGCGATGTATCCCTCAAATGACATCGTCACTTCGGGGATAGCTGCCGAGGATCTTCAGCTTGAGCGAGGCCTCGTGGAGGGTTTTCAGCGCGCCGTGGACGGGTTCGGCGTCGGCGTGTCCGATGAAATCGATGAAGAAAAGATATTCCCATTCCTTGTCGTGGGAGGGCCGGCTCTCAAGCATGGTGATCTGTATGTTCTTCTCCTTAAAGGGGGTGAAGGCGTCGCAGAGCGCCCCGGCGCGGTGTCCGAGGGAGATGCAGATGGAGGTCTTGTCGTCTCCGGTCGGCTTCGGGTTCTGACGGCCGATGACGACGAAGCGCGTGACGTCCTCAATGTCGTTCCCGGCGTCCGACTGGTCGTTGACGTAGATCTCGGAGCAGATGCGCAGGGCGGACGCCTCGAGGAGGAGGTCGAGCGACTCGTTGTAGACGCCTCGCTTCGAGTGTTCGACGGGGACGACGCCGTAGGCCGCGCGCTTTGCGAGCAGGTCGTCGAAAACCTGCGGAAGCGTCTTGTGTGAGGCGCAGGTGACGTTTTTGCCGAATTTCTCGAGGGCGGCGAATTTGGACAGGGGGTGGTCGAGTCCCGGGCAGGCGACGATGAAGGGACTTTCGAGCGCGAGGGCGCCCGACATGATTTCGCGATAGATGGCACGCAGCGCCTTGTTGGTCAACGGCCCGGAGTTGAGCCTCTCAAGGCGTGTCAGGACGTTTTTCTCGCGCTCGGGCACATAGAAGTCGTGCGAGCGCTTGCTTTTCCAATGCCCGATCTCCTTGACGCGCTCGTACCGCTCGTTCAAAAGGACGAGTATCTTCTCGTCGATCTCGTCGATCCTTCGTCTCAGGTCGTCAATATCCATACGTCGTGTCCTTCGTTGCGCGGCACTAGCCGGCGGCTTCCGGTTGCGCGTCAGTGGGTGGAAGTGGCGATGGCGCGGCGTCTGTGCCGGCAAACTCTTCGAACTGGGAGATGAACTCGACGCCGTAGAGCCTGAAGAAGACGCTGAAGGGGAGGATCACCACGGCGCTGAGGTAGGGGAGGTAGAAGACGATGCCGATACAGCAGCAGCAGCAGGTGGCGCACACGATGAACAGCATGGCGATGCCTGCGGCGATCCGTAGAACGATGAGCATGAGCAGAAATGTGGCGAAGGCGGGCAGATTGGTGCGCAGCAGGGTGAGGAACACGCCCCAGGCCGGGATGGTCTTCAGCGATTTACGGTACATGATCGGCACGACGAAATGGCGCAGCGACGAGTCGACAAGCGCGAGGAGGAGAAGCAGCGGCAGGATCACGATGGCCGTGGCGGCGATGGCGGTCACCAACAGGTAGGTGTCTGTGTAGACGGCGAGGAAAATGAAGACGAGGGCGACGATGAGCACGATCCAAAGAACGAGGAGGCAGAGGCAGTAGCAGATCTGCCACCAGAACAGCGAGTTGCCGACGGTCTTGAAGGAGGACCAAGGCTCGGCGATGAGCGCGGTGTCGCTTACGCAGTTGTCCAGGAAGATGAATTCGAAGCGAGCCTTCAACCACGTGAGGACGATGGTCAGCGCAAGCCAGACGAGGAACACAAGCGATCCAATGGTCACCGCCCAGAAAAGAAGCCCGAACCCCGTGGCTTGGATGAGTTGCGCGCCGAGGTTGTCGGCCATGGAGGAGAGTTGACTCAGTATGGCTTGCGGCGAAGGGCCTCCCCCGTGTTTTTCGGTGAACGCTTGGGGCAGGTTCCCCAGTTGATTGAAGAATTGCGCCCCGCTCCCACCTTGTTCGAACAGGAGTGCGATCCAGGCGGTGAAGCCGAGCACGAACCATTTGCCGAGGTCGAAAGGCGAAAACAAGATGCGAACTATCTTGTTCCACGAGATTTCAA
>CAYTFM010000151.1:8296-10398 GCA_964436735.1 uncultured Victivallales bacterium | reverse complement strand
TCAAGAGCAACGACGGCAAGGACTACCAGGCCTGGATGGCCCATAAGGAACGGTCTTCCTGGTTGGCTGAAAAAGGTAATGTTATAGTAGTGAGTTTTCGGGGATTTTCCAGTTGTGCTATTTCCTAAAATGTTCTATGGCTGTAGCGTTTGATGATAAAGTTGCCGCGTGGCGGTGACGGAAATAGCATTGAAAACGATTTTTCGGGAAAAATTGTTTTCGGAGTGGCTTACGCTATTCGATCTCCAGCGTGTCGTGGTAGGAGGTGAGACATTCCACGCCATCTGGGCGCACCACCACGAGATCCTCGAGACGCACGCCGCCCCAGGCGGGATAGTAGACCCCGGGTTCGACGGTGACGACCTCGCCAGCCTTCAATGGTTCGACGCTGTCGGGGCAGATGCGCGGAGCCTCATGGATTTCCAGCCCGACGCCGTGGCCGAGTCCATGGAAGAAACCGAAGTGCGCGCCGTTGCGGATCCCCGTTTTAAATCCTTTCGCGTCAAGTGTTTTCACTGCCGCCTTGTGGGCCTCATCTGGGATGGCGCCGGCCTTGAGCAGCGATTTGGCCCGATCTCGCGCAAGTCGCACTGCGTGGTGCGCCCTCTTGACGATGTACGGGGCGCTGCCTTTCACGAACGTGCGGGTGAAGTCGGCATAATAGCGGGTGTCGGCGGAACGGGGAAAGATGTCGACCACGATAGGCTGGTGGGCAACCAGAGGGCCATGCCCGGCGTTGTGTGGTTCAGCCGCGTGTCGGCCGCAGGCGACGATGGTGGCGGAGGGGTGGCCGCCATGGCGGGCGATCGTGGAGTCGATGATGCCACGGGCGATCTCCGAGGTGAGGGGGGAGCCGCGCCACGACAGCCTGCCGCCGGCTCCCGTCTGTGCCTCGCGAAGGGCGGTCTCGAACTCCCGCATCGCCAGTTCCGCTATTGCTAAGGCGTGGCGAATCTTTTTGACCTCCTGTGAATTCTTCACGCGGCGCCGCGGCATGAACGGTGTGGCGGAGGGGGTGACGGTAATGCCTGCGGCGCGGAGGGAATCGGCGATGCCGAGCGGGAACTGTTCCGGGACCTGCCATTCGTCCACGCGATGGCATTTCGTGAGGTGTTTAATCACGGAGATAAGGTCTTTCGGCGTTTTTTTCCCGGGGATGAGGATGCGCCGGTCGATGACTTCCACTCCTCGCTTCGCCTCGTCACAGGCACGGGCGTGCTCAAGCGCCGTTACCACCATGTGGTCCGTGCCGTCCACCGAGAAGTAGATGAACGGGTCGCCCGCCTGGAAGCCGGTCACGTAGAGCAGGTCGGCGCAGTCCCAGCTTGCGGCGACGATCAGCCTGCCTTTTTTCAATTTTGGCATCTTTGCCCTCAGTATTGAGATATTCCCTGAATGGGTATAATATTCTTTACGGACGGACATTTCACAATTCGCGCTGGCGCTCCTATGGCAAATTATGTGCTACTTTCGGTGGCTTTCTCCTCGGTGATCCATCTTTTGTTTTTTTTCCTTCTGATCAACATCCCGGCCCCGACGATGTTTGTGGAGAACACGGAGCTGAAGCAGAGCCGCATGCTGGAGTTGGTGGATGCCAGCGTGGACAAGCAGATCGCCGCGTTGGAGAAGAAGGCGATGCTCACCCCCCTCGACAAGGAACTTACGCAGACCGACACCTTGCTCAAACCCTCGCCCGTCCCCTCTCCGTCGAGTTCTTCCGCCGACAGTCCGTCCTTGCCGGGAGTTCCTCTGCCGAAGCCCCCGCAGGCATTCACCCCCGCGCTGTCGGCCGTTGCCGACCTGTCCCCGACGAAGTCCCCCAAGATCATAGAGCTGGAGGGGGACAGTCTGTCGAAGGACGCCATGATGTTCAATCGGGTTATCATACCCAAAGTTCCCCGACAGGAGTACCGGTTGCCATCCGGTCCGTCGGGACCGGATCTGAAAGGGACTGCCCTGGGGGGGGGAACGGGCGGAGGAGGGGGCGTGCCGTTGCAGTTGAAGGTCTCTCTCCCGAAAGATCTAATGCCTGTCACGCCGCAGACTCGCATGCTGTCCCCCGAGAAGGTTTCGCTTCTCGACAAACTGCTTTCCATCAGGCT
>CAYTFM010000151.1:0-8286 GCA_964436735.1 uncultured Victivallales bacterium | reverse complement strand
CAGCTTGCGATCAGCACGAATCCGAAGGCGGCGCGGTTGGGGGTGTTCGAGAAGGACGTGATTTTCATCATCGACGTCTCGGGAAGCATTTCGCAGGTCAAGCTGAACGAGTTCAAGCAGGGGGTGCTGGCGGCCCTGCCGAAATTGACGTTGAAGGATCGATTCCAGATCGTCACCTTCAGAGACAAGGCGGAGCACCTCTTTTCCGGGCTCGCGAGTCCGACCGAGGAGAATCTGCGAGCGGCTTCTGAATTCGTCAGCGCGCTGCACCGATCCGGGTCGACCGACATTTACTCGGCTGTCGAACCATACGCCTGCGGCGACTACAAGACGGCGGGACGTCCATTGCTGGTTTTCCTCTCGTCGGACGGCGAGGTGAACTACGGGCAGATCATCGACAGTCGCCAACTGATCAACAGTGTTTCAAACCGTAATCGGGATAACGCGAGCATCTTCACCTTCAGCTGCGGCAAGAAGATGAACACGTTCCTGCTTGATCTGCTGGCATACCGCAATAGAGGGGAATACCTCAAGGTTGAAACGCTCGACAAGGCCCGCTTCGCCTTGGAGAAGTACATCGAGTCCGTCGAAGACATCGTCGTCGCCGATCTCGGCTACCAAGCGTCAAGCGAATTCGCCGACGAGATATTTCCGAAGAAGCTGCCCCACCTCTACCGCGACCACGTGCTGTCGCTGTACGGTCGCTACAAGGCGGACACCACGTCCATCGGTTTCAGGATTGTCGGGAAAGGCGCCGACGGCGGGATGCACGAACTTGTGTACGAGGCGAATCTTCCCACTGCCGAGGTGGTCGGCCCGAAGCTCTCCCAGCAGTGGGCTATGCAATACATCTTCCACCTCTACAGCCAACTCACCGTGAACTATGATGAGGCAGTGCGGCGCAAGATCCATGCGATTGCGGAGGACTATTCCCTCGGTGTGCCGTTCCTCGATCAATATCTTTCACAGACCACCGAAGAGGCCGGCGGCTATTGAGCCCAATCCGCCTCACGGGCGCGCTGCCCCGTCACTCCGGGCTCACCACCCGCACCGCCCCTTTCAGACAGTTCACCTCGTATCTCCCGTGCTTCTCCGCGCACACCTCGCCGTCCATCTGCGCCCGGATCCGACGGGAAAGACGGATTGTTATATGGGTTCCCTTGATGGTCTCGACGTCGTCGGCCGTCAACCTTCCTCCAAACGTCCTCACCCACTCGGGATTGTGCCGATAGTCGCTGAGATATTTTTTAAAATAACCATGCCAGTTCTTCACCACCACGAGATCAAGGAGTCCATCATCAATTCTGGCCGTGGGTGTCGGATCGAACTCGCCCCCGTAGATCTTGGTGTTGTTGATAAGCAGGTTGAAGAAGTCGCCCGTGAACCACCGTGCCCCGTCAACGTCAATCTCGCCGTGAAGCCTTCTGAACGTCAGCAGCGTCCTCATCACGCTCAACAGATAGAGGGGGTACCCTTTCAGGAACTTCCCCACGAGTGGAACGGCGGCCATCCCCCGTTTCGCCTTGTCGCGGGCACGGAGGACGAGGGAGTCGAGCCCCACCGAGAAGGCGTCGGCGAAATATCTGCCGCCACACCATCCGACATCCATGGGTGCGGCCTCGCCCATGAACGCCACTTTCACGGCCTCCGCAATCCCGCCAGCCCCCGGCTCAAGGCCAATCGATTTGGCGATGTCGTTCCCCGTGCCCAAGGGGATCAGCGCGTACGCGGGAGCAACCGCGCCAGGCGAGCGCTCGACATACCTCAGCAAGCCGTTGATCAACGCGCAATGCGTCCCGTCGCCCCCGATCCCCGCCACCCGCTCCACGCCCCCCTTCAGAAGCCTCCGGACGAGCACCTCGCCAAGATCGCCCCGCTCGTCGAGCAACTCGAACTCATGGCCGCACCGCTGGCATTCAGCCAGTATTGCCGGCCACGCCCGCAACGCCGCGCCATCGCCTGAAAGCGGATTTAAGACGAAAACTACATGGCGACGATCTTCCACGTTACCCTTTTGCATTGTTCCCCAATACCCTTATTTCCCCAAAAAATCGCCACCTCGGACGCCATGTATATATTAGTTTTTCCGCACAGAAAAACCATAGGCTGAATTTGCGCAGTCAGCCGCGAGGTGCGCAATTATTGCGCAGCCCCCTGGAGCCGCGGGCGTCTCGCCCGGCAGAGACATTCACGGAACTCCGCCCCGTCGCCTGGGAACGCCGAGTCCCAGCTCGGCCCCAATCACGCACGGGGCTCCGCCCCGTCACCCCGCCAAAGGGCTTGGCAAGCCCTCTGGACGCCCAAACTTGGGCGTTCCAGCTTGACTTCGTCTACGCTGAAACGCCCGAATGGCCATCGCCTTCGGCGAACGCTCCCACTATTTCCAAGATCAAATGGCCTGCGTATGCGTTCCGTCCCGGGCCTCGTTTCCGCTTTTGAAAAACCTTCCCGTCCGTCCGCAGCGGACGAGACCTTCGGAGTGCGGCGGCTTGACGCCGCCTTCGACGCCGTGTCTCGACGCGGCGTGACAGTGTTTAGTTATCGAATGGTCGACTTTCCGCCCATGAGGCGGGCGTCAAGCCGCCCGTCCCAAAGCGGTGTCGAGCCACCGCACTCCAAGGTCAGACACACCATGTGCCGCCTGACGAAAAACAATGTGCGCCAACCATGAAAACAGAAATACTCACCCACTCCCGCATCCACGGATGGTTTGGCACAATTGTTGCTACCGGAACACCGAACGCCGAACTCCGTTTCGCATCACCGCCAGCGCGACAGTATAGTAGTGGTAAACGCACGGAACCATAGTGCATGAAGAACAAGGAGCGTCCATGAAACAACATTCCACCCAACACGTCTTCACCCTCGTCGAAATGCTCACCGTCATCGGCGTCATCGTCGTCCTCGCCGGCATGACCCTCGGCGTCGTTGGCTATATCAACACCAAGGCCGCCATGAACAAAACCGAGGCCAACATCAAAAAACTCGAAATCGCCCTTGAGATGTATAAAAAATCAACTGGGTATTATGTCCAAAGTACAGGAACCGATACAGGCTTTAAAATCACCCCAACCGATACAGAACTCATCAAATGCATCGACTATCAGGCCATGTACCCCAATGACATTGACCACACGACAAACAAAGTACTTGACGGCTGGGGTGGCACCATCTACTACAGATGCCCAGGCTCAAAAAACACCTCAACTTTTGATCTCGGATCTATGGGCTCAGATGGGGAGTACGGGAACAAGGCAGGAAAAACAGATACCACAAAATTAGGTTTAGGCGACGACATCTGTAATTTTAAACGATAGGTGCTTAATAGGGGGGCGATCCTGGATCCTGTATATCCTGTCCACATTTTCTGGTGTGATATGAGCGAAGCGAAAAACAATACGAGATCCTATACGTGGAACGACTACCGTTCCTGGGATGACGGCAGACGCTGGGAAGTCATTGACGGCACCGCATTCGACATGAGCCCCGCGCCATCTCTGCCGCACCAGCACATAGCGGGAGAGATCTTCGGGCAGATGCGGGAGTTCTTCAAGGGAAGGAAATGTAAACCGTTCATCGCCCCGGCGGACGTGAAACTATCCGACGCCGACATTGTGCAACCCGACGTCTTTGTCGTCTGCCAAGGCGACAAGATCAAAGAGTCGCACCTTGATGGCGCGCCCGACCTGGTAGTCGAGGTGCTTTCCCCGTGGACCGCCCGGCATGACCGCCTGAGCAAGATGGATCTCTACGCCCGGCATGGCGTCAAGGAAGTGTGGCTTGTCACCCCCGAACCGTCAATGGTCGAACTTCTCGTCCTCCATGCGGGGAAGTTCACGCTCGAAAAAACCTACGGTGATGACGGTGTTATCGAAAGCCCCTCCTTCCCCGGTTTGCGCATCGACTTATCGTCCGTGTTCGACTTTGAACCGCGCGTAGGCGAATCGCCCCTACGCTTCCTCAAAGATCCCTCGGATCCGTATGCGCTCATGGCCCAAGCCGGCAAGGAGCAGGCACAATGAATATGGATACAACCAATGAGTTTCGCGCATGCAATCCGCAATAAAAAAATGTGACGCGCGCTTCACCTACGCCGACTATGCAGGATGGCCGGACGGCGAGCGCTGGGAGCTTATCGACGGCGAGGCCTACGACATGAGCCCCGCCCCAAGCCGTTCACACCAAGACATCAGCATCAAACTTGAAGAGCGCATACTCCAGTTCCTCGCAGGAAAAAAAGGACCATGTCGCATGTATCATGCGCCTTTCGATGTGCTCCTTCCCGAAGGCGACGAGTCGGACGACGAGACCATCACCGTGGTGCAACCTGACATTATCGTGGTGTGCGATAATAAAAAGTTGACAAAGAAAGGATGCCGCGGCGCGCCCGACTTCATCGTTGAGATCCTGTCTCCGGCCACCGCCACCAAGGACATGCGCGAAAAACTCCACCTCTACGAACTCCATGGCGTGAAAGAATACTGGATTGTCGACCCACACGAGAAATTTCTCCTCGCCTATCTGCCCGGACCGGATGGTGCCTACCTGCGCCCCGCCATCTATGGACAGAAGGACAAGCTGGCATCGAACGTGCTTGAAGGATTTACGGTTGACTGCGCACTGTTGTTCGCCGACTCGGATCTGGAGCTGACACGATGAAATCGCAACCACAAGAAAACAGTAACCACTCGCTCACACTCGTGGCTCTGGTCAAACTGCCCCTCTTGCCGAACCCCGACAGTCATGGAGGGGTTGTGCCGCAAAAGAACGCAAAGAACACAAAGTCAGACTGCGCCTCGGCAACGAGGCTTTGGAGTGCGGCGGCTCGACGCCCGCCCTCATGGCCGGTCGAGCACGGCCTTCAAAAGCGGTCTCAAGCGACCGCACTCCAAGGTCAGGCTGTGCCAGACACTGAACACCGAACACCGAACACCAAATATAAGGAACCAGCAATGAAAACACGACACACGCACTTCACCCTCATCGAACTGCTCACCGTCATCGCCATCATCGCCATCCTCGCCGGCATGCTCTTTCCTGCCGTCAAGGCAGTTCAGACCGCAGCGAAGAAAAACAAGGCGAAAGCGCAAATGCATGCTATTATCACGGCGATAAAATCATATGAGAGTACCTATGGTGTCTTACCGTATCAAAGACCCGCCGCCAGTGCTGGAGAAGACACCATATGGGGTAAAGACCTATGTCTCACAGACGGGACTGCCGCAAATAATGGAGCACCTAGGCAATTGACAGGTAATCCAGACGCAGGGGCATATGACACTCTCATGTGCATTTTAACACAACAGGACACAACTGCCACGACAGCGGCATCAGGCAACTTAGGCTCCACAGCGGGTAACATAAGAAAGATAAAATTCCTTGATGCTCCTCCAGACTTCTCGCAAAATAGTTTGTTAGACCCCTGGGGGCAAAGGTATGTAATAATGCTGGACACAAACTATGACGGGAAGCTGGATAATTTCACCAATAGCCTTATTTCCATTCCTATTGGCAACTCCATAAAGGAACACACCTACAGTCCCACAAACACAACATACTCCTACAACTTCACGTATGCTGGAGGTGATAACATTAAGTATGGATCAGTACAATTGTATTCTGTTGGTGTAACAAAGACCATAGGCAGCTATTTTAGAGAACATAAACTCCTGGGATCATGGGAGTAAACAGCATTGAAATTGAGGATGCCCATGAAATTTTTACCCAGTTTCCAACAGTCCTATTCCTTGAAATCCAAGCAACACCACTTCACACTGCTTGAAATGGTGATAGTGCTCGGTGTCTCTGCGATTCTCCTTGGCATCAGCCTCCCTGCCTTTACCAAACTGGTCAAGGGGCAAGGTGTCGACATCGCCGCCCGCAGCATCAGTGGTACTCTTAAGGCATGTAGAGCGTATGCTGTCACCAACAGACAATATGTTGCACTGGTTATGCCTCAAATTAAAGCACACAATGGTACTGCTGTTATCACCACGGGATGCCCGAGCACCTCAACGCTACCCGCTTCATACTACAATCAATCCTACAGAGCCTGCATAGTCAATAAAACTGCTACCGCAGGCGTATATGAGTTCCAGAAATGGGTAAGCGGCGAAAAATGGGAATTCACCCCAACGGGGGCGCTTATCCTTAGGATAGACGCCAATTCTGCTGACCAAGCGGGAACTAAATATTTGACCAAGGATTTACCTGATGACACCCTTTACACAGGTAAAACCTCACTGGTGAACAACGTCTCATTCAAAGATGTCACCGGATCTGCCACACTTATCGATGACGTCGCCGCCATCATCTTCAAGCCAAGTGGTGTTCCCGTTGACGGGAATCGCTATGTTTTCGTTGGTGAAGGTGTCTATTCTGGCACGTTGACCATGACCAATAGAGAGACCAAGGCGTATAGCGTAATAACCATTAACCAATTCACTGGAAGAGTTTCATATGGGATAGATTGATAGATTTTCTGAATATATCAAATGGGAATAAATAACATCTATCTGGCAAATATTTTAGAATGTTGAGTAGTTGGAGGTTTTTATGGTTTCTTCAATCTTTAAGCCGCTTGCTTGTAAAACGCTTCCCTTTTCCCCAAGGAGGTCGTGGTTCAACTTGGTTGAAGTCACCCTCGCTATTGCCATCATCGGCCTCGGTGCTGCCAGTATCATGTCACTTTTCCCCATAGGACTTCAAGCCACCCGCGATGCCGTCGCTGACAACTACACATCAGATATGGCAACACAATTCCTAAAAGCCATGGAAAGAAAATGCCTCGAATCTGGTCAGTGGGCTGCTTATATTGCGACTTCTGATGTAACTGGCAACATTCGTGGCACTGCCCCCGACGCCACATCCATTGCGGACACCAACACCTCAATTCCGAGCACTGCAACGACACTTGGCGACAATATTACACTTTACGCCACATCTTCAGGCTGGAGCAATGGAAACAATGTATATGGCATCCTGCAAAGAACTGGCACAGTCAATGATTTCACCGCTCATGTTCAAGTGTGGAAATCACCAGTTCAAGCAAATTATTACGACGGAACCAATTGGGCTACCTACAACATTTCCTACACCGCTGCCGCAAAGCTTAACATCCTCGTCAGTTGGCCTATCGAAAAACCATTTTCAAAAAGACAGAAAGCATATTACACTCTTGAAATATTCAATAATTAAACATTTGAGGATGCCTTGAATATGAAAATTAAGATACAGAAATATTTCACTCTTGTCGAACTACTTGTTTCCATGGGAGTTTTCATGATTATAATGCTGGCTCTCTTTACATTTTTCTCTTCTGCGCAAAAAATTTGGACTGACTCAGCATCAAAGACAATGGCGTTCGAAAACGCCAGAATCGCTTTGGATTTAATGGAAAGGGATATCCATTCTATCATGTATGACGGAGATTACATGAATTTCCAATTGAACACAGACACAGAAATCAATTTCATTTCCGCCGTTCAAACAAAAGATCCGGCATCCTATAGCAATATCTGTGAAGTTAGCTATCGGGTGGACACCCAAGGCTGGCTCGAACGTGCGCAAATCAATGATCAGTCGACAGCAGCCAAATACAACTTCTCCTCATGCTTTAAATCCTCCACAGCTTTCAACTTTGATTCTAGTGACTACCAAAAAGTAATCCCGTATGTGGCTGACTTGACTTTTTACTGTTACCCCAAAGGCGTATCTTTAACTGCTGCCAACAAACTCCCCGCGACGCCCAACAATCTCACCCCTATCCCAAACACCATAATCATTGATTTGACGCTGCTCGATAAATCGACCTGGGACAAGTGGCTTTCAGTCTCGCCCACACGCGCAATCGAACCCGAATTCGTCACCAATACAAAAAGAAAATTTTCTAAAACCGTATACCTCGGGAAATAAGAAGAATAATATTAAACTCTCTGAAAAGGAGACTTTTACCATGCAACCGACGCCTCGCTTGAAAGCTCTAATTAAGATAATCTATGAAAACGCCTTTTACGGCTCCGGCGACAAGGGAATCGCCCTCCTCTTTACTTTGGGTATTTTGTCACTTCTCCTCCTGCTGGCGGTCGCTTTCGCAACTACCGCCATCACCGAAAGAAAGGCATCTGCCTTCAATGCGGACAGCGCCAAGTCAAAACTCACCGCAGAGTCAGCCCTTAATCGTGCATTAGGGTTTTTAAAAGCGGAGTACTCGTACTCCAATTGGCAAACTGACTCAGCCAACATTTACCCCGCTGCAGGGAACTTTTACACTTATGAAGGCAACAA
>CAYTFM010000150.1:11331-20686 GCA_964436735.1 uncultured Victivallales bacterium | reverse complement strand
GTGACCTCGTTTTTTGAAGATGTTGATCTTAACGTCGCGAAGAGGAGGTGCCATTTTGGAGACCGCGGAGCAATACGCGCTGCCTGTCGATGGCGAGTTGGGGTTGCCGTTTCTCAGGTGGAACGAGTTCAATGAGCTCTTTCCCCTGCGGTGGGGACGTGTTCGCTTTGACGCCTTCAGGGGACAAGATCTGAATATCAAAGTCCTGCTCAAGGTCTATCGCTCGGACGCGGTTTGCGAGCAGTATATGGTCGACACCTATCCATACGACGTGGAGTGGAACAGGCACAAGCGCGCGACCCTGGATTTCTACATCCATCCATTCCCCTCAAAGCTGGGAAGGGTCACCTGCGTCAAGTTCTCCTATGTGGTCCATGTCCACGGCCGCTCGGTCAACTCCGCGAGCGAGTATATTTTCATGGAGGGGCATTGCTTCGACGACGAGCGCCACCACCATTGTCAGATCACCTCGAAGTGGGCGACCCCCAACAGCTACCGGACTTTCGAGGTCCACGCCGACACGTTGCAGCGGGACGTCGACTGGTATAACAACAATTTCGACGCCTTGCGCCTCACGCCCAAATTCACCAAAGGGCAGCCTTCCCACCCCTACCATCCCAAACGCTTCATCCACGACCACATCGACAAGGTGATCAGGCGGCTTTGGGAGCAGCCGGGCCAGAGGCAATCCATCAAGGTGGCGGTCGACTGCATTGATGACGGCGACTTCATCAACCATCTGATTCACGCCAGCGACTGCGGGGTCGTGGTCCAATGCGTGGTGGACTGGCGGAAGATGGCGTTGACCAACAGCGACAACTACGTGCGTCTCAAACGTTCCCGGATAGAGCTTCTCGGCGTGTTCTGCACGCCGAGGGATCCTCTGATCGAAGTCGCGCCGGACATGCACACGAAATTCATAGTGTTCGGCGACAACGACTGCCTACAGGGCTCTTTCAACATCACCTTCGATAGATGGTGGGCGAACTGGGAGTCTGGTATGACCTTTCATTCCCAGGGCGTGTGCCGTCTGTTCGACAACATCTTCCAGTCCCTCCGCGGCGGAGTGATACAACGGTACGGCATCGATCCGATGGCCCATTTCAACCTCCTCTACACGTTCGGCCGGCATCACATGCTCAACGGCAGGAATTACCGCCCGCACCAGATGATCATTGCGGAGATCTGCCGAGCGCGCCACTCGATCAGGGCGTGCCTCTTCATCATCGGCGAGATGCGGGGCGACCACAACGACAGCGTGATCGACGCGTTAGTCCACGCCAAACACCGCGGTGTGGATGTGCAGATCATATTGAACGGGCATATGGTGCGGCAGGGAGATCCCGCGCGGGAATACACCATGGCCGAGGAGTTGCGCCGTCCGCTCCTCCCGTCGGTCTCGAGGCTGCGACAGGCGGGGGTCGGCCTTCATTTCGCTTATGGCCAGATTGACCAGCGCGTCCCCTATTGCCCTCTCCATTCGAAGTATTGCGTCATCGATGAGCGCATCGTCATGGACGGCAGCTTCAACTGGTATAACACCTCCGTATTCTCGCACGACCAGCTTGTCGTCGCCGCCAGTGCTGAGGTGGCCAGCGCGTATCTCCACGAATTCGAGCAGATCCGGCGCGTGTTCCGCTTCCCGGCATAGGCATCTGGTTTGAGCGGAGTGCCCGTATTCCACCATTGGGAGGTAGATAGGGGAAGTCACAATATCGCAGGAGTGGAGAGGGCCACTGGAAAACAAGAATTTGTGGGACGACAATGGGGCTTGATGCTTTTCTGCTTGACTCCCACACTCTTTCCTCTACCTTACCTGAAGCGTTGGGAAGGCGTCGCCTGTCAGTTTCAATGGGAAGGAATGCGGATTAATGGAACAATGGGATAGCCCTGTATTCGCCAGCAAGAAGATAGCCGCACAAATAAGGTTGGACCTGAGGTCGAGGAGCCTTGAATATGCGTACCATCCGATGTGCGGTTGGCGGCCTTACCCTAACCAGAAACTCCCCACCATAGAGATCAACAGCCATTCCCTCCGCTCCAAAGAACTTTCCGCTTTTACTGATTATGAGAGTACCGGTTTTATTTTAGGAAGTTCCTTCGCCTGGGGGCTTGGGGCGTCAGCCAATGCAAATATTCCGGCGTACCTTTTCGAGGAGTTGATAAAAAGTCGCGCCAAACGGGAAATCGGGTTTATCAATTTAGCGGACCAGGCCTATACAGGTATCGAGCAAATCAAATCCTTGCTTTTCACCGTTGATGAAATCAACCCGGATTTCGTGATCTGCATCGCTGGGCATAACGACATCAAGTCGGGATATGAGAATACGTACAAACGTCATGCCATGGACACCAGAGTGGTGGAATTCTTCGACTGGGGCTGGAGAATTAAACTGCACAGGAAAGACTCTTACCTGCGGAAACTTCTTGTCGTATTGCAGAAAGGGCAGCTCAAAAAAAGGAAATTCCCTGAAAGCTTCTACTCTTTCACCAGTCCGGGCCGGGCGGAAATCCCCCTGAAGATTTGTTCACATAGAATAGATGTCCTCAACATGTTCTGCAAAGATAAGAACATCAAGATAATACATATTCTCCAGCCCTGTCTGTATGTAAAAAAGAAACCTTCGGCATCTGAACAGAAATTTCTTGACATGGAAGATCCGGAGAGAGTTCGCTTTTTTATCGACCAATATTCGATATTCAGAGAGAAGATTTGGAACAATGCGGATTACGTGAAACAGCACCCCAACATCTTTTTCTTCGATTCGAATTCAATTATTGAAGACCGTGTGGATGATTTGTTTTATGATGAATCGCATTTCTCTGACGGCGGTTACCGACTTTGGTCGGAGCACGTCATCGAACAACTGGAAACCCTCGCCTTTTTCGATAAGTAACCTTCCATCCCTGTCGCAATGTTCTTCCGTCTCTTGTTTCAATAATGGTGAACGCGGCACGCACCTTTCAGCAATCGACAGAATTCCTTCTTGGGCCCCCGTGACGCTCAACAAATTCTTGCTTTTTCGTCATAATTCCACTGTCTACGCCAATTGGGTATATATAAAGATGATAGAGGGGAGGAGGATTAAGAGAGGCAAGGAGGGAGGATAGCGATATGAACTCGAAGAGCTTGAAGGAAATGCTGGCGATCGTTGTGCTGGGAGCGTTCGTGACAGGTTGCTCTTCGCTGATGAGGTGCGAGGAAAAAGTCAACCTTGAGCAACTGCCACCTGCTGTGAAGACAGCGGTCGAGAAGGAAACCGTGGGGGGAACGCTCAAGTTAATCGAAAAGGAGAAATGCCACGACAAAGTCGTGTATGAGGTCAAATATCTCAAGGACAACAGGAAGGTCATGGTCAAGTTCACAGAAGACGGCAAGGTCGTCGAACTGGGCAAGAACTGCGAACAATGCCAAAAATGCGGGAAATAGCCAGTCAAATCATCTAAGATGACATGCGCAAATTTGTGTTGAAACTGGGGAGTTCTTGGGAAGAACTTCCCAGGTATTTGTTTTTTTTGAAAATAGTGTGAAGTGCTGTTTTTTTTATTCTTTGCCTACTCCGAACACAGACACTCCTGGGGAGCGGTTGTCGTGTCTGAAATCATATGGAAAAAATCACAAAATTAATATATAATAATTATAGGGAGGTTGATGCGGTTAGCATCAAAAATGGTCATTGCGCAATGTAAGGATTGAGAGGTTTCCAATGAAAAAGATATTTACAGTAATGTTGGTCACTGCTGTTATGGCGCTGTGCATGATTGGATGTGAAGAAAAATCACCACAACCGGTTAAGCCAGAGCCGGCAGTGAAGTCGGAAGCTACGTCTCCGCAGACGGGCGTGACGCCAACCAAGGCAGAAGCCGCACCAGTCAAGACGGAGGCTGTGCCCGCTAAGAAGGAAGTGGCACCTGCTACGACGACGGTCGCTCCTCAGAAGAAGGAAGTGGCGCCAGCCAACGTAGAGGCAACGCCTGTCAAGCCAGAGATAGCTCCTGTCAAGCCAGAGGTGCCCGCCAAAGCGGAGGCCGTGCCAGCGAAAGCTGAACAACCGAAATGATTGCCGCGCCGTTCCCGCCTGTTGGCTGGAAGGCGCAGGTGGGATGTGGATAGGCGGATGATGAAGGAAAGATTCATCGGGGAGGCTATCAACCCAGGGGAGGGCGCATTTGATTTCTCAAGTGCCGCCCCCGGCGAACCAGGAGTTCCCCGCTTTTTCAAATGGCGAGGCGAGAATGTGGAAGTCGCTGAGGTCCTTGACCGTTGGAAAGGCTCATCACTCTGCACGCATGGGAGCGGTGAGCGCTATGTGCGCGAGCATTGGTACGAGATCAGAACGCCCGACAACCGGCGCATGAAGATCTTCATCGACAGACAGCCGCATAGCCGGAATAAGGCCAAGCGGTGGTGGTTGTATAGCATAGTAGACGAATGATCTTTCAAGCATCAAGCCGTTCTCCATGAGTCCTTTGCCGTCTTGACGCGCAGCGTGGCAGAAGCAGAGGTTGTCGATCACTTCGATGAGTCAGGCTGCGGAGTGTCAGCAATCCGCGCCAGGATTTCCAATGCTATTTTATGGAAAGGCGAGGATGAGTTCAAACGATGCGTGGGGGGGGCGTGATGGACTTGTCCGAGTTGTGTCTCCGATGGCTTGTTGTTCCGTATTCCACGCACGTTCAACAAATAGTGATTTATGCGGCAGGAGGATGTGCTGATGGCAGCTGCCCGTTCGGTTGTTCTATTGGCGGTTTTGGTTATGCTGGCAAGTGCGGGGGCATGTGCTGACGAGCCCAACAGCAAAGGTGGCGCACGGGAACTTGGCTGTGTCCGCACAAAGGCGTTTCAAAACTACCTTGCCTTGAAAATCCCCGTCCTTAAGGTCGCACCGAACGGCGGCATCCACAGGAATGCGCATGCGTTTTCCGATGTCGCCGCCCAGCGGACTGCGTTGTTGTTGATCTTTGATGGTGTCTCGAAGAACGACAAGGCGGCGCTTGAAAACGGGGTGCGGGCCCTCACTATGCCGTTCGAATTTCAGAAGCCGGACGGCACCTTTCAATGTCCAGCCGCAGGCAATCGGGAGATCGGCCCCAAAGACATGTATGGGGAGGCGATGTTCATCGGGGCAATCGGGGAGGCCGTTCTCGTCCTGGGGGATTCCCCGTATGGCAAGGAATATGTCCCGAAGATTCTCGCCTTCCAGGAGCCGATCAAGAAATGGCTTTCGCATTTCATGTCCATCAGGGAGGTGGTGCTCAAAGCCGACCGCAATTTCGGCAACAGGTTGGGATATGACGCGCTCGCCCTTTTGTCGTTCGGAGTCATTCTCAACGACAAGGAACTCGTTGCCGCCGCCGAGATGTTCCTCCAAGAAGCGATGAAGATGCAAACTGAGCAGGGATACTATCCAGACAATGGCGGACCGGACACGAGCTATAATGCGGTCACCGCATGGAAATTACAGGTCTGCTCGTTATATGTCGAAGACAATCTTCGGCACGCGATCCACGCTTCGGTGCGGAGGGCAATGGCGTGGGAGATGGCGCGGATCGACATTGTCACCGGTGAGGTGAGTGTCGCGGAGAACGTCCGTACCGGTAAAAAGCAGGAAGTCTTTCTTGGCAAAGCGAAGGACGTGAACTACGAGGAGGTCGCCTATGCGCTCTTCTTCTGGGAGACGATAGGGACTAACCCGAGCGCAGGCGATGTGGGAACGCGTGTGTTGGCATTCGGTTTGGAGAAGTCCCGGCGTTAGCGTCTTCAGCCTGCCGTTCCTACGCCGTCAGTCTTCGAGAAGATGTTTGGAGGCGAAGGTGAGGACCTCGGTCTCGAAGCTTGGCGGGAGGCCATGCTCGGAGAAAGGGTAGGGCTTGACGGTCTTCCTCGCCTTGATCTTGTTGCAGGCGGCGTAGATGGTGTCGGGCGGGCAGATGGGGTCGTTGAGGCCGACGCCGACGAGGACAGGGCACTTGATGCGGGGGGCAAGGTTGAGGTTGTCGAAATAGCTGACATTCTCGCAGATCTTGGCCATGATGGATGGATTCTCCTTGATGACACCGCTGATGTTGGCGAACATGCCGCTGCGTCCGAAGATCCTCTTCTCGATCCAGCAGTTACTGGGGATGGAGGCTGCGCAGACTGCGACTTTCGTGTCTAATCCGGCCATTGCCAAAGCCATTCCTCCTCCTTGGCTGCAACCTGTGACCCCGACCTTGGTGCAATCGGCGCCCTTTGTCCCGCGGGCGAGTTTGATGGCCAGAAGGGCGTCCGTGTACATGTGGTACAGGTAGCTTATGTCCCTGTCGAGAATTCCGAACGTGAACCAGCTGTTGAGGCAACCGGATTCGGTGGCGAAGCCTGAGGTGGAGCCTGTCTGCCCGCCTTGAAGCCTGAAGTCGATGGCGATGACGCCGACGCCCATCAGGGTCCATTTCGCATACCAGTCGGGGGTGCCTTTGGAGCCACTGGCTCCATGGTAGACCACGATCATCGGGACTTTGCCTTTCGCTTTTGCAGGCATTATGCGTAGAGTTGAGACGGGCGTGCCGTCGAGTCCCTCATAGGTCAGGGCTGAAACCTCCATGGCCTTGATCGGGTAGGCGATGCTCTTTGCCTTGACCTTCAGGCTCTTCGCCTCGACCTTCTTGATCGTGCTTTTCCAGAAGGCGTCGAAGTCTTTGCGCGCGGTGGATTCGACCTTCAACGCCTCAAGCTGTCGTATCTGCTCCTCGATTAATTTCATGATCCATCTCCTATAGTTAGGACAACCCCAATGTGGGAGCCACCTCCGTGTGGCGATTGAATTTCCTAAGTGCAAATATATGAATTAAGATGCAATTCCAAAAAACTACGAGTTCTTGGGACGCGAGACTATGGTTCGGTAGGGAAAGGCTTTTCTTACGATGCCGACAAGAAGGTCGGGGTTATACGGCTTGCTGATATAGGCGTCCATTCCGGATGAAAGACATTTCTGGCGGTCACCGACCATGGCATGAGCGGTCAAGGCGATGATGAACGGCCGTTTTCTCCCCTTTGATGGGAGGATGCTCGCTGTCTCCATTGAGCGGATCTGACGGGTGACTTCCATCCCGTCGATCCCCGGGAGACGCACATCCATCAATATGAGGTCATAGTTCTTTTGCGCGAACAGGTCAACGGCCTGCTCGCCGGTTTCCACGTGTTCGCAGGCGCAACCTCTTTTAGTAAGGACCTCGGAGGCGAATTGGTAATTCGCCAAGTTGTCGTCGACTATTAAAACATTCAATCCAAGATTGAGGGTAACGGCGATGAGGGGGTCCCGGTTGGCGGCGTCCATGCCGGTTTCCGCCTCGTTGTCGGGAGCGGACTCGAGTTGGAGGACACATGAGAAAGTTGTCCCCGTTCCCAACACGCTCGCGACGGTGACGCTGCCGCCCATCAGGCCGCAAAGTCTTCTGGATATGACCAAGCCGAGTCCCGTGCCGCCGTATTTGCGGCTGATTGATTGATCCGCCTGGGAGAAGGGCTTAAAGAGCTTCGGGAGACGGTCGGCGGCGATGCCGATACCAGAGTCTTTGACGTCGATCCGTATTTCATGCAAGGAGGGCTCCGCTCCTCCGGCAATGAGCGTCCGCAGGGTGGTGACGCGTATTTCAACGCCGCCCTTGTCGGTGAATTTAACGGCGTTCCCGGCGATATTGATAAGAATCTGGCGCAATCGGGTCCTGTCTCCCGCCACCATCAAGGGGACATTGTCGGTGAACTCCGTTTTGATGGTGATATTCTTTAGTTGCGCATGGGACTCGAGCAGGGCCGCCGTCTCCATGACGCAGTCCCGCAGATTAAATGGGAGTCGTTCGAGTTCTATCTTGCCAGCCTCGATTTTGGCGAGGTCGAGGATGTCGTTGATCAAGAGGAGCAAAGATTCACCGCTGGAGCGGATGATGTCGACGTACCGGCGTTGCGTCTCGCTTAAACTTGTATCTTTGAGCAGCCCTGCGAAGCCTAACAGCGGATTGAGCGGGGTGCGGATCTCATGACTCATCGTGGCGAGAAATTCGCTCTTGGCGTGGTCAGCCGCCTCGGCCGCCTCCTTGGCCAGTTTCAACTCAGCCTCGGTTCTGGTCCGCTCCGCCAACTCTGTTTTGAGCAACGTCCCGGTCCGTCTCAACTTGATGGTTAATATTAAGGAAAAAGCCAGGGCGATGACGAGTAGGACGACGAAGGCGGCGAAGGGGATGGCCTGGGCCGCATACCTCTGAAAGAAGCTGGCGAGATCGAGTTTCCCGTATCCCTTGTAGATCCCGAGTTGTAGCTCTTGAATGCATTCCGTGACCATGTGGTAGCTCATCGGGACTGACCAGTGGAGTCTTGAAGCCTGTGCGGCCTGAGACTCCTGCGGCATCTCAATGAGGGCGATCGATATTTTCCCGGCGAGATCCTTGGAGACGTGTGCGAGGACGGCGAAAGGCCATTCGGGGTAGAGGCGCGTGCTGAGCCGGAAAGGGAACGTCCGTTCCCCATAGATGAAGTTCACGTCGCGTATGACTTTCAAATCATCAACCCGCTCGTTCCGCTCCGTGGCAAGGCTTTCAAGAGTCATTGTCTGGATCACCCCGACGTCCGCATCCCCCTCCCGAACGATACGGACCACGTCGGAGTTGTTCTCGGTGAAGCGCATTGAGCGGAAGTCTTTCTCGGGGACGATGTCTGCCTTCTTGAATTCCCGGCAGGCGGCGATCCATCCGCCGAAAGCTTTGGGATCGACGGCGGCGATCCGTTTCCCTTTCAGATCTTTAAAGGTTGTTATATCGTCTCGGTCAGCCTTGGTTATGACGACGCCGCCAAGCAGTTGCGTCTCCATGTTGCCCTGCCAGCGAACACCAGTCGCGACGGTGCGAATGGAGAACTTGGCGTCGAGGTCGATATAGATGGCTGGATTGCATACGACGAAGTCAACGTTCCTGTCTCTGACGGCTGCTTCTATCTCGTCATAGCCGAGTGGGGTGATCGAGAAAGCGCAGGATGTGATTCGCTCGGACAGGTAGTCGGCGGTAGGCTTCCACATCTCCATGCACTTATCTTTGCCTTCGCTCGCAAGCACGCCGATGACAAGTGGATCCCTGTGTGCGGAATTGTCGATGTGGATGGCATCCGGTGATGAGGCGTGAAGAGCTGCGGCGCACAGAAGAGCGATGGCGAGACACAGTAAGCGGCCGAGCATGGAAACACCCATCAGGTTAATGAGGAATATGAACCGTGTGAAAATAGTGGTGGGCGTGTCGGATTTCAAACGGAAGCGCGGGCGGTGGCAATATGATGCAAGTCGACACTCAGGCGCAACAAATGTGTTGCCGGGCTATGGTGTTTTCTACA
>CAYTFM010000150.1:0-11321 GCA_964436735.1 uncultured Victivallales bacterium | reverse complement strand
AAGATCGTCGACGGTCGCGCGGGCGGTCTTGCCATCCGGTTTCACGCCGCCGGTGATGGCGCAGGCGAAGAGGTGTGTCCTGCCTTGTCTTACCACGAAGCCCACGTACCAACCGAGAACGTATCCCCCATCCTTGCCCAACCCCGATCCTGTTTTCCCATAAAGCATGCCTTTCTCCGTCTTCGCCGCCAGCATGATGTTGCGCAGGGTCGTGATGGCACCATCTTTGAAGTCCAATCCTCCGGCGAGGAGCCGGTTGAGCAACTCGACTTGCTGGTCAGGCGTGATCATAATGGGTGTCTTGTCTTGCGAGGTCAACCAGAATCTGTCGAGCCCCGCCGAGGTGTCCCCGTTCCCATAGCGCAGCACCTCGCCCACGTAAAGGCGCATGCGCTCCGCGCCGATCCTGCTGGCGAGTTCCTGATACGCGGGGACGCACGACACGTGGAACGCCTCGCGGAGAGTCAGATCCTTGTTCCAAGGCTCGATGTCACGCCTGACGCCGTCCCAGTGGTAGAACGGGGCGTCCGGATCTTTGAGCAGTCCGAGCTCCAAGCCGATCAGCGTGTTCCATATCTTGAAGGTCGAACAAGGGGCTTCAGGCCGCCCGCACTTCTCGGGGTTGTGCCGCAGATAGTTCCCCGATGAGGCGTCGAGAAGCACAAACGCCGCATCGAAGCCTCGGAACAATTTCTCGTCGAACTCCGAAGCGTAGCCACTCAGCATTTGGGCGAACAGCACCGCTACCACTAAACGTTTGAGGATCATCGTCACTTCCCGTATGTGTTTGTCCTCGATCAGGCGGGCCATCCTGCGCAATCCGTGAAACCAGGCGCCTGATTCCCCTTACTCCAACAACTGGAAAATCCGAATAAACCTTACTGCCTTCGGGGGCATCGCGCAACCATGGGGCTCTTTGCGGAAATATAGGTCGTCAGGATGTCCGGCGTCCGTCGACATGCTATAGTTTTCAGGCGGATAGTTCCACGGTCGCCCATGATAGTAGCTGTGTGAAACCCTATAGGAGGCCATTATGTCGGAACTTCCCGGCGAAAACACGCGGAACATGTTATCCAGTGGGATGACGCGCGCGGTCGTCCTCATGGCAGCCGCCCTCTCGGTGGGCGTGCTGGCCGGTTGCGGCAGCGACACTCCCGCGGCGGCGGCTCCCAAAACTACCGCCAGTCCTGCGGCGGCGAAACCACTCGCCCGCATCGCCCCGGCACAGGCTCCCACGCCGAAAAACGTTCCGTTCAGCTCGCACCAGGAGGTTGAGGCCTACAAGCAGGCCTATAAAGAGGCGTTCGCCGCGGCTTTCAACGCGGAGGGCAGCAGTGATCCCGTTCTCCGTCCCATCTCCGACTCGGCCCTGAAAAAGGCGATGATGAGCGGGCGCAATGCTGGCTTGCAGGCGGGCAAGGCGGCGAAACCACCTCGGCCATTGCTGAGGAAAGGGCGGTAGCGTCGGCAATTCCTTGTAGGGCGCCCCTACGCAAGTCCGTCAGGCGTCAGTGCCGGTCTCGTACCATTTCTCGGTCGATGGTGGCAGGTAGCGCGTAAATTTCTCAAGGAGCTCCTCGCCGTTATTGCCGACCAGCAGCATGTCCAAATGGCTTCGCTTCACGAAGCGCTGCTCCACGGCATGCTCCATGAACCGCAACAGATAGTCGAAATAGCCGCAACTGTTAATCAAGCCGCATGGTTTAGTGTGGAAGCCGAGCTGCGCCCAGGTGATGATCTCGAACACCTCCTCAAGCGTGCCAGTGCCGCCGGGCAGGGCGATGAATGCGTCCGAGAGATCGTACATCAACTGCTTGCGGTCGTGCATTGTCGGAACGATGCGCAGCTCAGTAAGACGGCCATGCCCGACCTTGTCCACGATGGACTCAGGTATCACGCCCTCGACCTTGCCGCCGCCCTCAAGCGCGGCGTTGGCGAGATCGCCCATCAGCCCTATTCCGGCTCCGCCATAGACGACGTCGATGCCGCGCGCGGCGAGGCAGGCGCCAAGCTCCCGCGCGGATTGTCCATATTCCGGCCGCAGGCCAGGACTTGATCCGCAGAACACGCAGATCCGGCTCAGTTTTTCGATTCTGACCGGATTGGCGTCCCAGTCCTTTGCTTTCTCGTCGAATCTCTTCGTCTCGCTCATATGCCAAGCTCCTCTGAATGTTTCATATTCCCGCGCCGCGGCCTCGCATCGTCATGTGCGGGAAGGGTGCCTCGGATCAACATGCAATCGCCATAGGAGTAGAATCTGAAGCGCTCTCTGATAGCAAGATCGTAGGCCGCCTTGATGTGAGCGGTTCCCGCGAAAGCGCACACAAGCATCAGCAGGGTACTTTTCGGCAGATGGAAGTTCGTCAGCAGCATGTCCGCCGCCTTCGGCACCTGCGGTGGTCGGATGAAGATATCGGTCCATCCACTTCCGGCTTGCAGCGTCCCGTCCACGCCGAATCGCGACTCTAAAACTCTCAACGCGGTCGTGCCGATAGCGCAGACGCGGCCGCCCTTCCGCCTCGTGGCGTTGAGCTGTTCCGCGGCGGCGGCGGGAAGGTCGAACCATTCTGTGTGCATTCGATGCTCGTCGAGGCTCTCGACTTTGACCGGTTGGAAGGTGCCAGGGCCGACGTGCAAGGTGAGTTCGGCGAGGTTGACGCCTTTCTGGCGGAGCGTCGTGATCATCGCCTGGTCGAAATGTAGACCGGCCGTAGGAGCGGCCACGGCTCCGGGGGTTTTGGAGTAAACGGTCTGGTAGCGATCGGCGTCGGACGGTGTGTCGGGGCGTTTGATGTAGGGGGGCAGGGGAATATGGCCAAAACGGTCGATCACGGCGAATGGGGTGGGCGAGTCGAATTCGACTTCGGAGAGGCCGTCGGGCAGGCGTTCGAGGACGGTCACCCATTCGTCGGGAGTTGACAGCGGCGGGGGCGTCAGTTTGAGACGTGTGCCGGGCGATGTTCTCTTCGCATGCTTCATGAGGCATGACCAGCGCCGCGGCGAATCCATCTGGGCGACGAGCAGGAGTTCGATCCGCGCGCCATCGCCGTTCTTGACGGTGTTGAGACGGGCCTTGATGACTCTGGTGGTGTTAAGCGCAAGGCAATCCCCCCTGTCCAAATAGGCGGGGAGGTCTGAGAAGAGGCGCGTCTCGCACGCGCCTGTGGCACGGTCGAGGACGAGCATCCGCGAGGCGCCGCGGACGGCGGGCGGAGCGCTGGCGACGAGTTCGGGAGGCAGGACGTAGTCGTAGTCGGAAAGCCGATTCATTTCCGCATCTCTTCCCGGGCGCGGCGGAGCGTTTCCAGCTCTTCCTCGCTGAGGCTGTTGATGCCGTTGCTCGATATCTTGTCGAGAAGGCGGTCGAGCTCATTGGTGGAGGTGGTGGTGAACGTCCAGCTTTTCGCCGCACGTCTCGAGGGATTGCCTGGGGTGAAGAGCCGCCAGACGAAGCCGAAGATGTCCCAGACCTCGGAGCCATAGAAGATCTTCATGAAAACGTAACCGCCGATAAAGCCGCCGAGATGCGCGAGATGCGCGACATTGCTGCCGTCGTAGATGCTAAAGACCTCCACGGCGGCGAAGACGATCACGAAAGTTTTGAGTTTGAGAGGGACCGGCGGGATGAGCAGCATGATCATGGCGTCGGGGAACATCATCGCCGCGGCCATCATGACGCCGAAAAGGGCCCCGCTCGCTCCAATCGCGGGGGCGTCCAGGTGGAGGTTGAAAATAAGCCAACAGAGACCACCAAGGACGCCGCTGATGAGGTACATGGCGAGGAATCTTCCGCTGCCGATGCGGTCCTCGAGCATCGAGCCGAAGAGGTAGATGCCCCACATGTTGAGGACGAGGTGGAAGAAGCCACCGTGGACGAACATGTAGGTAAGCAGCAGCCAGAAATGCTTTTGAAGCACGACGAGTTGCGGAAAGAGACCGAAGTTGGCGGTGATGGCGTCCATCTTATGCCCGTAGACGATGACGCTGCCGGACATTCCCTGCATAAGGTACACAACGACGTTGAGGAAGATGATGGCGGGAACGGCGTAGTTGCCAAAGGCGCTTCTGCGCGGTTGACGGAATCGCATGTAGTCACGGTCGGAGATCATGTGGCTCACATCTTTGTCATGGAGAGTGCGACTGCGTTGGGGGTGATCACGCCCACCCAGACTCCGTCGTCAAGGAGGAAGACGTCGGCGAAGACACCTTTCTCCGTGAGGGAGGTGATGCGGGCGTATCCGTTCTGCATTTGGATTTTCGCTTCGATTTTGCCGCTGGCGTCGAAGATCTTGCCGGTTTTGATCTTCATGGAGGAGAGTTCGCCGCCGCCGCGCTTGAGGGCCCACGCGCCGTCGAGATCGCTGATTTTTTTGGGGAACTTGGCTGGCGGCTTGTATTTTGTCAGCGTGATCTTGTTGCCGCCGGGGTTTTCCTTGCCGACCCAATTGCCGTCCTCCTGCTCTTTGAGTTCGAAGGTCTTGTCAAGGATCGGCATGCGGCCGGTGAGCAGTCCGTTCTTGATCTCGAAGGTGCAGGGGAGTCCCTCGATCTTTCCTTTTTTGATCTGGAAGACGGTTTTACCGCCATTGCCCTCCATGAGCCATGGACCTTCCAGGTCGGCGATCTCCGTGAGCCCCTCGATCTTGTTGTCGGCCGCATAGAGGAGGCATGTGGCGAGAGCCAGGCATACGGCGAGTGGCAAAGAGACGAGTATTCTCAGCATGTCAGTTAACCTTTCATATTCGGGTGCGCGCGCGTCACCATCGATGACGCATGAAGCATACTTGCCTCAAGACGGGATTGCCAAGAGGCCGCCGCATAAGTAATGTAATGGATTTTTAGGGTGAAATCCATGATAACGTGGATCAAGATCAAGAACTTGGCGTTGGTTGACGACGTGGAGGTCGAGTTCGCTCCGGGCTTTAATGTGGTGTCTGGGGAGACAGGGGCGGGCAAATCGATCATTGTCGGAGCCATTTCGCTGTTGACGGGCAAGCGCGCCGATAAGGGTGTGATCCGGACGGGAGGCAGTCGCTGCGAGGTCTCGGCCGCTTTCGCGCTTCCGGCCTCCTTGCGTGAGTCGCTGACGGCTTTGCTTGCGGTGTCGGGGATCGAGGTGGCTCTTGACCCGCACGACGACCTTCTGATTCGCCGGGTCATCACCGCCGACTCCTCGAAGCACTATCTCAACGACACGCCGGTGACACTTGGCGTGCTTGCGGTGATCGGCGACGCGCTCGTCGATTTCCACGGTCCGCATGACCACCAGTCGCTGCTGCGTCCCGCCGCGCAACTTGAGGTGTTGGACCGGTTCGGCGGTCTTGAAGGGGAGCGGAGCCGGTGCGCCGCCTTGTTCAGCTCGTGGCGCAAGGCGAAGGCGCAACTCGACGAGCTGGAGTCGGGGTTGCCTGACGCCGAGGAGGCTGACCGCCTTCGCAAGTTGATCAAAGAAATCGACACTGCCGCTCCGCAAGCCGGCGAGGACAAGGCGCTTGTGGAGAAGCACTCGCTCGCGGCGAACGCCAAGGGCATACTTCAGCAGGCATCCCGGCTTGGACGCCTTTTGTATGACTCGGAGAACTCGGTCTCCGACATGCTTGGCTCCGCGAGGCGGATGGTCGACGACCTGCGACGTCTTGACGAAGGGGAGGTCGCCGCCGGATTCGCCCAGCGGATCGAGACGATGGGGGACGAGGCCCGGGAGCTCGCCCGTGATCTTGAGAGCTACGCCGGGGGAGTTGAACTCGACGAGGCGGAGTTCGCCGCGTTGGAGGATCGTCTGGCTGTCCTCGCCTCGCTCAAGCGCAAGCATGGGCCGACGATCGAAGATGTGCTGGGCAAGGCCGAGTCGGCGCGGGGCACCCTCGCCAAATTAGAGAATTTCGACGAGGCGAAGCGGAGGGCGGCCGCGGAAGTCGCCGCCCGCGAGGCGGACTACCGGACGGATGCCGTGTCCCTCCGGAGCAGGAGGAAGAAGGCGGCAGGTCGCTTTGCCGAAGCGGTCCGGGCCAAGATGGAACTCCTCGCGCTGCCGAAGTCCCTGATCGTCGTCGAACTTGCGGAAGCTGATCCCGGTCCGTCGGGGATAGACCGCGTCGAGCTTATGTTTTCCGCCAATCCCGGCGTTCCGCCGAAACCCCTGCGGCTGGTGGCGAGCAGTGGCGAGATGTCGCGGGTGATGCTGGCCATGAAGACCGTTTTAGCCAAGGCCGACGCGGTCCCCATCTTGATTTTCGATGAGATCGACGCCAACATCGGGGGGGAGACGGCGCGGGTCGTCGGCGAGGAGATGCGCGCCCTCGGCGGAAGCCATCAGGTCATCTGCATCTCGCATCTGGCACTGGTCGCCGCGCAGGCGACAGCCCACTTCTGCGTGTCGAAGACTTCGAAAAAGGATCAGACCTTCGCCGACATCGAATTGCTCAAAGGTGAGCGGCGCGTCTCCGAGATCGCCCGGATGCTTGGCGGCGGAAAGGCCGCGAAAAAGCACGCCGCCGAAATCCTCGCTGGCCTGAAAAGCGCGGAATAGCGCGCCGACCGCCCGGTGCGCTACACGTGGTAGAGTTTGGGCACGTAGGCGGGCAGGGGGAGGACAAGGTCGAGCCAGCGAAGTTCCTGTGCACCCAGAAGAAGAGACGGCTTCAGCGGACCGAAGACAAGCGCGGCGGCCCGCATGGGGTCGGCGGTGATGGTGAACGAACCTTTACGCGCCTCTCCGGCGACGGCTTTCCCGTTCTCGATTCCGATGAACGCCTCCTGTTCAAACTGTTTCCCCGCATTCATGTGGATGTTCACTCCTTTGACGCCGCCGATCCCGAGGTCTCCCGGGGCACAGGCGACGGCCAGTTCGAGGCAGGCACGGAGGTCGACCACCGCGTAATTCGCATTGGACACGACTTTGACATCCTCGAACAACGGCGCGAGGGCGGCGAGCGAGGCGCTATGCTCGCTTGGCATTTCAAGGTTGATGGCGGGAGTGTTTTTCAAAAGATGCAGGACGATGTCGACGATACCCTGCGGATCGCCGCCGAATTCGGCAAGTTGGTTGCCCTGCATGACGGCGAAGGCCGCAGGCGATTCATCTTTCGAGGCGAGATAGACTTTCACAAGGGGGCGTTCATATTTGCGGCGGAGTTCTTCCCGCGGCGCGTCGCCCCGTATTCTTTCAGACTTTCTCAAATTCAGTATGTCGTGCCAGGGCAGTTCCTCCACCTTCGACTCGATAACCTTGTGGTCGCTCGACTGCGCCGCGGGGATGTTTTTTTCTGTGAGTGTCATGTTGAGCGCGGTTCCCGCGCGCTCCCATCCCCAGCGTCCGTACCGATAGCGGAAACCACCCAGCCATGCGAAGGGTGCGTGCCGCTCGCTGATTACCCTTGTCGACTCGTCCAGTAGCAGTGACATCATCGACTTGCCTCGGCAGGAGGGATGCGTGCAGACGCCCCCGATTCCTTGGCTCACCACTGGCAGCCCCCCCACGCGGAGGTGGAGGGGGAAGATGCCGAGGCTTGAGACGATTCTGCCGTTCTCGCGTATGACGAGGATATTGCGCATCAACTCTTCGTCGGGCAGATAGAGATCGGGGAATTGCGTCTCGAAGCGGAACGGCGAGTGAAAGGCGACGACGAGGAAGTCCATCAGTTCGTAGAAGTCGGCGTTGGTCGGCTGTTCGATCCGCATGGTTGGCTCCTTTCGTTATTGCCGCCTTGGTATAGGAAGCGTTTGGGGAAACGCCTGCAGCGAATCGTTTTGCCTCCGTAGACGGTGTACGGAAATAACTATAGGGCGTCAATGCGTTTTTTCACGCAAGTCCATACGTCTTGAGGGCGTCGGTGCCGAGTTCGTGCGCCAGGAGCACTTTGAGGTCGACCGCCGCGCCGACGATGACGCCGGGAGCCATCTCAACGCCGTCGTGGAGACTTTCCTCCGCGCCCTGCAGGACAAGTGTCGTGTAGAAGCCGAGGGCGGTGGGGGTGAGCATGGCCTCGCGCTGAGCGGCGGTGAGTTTGCCGTTGCGATCGGCGAGGAATTTCTGATAGATGCGTCCCGGGCTTGAGATGCCGTAACCGGTGACGAGACCGTCCTTCTCGAAGTTCTTGAAGAGAGGGTTCACCTCGAAGATGCCCTCATGGTGAAGCTCGTGGTATCCCGGGGTGTCGATGCCAAGGTCGATCATGCCGTCAGAGCAGATGAGGCGGCTCGATTGGACGGTGTTGGCGTGGGCGGTGTTGGGCAGATGCCACCCGGTGATGATGTGCGCGATGGCGCCGTTGTCGAAGCGCACCTCGGTGTCGACGAGGTCGTAGCCGTTGACGGCGATCGGAGAGAGCGAGGGCAGCTTGTGCTTGTAGCCGACCGCCTTCACCTCGACCGGTTTGAGGTCGACGATCTTGAGCAGGGCGTCGCACATGTGCACGGTGAGGAAGGAGATTGGCGTGTTCTTGGCGGCGAAATCATCGGAGGCGAAGAAGCGCGGCTTGTGGTTGGGATCGGCGATGTAGAGCTTGTCGATCATATACCAGACGGTGCATTGGAGCCTGCCATAGCGGCCGGATTGGTAGCGGGCCTCCGCCTCCTTCATGCGCGGATCCTCGCGCTTGTGGAAGTCTATTCCCAGAAGGCGTTTAGACTTTCTGGCGGCTTCGAGCATGGCGTGCGCGTCCTTCACGGTGGCGGCCGTCGGCTTCGGCACGAGGACGTCGAGTCCGGCTTCGAGGGAAGCGATCGTGGGGGCGGCGTGCAGATGGTCCGGCGTGTTGATCTGCGTGGCGTCGAGCCTCACCTTCGCCAGCATATCGCGGTAGTCGGTGAAACGGCGCTCGGGGGGAATGTTGAACGTGTCGCCGAACCAGCGCAAGGCCTCCGCGTTGGGGTCGGCCGCCGCCACAATGTCCAGCATGTGCGTGAAATCGCTGCGGAAGTACAGATATTGGTAAATCTCCCTGACGACCGAGCCGACTCCGATCACTCCGACACGCAGCTTGTCCATGATACATTTCCTTTGCGAATGCTATGCTTTATTAATTTGAAAGTAAAATCATTAGCTCGTTGCCCACAATTTTAATGTAGTCCTGTTTGACGGAATCCGCCATTCGTCAAATCGCGCGGCAGCAGAGTCGCTCTATGTACAATGCGAGGAACTCGGCGAAGGCGATGAGTTCGTCAATCTTCAATTGCTCGTGGTCGGCGTGCGCATGGGCGAGAAGGCCTGGCCCGCTGGTCAGCACGGGCATGCCGGGGTACTCGGTGGCGAAGAGCCGCGCGTCGCAGGAGACTGTCCAGCCGCGGATAGGCTCGTCCTTCCAGGTGCCGCACCGTTTGGCGGTCTCGACGGCGGCGCGCATGGCGGGCGAGTCCGGATCGCCGTCGAACGCGGCGTTGTGGAGCTTGTTGTAGGTGACTGTTATCTTGGCCTTCGCCTTGGCGGGAGCGTAGTGCTTCAGATAGGTGTCGACGCCCCGTGCGGCGGCGCGGCGCATGCGCTCCATCACCGCCTCTATGGGATGGGTGGGAACAAAGCCCTGTCCACCCTCGAGGACCAGACGGTTTTCGTCGGCGTGCCCCGCGAGCCGGATCGAGACCGCGCAGTCGGCGGCCTTCTCAAGGGCCGTCTTCGAGCGGCACAGTGCCCGAATCATGCCGGACATCTTGGTGATCGATCCGTCGTTCTCGAGGATCGAGCCCATGTGGCCGGTCGAACCGTGGATATCGATGCGGTAGTCGTCTTCCGAAGCGGCGAGATCGTAATGGTGGTCGACCTTGGGTTTTCCCGTGGTGGCGTCGATGGCTTTCGTCTTGTCGCCGTACACGCCGACGTACTCGGCAAGGGCGGATTCGACGCAGTCCCTCACCAGAACCTCGAACGCGGCGGGATGCGCCGCCGCGCGCTCGGGGTGGACAAGGAAGGAGACTTCTCCGCAAATCCGGCTGGGGTGCTGTCCGAAGGGGCCAATGATGCCGTGGCATGTCTGGACGGGACGCTGGGGGAAGAGCGGATGATGACTTTCGGTCTTGATGGAACGTCCCTCTTTCTCAAGCTCTTCAATGGCGAACGCCGCCGCCTCGAGAAGCGGCATCCCCGCGCCATCCAGTTCAGCCTTGTACCATACGGCGCCGCGGTTCGCGGGATAGATCCGGTTCTCGCAGCACTCGATCACGAAGATGGCGTCGTAGAGTTGCTTGATCTCCTTGTCGGTGGCGAGCGAAAGCGAGCCGTTGCCGCCTGTCTCCTCCTCGATGACGAACATGGCGACGATGTTCTTGGCAACCTCGAGGCGCTTCTCGGCCACGAGCCGGGAAACGAGCTTCAGCGCGGCCATGATCGCCACGACCCCGCCTTTGTCGTCGCACGTTCCCCGACCGTACAGTATCCCGTTCTCAAGCTTCGGCGGGATGAATGGCGCGATGACGTCGACATGGGCGTTCAGCGCGAGATTGATGCCGGGGGCTTGCGGAGCGCTGCCGGGCACCACGCAGACAAGGTTGCCACGGTTCTTGTAGGTGGCTTTCGCCGGCAATCCCTTGGGACGGTCGGCCGTCTTGGTGAAGTGCGGTGGAGTGTAGGCCGGATGAGTCTCTATGGCGGGATTGACGGGACGTCGCTCAAGACGCAGCCCCGGCAGAATCCCGGCAAGTTCGCGCTCGATGATGTCGAAGCACCCCGCCTCCGCTTTGCGCATGATGGCGACGTCTGAATTCGGCGTCGTGTCGATGGCGCAGAGGTCGCGCAGTAGATTGGTGGCGTAGTTCCTAAATTCCTCGGAACGAACTATCTGTGAGATGTCGCTCATGAGACATTTCCTAAAATTGTTCTACGGTTAAGTCGTTTGGATTAATTATGTCCCAAGTGTCACGACGGAAATGTCTTAGAACAAAATTTCCCAAAAAAAATCTCTTCGGGTTACATTCCCCGGTTTTCGGATTTACCCGCCCAGCACTTCGGCGCAGACGCCGCGGAGAACCTCGAGGCCCTCCTCAAGCGCGTCGAGCGGGGTGATCAGAGGCGGGGCGATCTTCACGCAGCCGCCGCCCCAGCCGACAGGAGCGAACATCAGCAAGCCACGCTGGAAGCACTTCTCGTTGATTGCGATGGCGGTGGTGGCGTCGGCGTCCTTCGTGCCGGGGTTGACGATGAGCAGTCCACCCACGAGTCCGCGGCAGTAGGCTCTGGCGATGTGGGTGGAATGTTTCCGCTGGATCTCGTCGAGGGCGGGCTTGAGAGTCTTCTCAAGTTTTGCGGCGCGCTCGACCAATTTCTCCTCCTTAATGATCGAGAGGTTGGCGATGGCCGCTGCCACGGGGAGGGGACTGGCCGAGTGCGT
>CAYTFM010000149.1:0-20801 GCA_964436735.1 uncultured Victivallales bacterium | reverse complement strand
CAGACAAGCTCTATTTCGAACCGCTCACGGTCGAGGACGTCCTGAGCATCTACGAGAAGGAGAAGCCGATCGGCGTGATCGCGCAATTCGGCGGGCAGACCCCGCTGAACATCGCCGCCGAGCTTGAGAAGGCCGGCGTAAAGATCCTCGGCAACTCCGCCTCGGTCATCGAGATGGCCGAGGACCGCGACCTCTTCCGCAAAATGATGGAGAAACTCGACATCCCCATGCCGGTCTCCGAGATGGTCAGCGACCTCCCGCAGGCCCTGGCCGCCGCCAATCGCATCGGCTACCCGCTCATGCTCCGCCCCTCGTTCGTCCTGGGCGGCCGCGGCATGGAGGTCATACACGACGAGGAGATGCTGCGCAGATACATCGCCGAGGCCGTCGGCGTCACCCCCGAGCGTCCCATCCTGATCGACAAATTCCTGGAGGACGCGCTTGAGGTCGAGGCCGACGCCATCTCCGACGGGAAGGACGTGTTCATCCCAGCGATCATGGAGCACATCGAGCAGGCGGGCGTGCACTCCGGCGACGCCGCATGCGTGGTGCCCCCCATCAGCATTCCGGCAAAGCACATCAAGACGCTGGAGAAGTACACGCGGCAGATCGCGCAGAAACTCGGCGTCGTGGGACTGATCAACATCCAGTACGCCATCGCCAAAGACAAGGTGTACATCCTCGAGGCCAATCCCCGCGCCTCCCGCACCGTCCCGCTGGTCTCGAAGGTCTGCGCCATCCCGATGGCCCGCATCGCCACCCAGGTCATGCTCGGCAAAAAACTCTCCGAACTCGGCCTCGTCCACCGCATGATCCCGCACTTTGGCGTCAAGGAGGCCGTCTTCCCCTTCAACATGTTTCCCGAGGTGGATCCGATCCTGGGGCCCGAGATGCGCTCGACCGGCGAGGTGCTCGGCATGGCGGAAAGCTTCGGCCTCGCCTTCTACAAGTCGCAGGAAGGGGCCCAGCAGTCCCTGCCCACCGAAGGCACCGTCCTTGTCTCCGTCCCGCGCAACGAGCGCACAAAAACCCTCAAGAGCGTGGTGAAAAAATTCCATGAACTCGGCTTCAAGATCAAGGCCACGGAAGGCACCCAGGCGTTCTTCGAGGAGAACGGCGTGCCCTCGGAGCGGATTCTGAAGCTCCATGAGGGGCGTCCGAACATCGCCGACGCCATCGCCAACCGGGAGATCCAGCTTCTCATCAACGTCCCCATCGGACGGCTCGGCCAGCATGACGACTCCTACATCCGCAAGGCGGCGATCAAACACAAGCTTCCCTACATCACCACACTGACGGCGGCGCTGGCCGCCGCCGAGGGGATCGCCGCGCGCCGTAAGGACGACAGCGGCCTCAAATCTCTCCAAGAGTACCACGCCGACATCATGAAAGGTTGAGGCCATGACCGTCCGCGCTGGATTCGACAACGAGAAGTATCTCGCCGAGCAGACCGCCGCCATCCTCGAGCGCGCCGGGCGCTTCCAGAACAAGCTCTACATCGAGTTTGGCGGCAAGCTGCTCTTCGACTACCACGCGTCCCGCGTCCTGCCGGGCTTCGACCCCAACGTCAAGATGCGCCTCCTCCAAAAGCTCAAGGACAAGACCGACATCATTCTGTGCATCTTCGCCGGCGACATCGAACGCAAGAAGATGCGCGCCGATTTCGGCATCACCTACGACTCCGACGCTATGAAGCTCATCGACGACGTCAGGCACTGGGGATTGAACGTCGCCGCCGTCGTCATCACCCGCTTCGAGGAACAGCCTTCGGCCGTCCTCTTCAAGAACAAGCTCGAGCGCCGCGGCGTCCGCGTCGTCACCCACCGGGCGACGAAAGGCTACCCCACCGACGTCGACCTGATCGTCAGCGACGCCGGCTACGGCGCCAACCCATTCATCGAGACCACCCGTCCCATCGTGGTCGTCACCGGACCGGGCCCCGGCAGCGGCAAGCTGGCCACCTGCCTCTCGCAGCTCTACCACGAGCACACGCGCGGCGTCAACGCGGGCTACGCCAAGTTCGAGACGTTCCCGATCTGGAGCATTCCCCTCAAGCATCCCGTCAACGTCGCCTACGAGGCGGCGACGGTCGATCTCAAGGACATCAACCTGATCGACCCGTACCACCTTGAGGCGTACGGACAGACCGCCATCAACTACAACCGCGACGTGGAGGCGTTCCCGCTGCTGGCCCGCATCCTTGGCAGGATCATGAAAGACGAGGCCGTCTACAAATCCCCCACTGACATGGGATTCAACAGGGCGGGCTTCGGCATCGTGGACGACCTTGCGGTGCGGGACGCCGCCAAGCAGGAGATCCTGCGCCGCTACTTCCGCTACCGCTGCGAGTACGTGATGGGGCTGAGCGAAAAGGACACCGAGCACCGTGCGGCGATGCTTATGGAGGAGGTGGGCGTCAAACCAGAGGACCGAGTCGTGGTCGAGCCCGCGCGGCTCGCCGCCCGCGAGGGCGAGGAAAAAAGTAAAGGCAATGAAGGCATCTACTGCGGTGCGGCCATCGAATTGCCCGACGGCACCATCGTGACCGGCAAAAACTCGCCCCTCCTGCACGCCGCCTCCAGCGTCGTGCTCAACGCCATCAAATGCCTCGCCGGACTGCCCGACAAGATTCTACTGCTTTCCCCCACCACGCTCGAATCAATCACGAGACTCAAGGAAGACATCCTTTCCGCCAAAACGGTCAGCCTCGACCTGGAGGAGACCCTCATCGCCCTCAGCATCTGTGCCACGTCGAACCCCACCGCCCAGATGGCGATGGAACAACTCAAGGGGCTGGCGGGCTGCGAGATGCATATCACGCACATCCCGACCCCGGGAGACGACGCTGGCCTGCGCAGATTGGGCGTCAACCTCACCAGTGATCCAAATTTCTCGTCCAAATACCTCTTCGTAGGATAGCATTCATCACGAAACAACATGTGCATCGGCGAGTTGAACCTGGCGGCAGGTCAGTGGTCCGCTCCGGCGATAACGCCGGATTCGGACAAGACACGGGAAAAGGAATAACCCTTTTGCCTATGCGCGTGGACTTTTGAGGAAGCGGATGAAGAAATATGATTCTTGAATTACGTTTTTCAGGATGCCATAAACAAGCCGGGATACCGCTTCTCAAGAGTTTCACGTGTTTTGTTGATAAAATCAAACGCCTTGACAATGGCAGATTCGTCACTCGTATGCACGTTGGATAGCGCGTCTCGCGTTTTGATAGATTGCGCTACGGCCGCGATTCCGCTGACACGCAGATCATCAAACGCCGCTGACATGTTCGAACCACCCGGCTTCTGCATCTTCAACCTCCTTGTGTGTTGCGAAGTACCTTATCTCCCGTACTTCGTCATCGGTTTGAGCATCTCCTTGACCGCCTGGCGCATGCCGACGATCACCGCCCGCGAGACGATGCTGTGCCCGATGTTCAACTCGACGAGATAGGGAATGGCGAGGATGTCCTTGATGTTGACGTAGTCGATCCCGTGTCCGGCATTGACTTTGATCCCATAGGAATCGGCGAGATAGGCGCCCATGGCGAGCCGCACCATCTCCCGCTTCCGCTCAGTCTTCCCTTTGGCGTTCGCGAAGGTTCCAGTGTGCAGCTCGATGAATTCGGCTCCAGCCCTCGCCGTGGCCTCGATCTGCCGCTCCTCTGGAGCGATGAACAGACTCACCACGATGCCGGCGTCCATGAGCCGACTGACGGCCGGTTCCACCTTGCGCATCTGCCCGGCGACGTCTAGTCCACCCTCGGTGGTCAACTCGGCGCGCTTCTCCGGCACAAGGCAGCAGCAGGCGGGCTTCAAGGCGCAGGCGATCTTGACCATCTCCGGCGTCACTGCCATCTCCATGTTGAGCCGCTTCACGACCTTGCCGAGGCGCCGCAGATCGTCATCATTGATGTGGCGCCGGTCCTCGCGCAGATGTGCCGTGATGCCATGAGCCCCCGCCTTCTCGGCGATAAGAGCCGCCTCGACGGGATCGGGAAAGACCGCCCGCCGCGCCTGCCGCAGCGTCGCCACGTGATCGACATTCACTCCAAGTTTCAGCATACGCGCCCTCGGCATATTCCGCGGCGAAAGCCGCAGTGTGGGTTCAGGGTTCAGAGAATTATAAATCCGGCCACAGCTTTTTCTGAGCGCAGCCAGAAAAAGCTCACAGGTTCAACTTCGGCGCGCGGCGGTGGTACTCCTGGATGGGACAGATGTCCCAATGCCCAATGGCACGGAGCGCCTTGAGCCCCTCGACCGCCGAACTCAACCCGTTGATGGTCGTGGTGATGGGAATGCCGCGGGAGACCGCCTCGGAGCGCATGCGGATCTCGTCGACCTTCTCTCCAGGGCCCGCCTCGGGCGTGTTGATGATCCAATTGAGATTACGCTCCTTGATCATATCAAGCACATTGGGGCGCCCGTCGTCGATCTTGAAGACGGCGTTGACTTTGATCTCGTTTGTGTAGAGGTGCGTGGCCGTGCCGCGGGTCGCATAGATGGTGAACCCGAGGTCGACGAGATCCTTGGCCATGGCGACGACGTCGTCCTTGTCCATGTCGCGGACACTCACGAACACGTTGCCCTTGAGCGGCAGCGTATTGCCCGCCGCTATCTGACTCTTGAGGTAGGCGAGGCTGGGAGAAAAGTCTATGCCCATGACCTCGCCGGTCGACTTCATCTCGGGGCTGAGCAGGATGTCGACGCCGGGGAAGCGGGTGAAGGGGAAGACCGCCTCCTTGACGCTGATGTGCCTCGGGATGATCTCCGAGGTGAAGCCGATGTCGCGCAGCTTCGCCCCGGCCATCACGAGCGCGGCGATCTTCGCAAGCGGCGCGCCAATCGCCTTGCTGGCGAAAGGAACGGTCCGCGAGGCCCGCGGATTGACCTCCAGCACATACACCTCGTCGTCCTTGATCGCATACTGGACGTTCATCAAGCCTCTGACGTCCAACGCCTTGGCCATGTCCACCGTATGCCTGCGGATTTCAGCCAACACCTTGTCGCTCAGCGTCATCGTCGGTATCCAGCAGGCGGAGTCGCCGGAGTGGATGCCGGCCAGTTCGATGTGCTCCATGATCGCGCCGATCACGGCGATATCGCCGTCGCACAGGCAGTCGACGTCCACCTCCAGCGCGGCGTCGAGATATTTGTCGATCAGCACGGGGCGGCCCTCGGACGCGTGCACGGCCTCCTCCATGTACTTCCGCAGATACTTCTCCTTGTAGACGATGACCATGGCGCGGCCGCCGAGGACGAAGGAGGGGCGCATGAGGATGGGATAGCCGATGCGGTTGGCGATCTCAAGGGCTTGGTCGATGGTGGTCGCCATGCCGTTCGCCGGCTGCTTGATGCCGAGTCCGGCGACGAGTTTCTGGAAGATGTCGCGATCCTCCGCCGCCTCGATGTTGGTCGGGCTCGTGCCGATGATCTTGACGCCGTGGCGCTCCAGATCCTTCGCCAGATTCAGCGGCGTCTGTCCGCCAAACTGCACGATCACGCCGTCGGGTTTCTCCCTCTCGTAGATATGCAGCACGTCCTCAAGCGTCAGCGGCTCGAAATAGAGCTTGTCGCTGGTGTCGTAGTCGGTGGAGACGGTCTCGGGGTTGCTGTTGACCATGATGGTCTCGTAGCCGGCCTTGCGGAGGGCGAAGCTGGCGTGGACGCAGCAGTAGTCGAACTCGATGCCCTGCCCGATGCGGTTGGGGCCGCCACCGAGGATCATGATTTTCTTCTTGTCGCTCCGGCGGCACTCGTCGACATCGCCGTAGGTTGAATAGTAGTAGGGGGTGAAGGCGGCGAACTCGGCGGCGCAGGTGTCGACAAGGCTGTAGACGGGGAGAAGTCCGACGCGCTTCCGGGCGGCGCGCACCTCGTCCTCCGAGCTCTTGAGCAGATGGGCGATCTGGCGGTCGGAGTAGCCGAACTCCTTCGCCTGCCTGAACAGGGGCAGGTCGGCCTCCAGCTTCTTCAATGTCCCCGCCGAGGCGATCTCGTCCTCGTAGCAGGTCAGTTCGTGAAACTGCCGCAAGAACCATTGATCGATCTTCGTCGCCTCGAAAACCCTTTCGACGGTCCACCCGCGCGTGAACGCCTCGCGGATGGACATGACGCGGGCGGCGTTCGGCCGCTCGAGCGACGTGGTCAACTCGGCGTCGTCCATCGTGTCGCACGGGAACTTCTTGTGGGTCGCGCCGAAGCCGGCGATGCCGATCTCCAGACCGCGCATGGCCTTCTGGAACGACTGCTTGAAGTTCTTGCCGATGGCCATGGTCTCGCCGACGGACTTCATCTGGGTGGTCAGTGTGTCGTCGGCGGTCGGGAACTTCTCGAAGGCGAAGCGCGGGATCTTGGTGACCACGTAGTCGATCGACGGCTCGAAGCAGGCGGGCGTCTCGCGGGTGATGTCATTACGGATCTCGTCGAGGGTGTAGCCGACGGCGAGTTTCGTGGCGATCTTGGCGATGGGGAAGCCCGTGGCCTTCGACGCGAGGGCGCTGGAGCGGGAGACGCGCGGATTCATCTCGATGATGACCATACGGCCGTTGTCGGGGTGGACGGCCCACTGGACGTTGGAGCCGCCCGTCTCGACGCCGACGGCACGGAGGACCGCCAGCGAGCCGTCGCGCATAATTTGGTACTCCCGGTCGGTGAGGGTCTGCGCCGGGGCGACCGTGATGCTGTCGCCGGTGTGGATGCCCATCGGATCGATGTTCTCGATCGAGCAGATGATGACGGCGTTGTCGTTCTTGTCGCGCATCACCTCAAGCTCAAACTCCTTCCAGCCGAGGACGGACTCCTCGACGAGCACCTCGTGGTTGGGGCTGATGTCAAGTCCGCGCGCCACGATGGATTCAAGCTGATCCATGCTCCGAGCGATGCCGCCACCGGCCCCGCCGAGCGTGAATCCGGGGCGGATGATCAACGGGAACGTGCCGATGCGCTTGGCCGCCTCCTTCGCCTCCTCCACCGAGTGGACCGACTGGCTGCGGGGCAGGTCGAGGCCGATGCTCCGCATCGTCTCCATGAACAACTGGCGGTCCTCCGCCTTGCGGATGGACTCGGCTTTCGCGCCGATCATCTCGACCTTGTAGGTCTTGAGAATACCGGAGTCGTGCAACTCCATGGCGAGATTGAGAGCGGTCTGCCCGCCAAGCGTCGGCAGCAGCGCGTCGGGCCGCTCGCGCCGGATGATGTCGCTCAGCACCTGCTTTGTCAGCGGCTCGATATAGGTGCGGTCGGCGAACTCGGGGTCGGTCATGATCGTGGCGGGATTGCTGTTGACCAGCACGACCTCATACCCCTCCTCCTTCAACGCCTTGCAGGCCTGCGTCCCCGAGTAGTCGAACTCGCAGGCCTGGCCGATCACGATCGGCCCCGAGCCAATGAGCAGTATCTTCCGTAAGTCTTTCCGTTTCGGCATGTAAACTCCCCTCTCCCCTCACCCGGTGTGGAACGCCCGGACCGGACAGCCCGAGCCATCGTAAAGCATCCTCAAAACATTAAAGAAACATTAAAGCTGGAACTATACATTTCTCCCGCGCTTTTTACCACGGGTTGAAACCACTTATTGGACGCCCAGGAAAGGCGAACCAAACCGGCTTCGCCGGAGCTTCCCCCCCCCATGCCGACTCATGAGGACCGGAAAGAGGCGCGCCGAAAAACCTCTTGTGGTGCTCGACGACACCGCGTACCGCACCGAGTGAGGAGAAGAATGAGTAGACCATTCGCCAAAGACTCACCTGCACCAATCAGTCGCGGGAGCAGGCGAGCAAGTCGTCACTCCATCTGCTCCGCGCCTTCAGCGAGTCCGCCGAACGGCATGGTGCCGAAAAGGCCAAATTCACGAAAAATGACGACAAGATCGTTTTCACCGACAACTTCATCGGGATGCGGACTGACCTGCCCCCGGCCTGTCCGGGACATACCTTGAATAAGTAACCCCACAACTCTCCCGCTCAGCGTCGACGCCCGTCCACTCTATCTTTTCACCTCCTCCGCGACCGGACATCCCATTAGGGAAAACTCAACCACCTTCAAGTCGATTTCTTAAGATAATCGAATTCACCTATTGCGGCGTGTGTGAATCATGGCTAAACTTTAATTAACTGCTTAGCTGCTAACTAATCGCGTCAAGGATTATTTTTTATGCTGATAGATGCATTGAACGCGCAACCGGCACGATACCATGAGGCGTTAACGAGACTGCGCGCGCTGGCGCGGCCGCAACTGGACGAACGGGACGCCTCGTGGCGGATGCCGTTGACAGCCGAGGCGGGCCGTTTGGATTTGTGGCTGGCGAGGGCGTTCTATGAGGGGAATGGCAGCGACGTGGAACTGGCGAACAAGTTGACGCGGCGGGCGCCGATTGCCGCGCCCAACGGCCACCGCTTCGACATCTTCCAGTCGAACATCGCCTGCCTTTTGCTGGCCAAATACCGTCCGAGGATGGAGACGGCGACGGTCACCTGGTGCGAGACGGTGGTCACCGAAGGCAATCATCCCTATCCAGGGAACTTCCAGTGCGATTATCAGTTTCATGGCTACAACGACAACATGCCCGCGAAAGCGTGCCTCGGCTTGATCCTCGGCGGTGAGATGCTTGCGCGACCGGATTGGGTGGAGATGGGAGTGTGGCGCCTTCAACGGTATGCGGAGATGCTGTCGCGGCGGGGGCTGCCCAGCGAATACAACAGCACGACGTACTCGCCGTTCACGCTGCACGCCCTGACCGAGATCGCGGAATTGGCTCAGTCCCCGGACGCGCGCGCCTTGGCGGACGGACTTGCGCGTCGGGTCTGGCTGGATCTCGCCCTGCACTGGCATCCCCGCGCCCATGGGGCGGCCGGTCCGCACAGCCGCAATTACGCGGCCGGATGGGACAACCATTTCTCCGAATTGAAAATGCTGGTGTGGCTGGCGCTCGGCGGCGAGGCCGCCGGATTGGGACTTGACGACCTCTTCACCCCTGCGCGGTGGCTGCGGATCCACCATTGCGGGAATCTGCTCGAACATGTGGCTCGGTTATCGTGGATCGGCTGCGAAACGTATCCCCAGTTGGATGCGGAGCGGGCCGCCCTTTTCCACTCAAAGCCCGATCCGTTTGAGATTGTGGCGGCGGCGGAGCAGGGCGACGCCGGAACGGCCCCCGCCAGAGTGGTGACGTGCGCAACCTTCATCCGCCGCGAGTTCAGCCTGGGCTCCGTGTCGAACGGGTTTTGCGATGGTTCCCAGACCTCGTCGCTCTATGTCACGGCAGGCTCGGAATCTTCCATCGGCCCTGTGGCCTATCTCAGATATCTTGTCGACGACGAGGTGCCAGGCCGTCCTGGCGAGGTGACATGGTGGCACAATGTGACGCAAGGCCCCGACGAGTGCGCCAGTCGGGCGTCGATGGTCGCCGTCCAGAGCGGCGCGTCGGCGCTCGCCATCTGCTCGCCGCAGACGCCTCCCCAAGGGAAACCGGCGCGGTCGCTCAGGCTGGCGATGGTCGTGCCTAATCACCAGAACAGCGTGCGCGAAGTGTGGACCGCCAACGGACAGATGGGACAGGATGCGGCAGGAGTCAGCCCCAGGCAGTGGTTCGGCTTCATGATTGGCGAGGCGGCGGTCGCGTTCAGGCCGCTCATCATCAACGTTGCCGACACGGAGGCGACCATCTGTGTTCGCATTGTCGAGGAGTATGGGTATCTGCGCGTCGAGTGCGTCAACTACGAGGGTCGGGAGAAGGTGCTGGACGCGAAAACCGCGTCGCTTCTGCAGAACGGGATGGCGGTGGAGGTGGCCCGCGCCGTCGATCATCCGGATATCGTCGCCTGGCTCTCCGAACTGGAGCGGGGCACCGCGTTCGAGGACTGCTTCCTGTTCAACACGAGGCGTCTGCGGTACCGCAGGGCGGCGCTGCCGGACAGGCCACCGGTGGAGTTGGCGATCACCCGCAGCGCCTGGTCGGAGGCCTCGGCGATCCGTCTGATCGATGGCATGCCCGCCCCGGAACCTATCCTTCAGGCGACCGGACGCGCCGCGCGTGATATGCCGTTCCTCGACACCCCCTACCGCGCGCCGCTTGGACTGCTCTGGGAAAAGCTGGCCTGTTTCGGCGTGCCTGACGCGCCGCATGCCATCGCCGAAGGGGCACGGACAAGGGACCGCACATCCGTTTGAAGGAAAACAGCGTGGTGATTATGGTAGTGGTATAATTCCTCCAAAAACACCGAAAGAGGTCGAAATGCGCACACTCCATCCAGAACGAATCCGCAACCAGTGGCAAGGAACTTGGAGCTCCCGTTTCACGCTCATTGAATTACTGGTGGTGATCGCCATCATCGCCATTCTGGCGAGCCTGCTGCTGCCCGCGCTGGGAAGAGCTCGCGCTCTGGCGAAGTCGGCGATGTGCGCCGGCAACATGAAGCAGCTCTACCTGGGCGGCGTGATGGGATACGTGGACGACCATGACGGCTGGCTGCCCGCCACGCGCCACCTGACAGGCGAGAATTCGAGTGTGAATTTTTACATTGGACGGCTGCTGAAGGACTACCTCGCCATTCCCTATCAAAGCGTCAAACCCTCCGTCTACCTCTGCCCAGAAGACAAAAATGTGGCCCCCGCGGCCGCCACGAGCACATGGGCATGGATGAGCTACGGCGTCAACTACGCCAACCAAGAGGAGTCGGCCCCCAAGCGCCCCAGATATCGGATCAACACGGTGCCCTATCCCAGCGAGAGTTCCTACGCCATTGACACCCTGTGCAATGGCTGGTACTATGGCGGCAACTACTTCGCAGGTGATTGGTGGCCGGTCAACACCTGGGATCCGCGGCACAACAAGGGGCTGAACATGCTGTTTGTCGATGGCCACCTCATTTATATTCCCCTGAGCTCGCTGCCAACCAGCAGCGCCGATGTCATGTTCGACTGGAGCAAGCCTTAAATAAGGAGTGTGCGCAATGATGTGGAAAACGAACAGCGCGTTTATCGGGCTCGCGCTCGCGGCCTTCCTTGCCGCCTGCCAATCCGGAATAGCTTGGCAGGATCAGCTCACCTTGATCGACAAAGGCGCAAGCGATTATGTCGTCGTCTACGACGCGAATGCCGCGCCCGACAAATTCGCGGTCAAGGAGCTGAACGAGATCGTCAAGGCAAGCACGAGCGTCGAGTTTGAGACCGCCGACGTCAAGTCGGACAAGGCCAAGACCGCCACGAAGCGCATCCTGATCGGACGCAACGCCATGGTCAGAAAGGCGTTAGGCGACGAGTTGCTGGACTCACTGCGGAAGCAGGAGTCGCTGGTGACAAACCGCGGCAACGACCTGATCCTGGTCGGCGGCGACGACTGGGGCACGCTCTACGCCGTCTACGACTTTGTGGAGAACGAGGCGGGCTACCGGAACTTCCTGCCCGCGCCGGGCGGCGAGCGATTCGTCAAGACGGACACGCTGCGCTTCTCCGGCACAGAGACGCGCCGAGCCATGGCGTTCAAGGGATACCGGGACGGGGGGCCAAAATGGTGGCCTGGATTCGACCCGCGCGCCACCGCAGCGTTCTTCTTCCGCAACCGCATGAACCAAACTGCGTGGCACCGCGACGACTTTTTCCTTAAAGACAGCGGCCTGAGCGAGGAATTCCATTTCGAGAATCACTGCCACGGCTTCGCCTTCATCGAGTGGGAGAAGACGTTCGCCGCGCACCCGGAGTATTTCACGTTGAACAAGGACGGACAACGCATCTCGAACGCCGAACTCTGCCTGTCCAACCCCGACTGCCGCAGGCACGTGACCAGCAAGGTGTTCGAAATGATTAAGGAGAAGCGTCCGCAAGGGATAAATTGCTACGTGGTGGCCTCGAACGACAATTGGGGCAGCCGCTACTGCTGGTGTCCCAACTGTCTGGCCTTGGAGAAGAAATACAACTCCACCGGCGGTCCGCTCTGGGACTACATGCGGGAACTGTGCACCGAGGTCGGGAAGGCGTATCCGGACGTGTTCATTTCCACTCTGGCGTACAAGGGAGCTCAACAAACGGAGAAGGCCCTGGACAACCTTGTCTTCCCGAAGAATTTCATCGCCGACTGCGCCTTCCTGAACAGCCTCCAGACCTTGACGGAGATCCCGGCGGAGACGCTTGAGAACGGCGAACGGTTCCAGAAGCATGAAAACCTCTTGAAATGGCGAAAGGCTGCCACGCACGTTTCGTACTGGTTCTACGCCCACACGGGTGGCCCCATCACGATTTTCGAGCGACCGCAAAAGGAGCTGCGGGAACTGCGGGACGCCGGCGTGGAAAGCATCTTCCACTGCCCCATCGGCGGCGGCGACCGGCAGTTCAACAATGTGTCGCGCTATGTCACGCTGCGGCTGATGATCGATCCGGATCAGGACGCCAGAGCCCTGTCCGCCGAGGCGGCCGACTTCTTCTTCGGCGCGGCCGCCCCCATGATGATGGCGCACATCGACGAGATGGAGCAGCTCCGCTTTGCGCTGGGACTGACCCCGACGGAGGCGAATCCCTATCCCGGATTCAACATCCTGAAGCCTGAGCAGATCCTCCGCTGGCGCCGCGATTTCGACAAGATGGAGGAGCTGACCAAGGACGACCCGCGGCGGAACCTTTTCGTGCGCCAGGCCCGCACCGCCGTCGACATCTGGACGGTCATCTTCCTGCGGAAAATCCAGCAGGAGTTTCCGGACTTCAAGCCGGACATCCCGGCGATCGTCACCAAAGGGTTGGCCACCTGCGACGAGATCGCGGCGGCGAAGATCGACCGCAACGACAACAAGAACAAGGCGCGGGAAGCTTTTGAATCGATGAAATTATTCGCCTATATCAAGAACGACACAATGCCCGCCGAACTGCAAGGCTACCCGAAAGAGAAGATCATCCGCCAACTGCCGGAATCAGTCGGCGCGGGCGCGACCATCACTCCCGTTCCGGATGCCGACGCCATCGCCGCCCATGCCATGAAAGCCCACATTCCCGAAAAGAACAGCTATGACAACGGCGTCGGCTTCGAATTCTATGACGCCGCTGAGAAGAAATGGTTGCTAACCGGCAAGGAGGCGAACATCCCCAAAGCGGAAATAGTCCCCAACCACTATAAGCTCTACAAGATGGGCACGGCGCGGTTGCCGAAGGATCTGCGCTTCGTCACGGGCGGCCTTTGGGGCACGGGATTGGATGTCGGCACCATGGGGCGCCATTATGACCCGACCTACCACAACCGCACTTACGAGATCTGGATTTCCTTGAAATTCGAAGGGCCGAAGTTCGATCCGAAGAGCCACGCCACGGACAGCTTCATCTCATGGGATCAGATCCTGCTCGTCGATAAGGGCGTGGTGGAGTAAACCGCCGGCCTGCCACCCCCTCACACGTGAGATACGCCACCAAGAAAGGATCCGATGAACATGCGCCGCGCCACCATTCGTCATGGAATCGTTATCCGCCGCGTAACCGCAGGCGCGCTTGCCGCCGCGGCGCTGCTGCTTGCCGGCCTGGCGTCCGCGGGCGATTCGCCGCGTCCCGCGATTCTCTTCGCCACCCCCAAGGGAAGCGACACCAGCCACTGCTGGGTAGACTGGGCATGGCTTAAAGAATTACATGAGGCCGGTTTCGAGATCGACCTCACGGAGGACAAAGGGCTGGACGAGCTCACGTGGGAGCGCGTGAAACACTTCAACGTCCTCTTCCTGTATGCGAGCCAGGACGCCTTGGATCGTCAATGGCGCGGTCTGGCCTCCGACCCGGAAAAGATCCGCCGCTTCCAGGAGCTTATCACCCGCTTCACCGAGGCCGGAGGGGGGCTATTCCTCATGCCGACCGAGACCAACATCCGGAAGCAGGTTCTGGCCGACGCCACCGTCATGATGGACGCCAAACTGCCAGCCGAGGAGATCGTAGAGGACAACCCCGAGAACCGGGCACAACTCAGCCACGCCTCACAGCCGATGCCACTGGCCTGGACAAACGCCGTGACCCCTTCGCCCGTGAGCGAGGGGGTGGCCGGATTCTGGTATCCCAATGGCCCCGCCTACATGGCGTGCATGACCAATCCGCTGGAGGTGGGGCCCGACTGGATCGTCGTCGCGCGGGGCTCGCTCTCATCCCGCGCCATACCGGTGCAGGCTCTGAAAACAGCCGCGACGGGATATGACATCCATGAGCTCGAAGGACTTTACCACAGGAGTGAACCAGTGCCCCAGCCGCCGATTTTCGCCATCAGGGAGTGGCGCGGCGGCCGCGTCGCCCTCTGTCCCATGTGGCGAATGTTCAGCGTGGCCAACGGAACCCAGTGGATCTACAACCGCGAGGTGCTGGACCGGGGACGGGGCAACCGCCCCAGCGGTTTTGGTCGACTGCTTACGAACAGCCTGCACTGGCTTGCGGAACCGTCCCTCCAATCGGGCGGCGAGCTCGGCGGCTACCGCATGAATCCTGGACGGCTGGCGCCGCCAAACGAGCGTCCGGGAGTCAAGGCGAAGTTCGACCATGAGTTCGCTCCCGGCAAGTTCGACAATCAACCGCCGGCGGGCGCTCCGCTGTTCAAGGGCATGATCGGGGCGCGGACCGCGCTCACGGCAGGAACGGGCACGGTCGCGGACTACGCGGCAAAGGCGCGCGACGCCGGACTGGATTTCCTGGTGATGCTTGAGGAGCTGCGGCAGCTCACTCCTGAGCAATGGCAGACCTTCGCCGCGGAGTGCCACCGCACTTCGACGGACAAATTGATCATATACCCCGGCTACGTCGGCCGCACCAATCTTGGCAACCGCCTGTTCCTGTTCGGATCCGGGCTGCCGTTCCCTCCCGCCAACTGCCTGCGGACAGACAAAGACGGGCAGACGGTCTTCTATCAGCAGGGGCAGGACGCCAAGGGTGACTTCACCGCAAACAACACCCCTCTTTTCGCATGGCTGCTGGATGTCGGCCACCGCTATCAAATCGGCGTCGCCGACTTCACCTCCAGCCCGGAGGGCATGCGCATGGATCAATTGCGCCTCTGCGGCATGGCGGCGGTCGAAACCTACCGCGGCGGCAAGCTGGTCGAGAGCCTGCTCGACGAATACCTGCGCACAGCCCAGGGAACCCTCCCCCCCACTCCGGCGGCGCTCAACGAGATCAACTCACCGGACGAACTGGAGCGGGAGGTCAAAGCCGGACGCGGACTGGTGTACGCCCAGGCGCGGGATCTGGGAAAGCTGTTCGCCGAGGCTCTGCGCTACAGCTGCCAGTACGACGGCCCCAACGTCTTCCCCTCGACGGGGCCCAGAATCGAAGCGTGGCCGGCATGCGCCCGCGCCATGACGTTCGGCACAGAGGAGTTCGTGGTCGAGGCCAATCTCATGCGCGCCCCGCTCCGGGTCGTCTCCGACAAGGGACTCCGGGAGGTCGCCATCTACAATGGGACGGAGCTCTTCCGCCGTTTCCTGCCAGGGGGCGCCAAGGAGTTCGCCGTCGACCTCCTCTTGGACCGGACACTGCAGAAAACGTTGGTGGCTGTCGCCATCGACACGGACGGCGGGCGTGCCGTGAGTTATCCGCGCACCTGCCGGAAATCAGGAGCCATCAGCCCCGAATTCTGCCACGACCACATCAACGACATGATCACCATATCGATGGCGAGGGGCCCTTTCGCGGCGCCGACGCTGCGCGCGCCGTCCTTGCCGCAATCGGTGGCAGGCTGGACCTGGGACGGCGGCCCCAAAGGAATACGCCAATTCGGCCAGGCGAGCGATAATTTCCCAAAACTGAGAAGCAGCCTCGGCTCGGAGAATGCAAACCGCATGCTCCAGGCGCCGCTGCTGCTGGCGTCCGACGAGTTGTCGCTCCAAGTCGCCAGCGAGCGACGGGGACAGGTCTACGGGGTTGACGGGCGGAGCGTGAAAAATCCCTGGCACACTTTCGGCCCGGCCGCTGGCGATTCCGCGCTTTTCACCTGCGACCTCTTCTACCGCGAATGGGCCCAGCCCATGATCGCCGTCAATCCGGAAGGTTGGGGCTTTGGCGGCGAACGGGCGGGAATCATCCCCGCGCTGTGGAATGGCATATTCCGCTTCCGCGCCGGACAGACAGTCGAGTCGCTTGAGCTGTGGACGCTGGGCGCCGACTTCCTCACCTGCCCGAAACCCGTGTTCGTCGTGTCCGGCGACGATCCATCCGTGTCCATCGACGTGACCAGCCTGCGCTCCCCGCGGCGGCTGGTGTTGCCCGCTGGAGGGTGGCTTGGCATCTACTCGTCACGGGTCATGAACAGTCACCTCCTGGTCAATCAGGGACAGGACATGATGGTGGAATTGCGCCCGCGCGATGAGCAACGCAAGCTCGGGCCGCAGGTGGCGTTCATCGCCCTCGCCGGACAGGCGGTCGCGGCTGGCGATTCCCGCGGCTTCGAGATATTCAGCCTCAATTTCCCCGTTGACATGGAGCTGCGCGACCCCGGGGATCTGAGCCGCTATCTCGACTATCTGCGCAAGCTGCCTGGGGTGCGTCTCATGCGCGGAGAGCGCATCGGGACGTCGGGGACGCTGAGGATGTCTCCGGACAATGGCGTCGTGGAACTGTCCGCCACGGCGGCCGAGGCGCCGGAGCGGATGACGCTCCCGCTTCAGATCGAGGGACTCAATCCACGCTGGTCGGCTGGCCTGCTCCAGCGCGCGGGGTACGTGAAGGGATATTATGGCAACGGCGCCAACCGGTGGCGGCCGGTCGCCGTCTCCGCCGAGGGACGAGCCTGCGTCCCGCTTTTCGTCGCCCTCGCGCCAGAGACGAAGGTGAGTCTTGGACACCCGGTCGTGGCGGACGCGGCGGGACGCGAGCTGTTCATCCAGGCAACCCGGCTGCGGGAGACACCGCCGCACTGGCATGTCTCGGTCAACAACCCAACCGATCATCCCATACACACCAAGCTGTCCGCCCCCATGGAACTCGAAGGCGTTTCGATTCCCGGCGCGCCTGTGGAGATTCCCGCGGGCGGCTATATTGTCCTTAGAGCTGAGAAAGGCGAGGAGACGCGTCAATGATTCACGCCAGCGTGGAATTCCACAATGTGGTCGAGATGGAGGAGGTCGAAGGCATCGCCGGATGGCTGCCGCAGCGGATGCCCCTATCGGTGCGAAACCATTTATCGCCGCGCGGACGCTGGAACTCGCAGATGACTCCGGGAACGGAGATCCGCTGCGTCACGGAGGCGCCCCGACTGCTCCTGTTCATCTCCTCGCTTGAGGGCGACGCGGAACTGCTCGTGTTCCGGGGCGAGCAGCAGTATGCGGTTCACACCATCAAGCCGGGTGGACTCCATTGCATCAACGTCGAACCTCCGCCACACCTGACGGCCGCCAGGACTGACGCCTTCCACGGAGCCCGCTTCCCGCCGCATGTGTGGCGCTTCATGACCGCCTCCTACTTCACCGTCTTCCATCGTCTGGAAAGCTTCGGCTGGGAGGTCAGGCCTCCGCGCCCCGACGAGAAGCCGTCAGTCCGCTGGCTCGCCTACGGCTCCTCCATCACCGCGGGGTGCGCCGCCGCGCGGACCGACCTTTCCTATGTCCAAGTGGCGGCGCGGGCCATCGGCGTGGACGTCCTCAACCTCGCCATGGGGGGTGCCTGCTTCTGCGAGCCGGAACTGGCCGCGCACATCGCCTCCCGCGGCGACTGGGACTTCGCCACATTCGAACTGGGAGTCAACATGCGGGGAACGATCGAGCCGGACGAATTTGAACGACGCGTCACATTTCTGCTTGACGCCACCGCGGCGCGCAATCCCGGGAAGCCAGTCATTCTTGTCACCTCATTCTACAATCTTGAGGACTGCCTGACCATCGACACGATCCACGCCGTCCATCAACGCACGTACAACGACATCCTGCGCCGCCTCGCCCAGGAACGGACATGCGCTGGGGTAAGGCTCATCGAGGGACATTCCATACTCGGAGAACTCAGCGGCTTGACAACCGATCTCATACATCCCGACGGCTATGGACAGGCTCTGATGGGCTTCAATCTGGCCCGCCAACTGGCACCGCTCATGAACCAGAAACTCGAAGTGCGAAATCCGAAACGATGAATGACACGCACGGGCAGAAAACAGTCCCCTCGGCAACGAAATTCACCTCGCTGAAGAATCTGCTCCAGGCAAAGATCATCAACGGCGAGTTCCGCCCGGGGCAGCTGTTCCTGTCGGACAACACCCTGGCGGCCGAGTATGCCGTCAGCCACGTGACGGCGAGCAAAGTCATCTCGGCCCTCATGCACGAGGGATTGGTCGAGCGAATACAGGGTAAGGGAACGTTCGTCAAGCCCCCCTCCTCGCGGAGAGGCGCGGAGATGACGCACCCGCCCGCCGCCGTGCCCCCCGGGACGCGCATCGGCGTGGCCGCCTTCCTGCAGATGGAGCATCCGGAAGTCCAGACCTCGGGAGCGGCGCGGATTCTCGCCCCCTTTGAGCGACTCGTCAACGAGGCGGGGGCGCGCATCGAACTGTTCAACTGCCATCCCGACCGCTCGCTCACCCCCGCGTTCCTGGAACGGATCAGATCGGCCAACGTCGCCGCCCTGCTCTTCATTCCACCCACCCCTTCAAATCCACGGATGGAATCGACGAAGCTGGCGTTGAACGACATTCCGGTAATCGTGACCGAATGCCCCGACTGCGGCCGCGACACCGTCTATTTCGACCAGCGGAACGTGGCGTTGACCGCGACGCAGCGTCTGATTGAACTGGGGCATCACTCCCTTGGTTTCATGATGCTCGAGACGGACGCCTCGTGGCAGGCCGACCGCCTTGAAGGATTCACCACAGCACTGCGGAAGGCGGGGCTCCACCTGACTCCACCAGGGATCTACGGAGTCGGCCCTATCCCGTCGGCCGAGTCCATCCGTACCCGCATCCGCCAGATGGCGCCGGAGGTGAAAACTCGGCACACGGCGATGGTCTGCTCGGGCGACATCATCGCGGCGCTCCTGATTGGCGAACTCCGCTCGCTCGGAGTGGAGGTGCCGCGGGACTTCTCGGTTGTCGGCATGGATGACGATCCACACTACCGGCACTGCGACATCACCACGGTGCAAACCTCTCGCCAGGAGCTCGGTGTGTCCGCTTACAAACTGCTTGCGGAACTCATGACGACACCCGGCGGCGGCGAACCGAGACGGATCGCCGTCCCCTGCCCGCTCATCATCCGCAAAACGGATGGGCCAGCTCCGCGTCGCCCGTAATCCCACACGCCCCACCGCCTCCGGGCACACCAACGAATCAGCGAGATGTCATCCCAAGTCTCCTCAATCACTATGGACGGGTGGGGTCTGTCGAATAACGATGAAAGCATCGCACAAAAACCGAGCAATCAAGACAAAGGCGGGACAGCGGAGGAATTTTCAATGTTTTGCTCGCATGACATGCGCAAAAACGCAGGTCATGGAAATCGATTTTTCACAAAATGAGTGGAGCTCAAAACAGCTCCACAGTTTATGGTCATTGTTAGCCGTCGTTCCCTGACTCCTCTATACCTGCTATTTCGGTTCCACGACTCGGGCGTCGGGCTTCCCGCCAAGCAACGCGTCGGGCTGCTTCTCAAGATAGTCCATCAGGTTCCGCGCGGCGCGGAGCGTCTCGTCGAGCTTCGCGACCGCCTGCCGCAACTCCTCCTGCAATCCATCAAGCTTCCCTAACGCCTCCTGGGATTTCCCCAGCACCTCTCGGGAGCTCTGAGTCGTCTCATCCAGCCGCGCCTTCTTGATCTCGTCCCCTGTCTCTTTGGTGAACTTCGAGATGTCGTCCATGGTCGTGTCGATATGCGCGAGAGCCTCGCTGAAATTGGTGTAGAAATCCTCGAGCTTCTTCTTGCTCCACGAGTCCTTGACGGCGTCCGTGATCACCCGCAGGTTGTCGCTGACCTTCCTCGCCTCCTCGATGAACTCGCGCGTCTTGCTGTCGCCACACACCTTGTTGGCAGTCTCAAGAAACCGCTCGAGCTGCGAGGAAAGGCCCGCGAAGTCGACCCTGCTGATCTTCACGATCGCCTTCTGGAAGTCGACGATGACGTTGCCGATGGAGGCGGACGGGATCGACGGGACATAGACCGGATGGTCCTCTGGGAGATCGTTCCGTTCAACCAGCGGGTATTCCGCTGGGTTGACGAAGGAGAGCTCCACGTACACGGTTCCCGTGATGTCGCCGTATTGAAGCTGGCAGCGCATACCGTTCTTGACGACCTCCTCGACCCTCTCCTTGAACAATTCGGCAATGTCCGATTTCTTCATCCCAGCCGTCATGAGCGGCCTCGGCGAATGGAACCTCATGGCATCGGCGTCGAACTCCATTGTCACGAAGACCTCGTTCTCCTCTTTCCTCAGGTCGCCGATCTGGATTTGCACGACCCGTCCGATGGTGACACCGCTGAGTTTGACCTTCGCCCCTTTCTCGAGCCCCTGCACGGTGCCGGGAACGATGGTCATGAAGGTGAGGGTCGTGCGGAAGTACTTCAAAGCCCCCAGCGTCACCAGGGTGGCGGCCAACAAGGTGACGGTGACGAGTATGAACAAGCCCACTTTGTATGGATTGCCTCGGTTGCTCATATGCATTTCCTTTGCGTATTCAAGGGTTTATTTTCCAAAAAAACTACTTGCCGTAAGTGCAGTGGCGAAAATGTATGAGAAGAAAATTATGACGCCAAAATTTCCTTCGGTACTATTTCCAATACAAATTGGTTGTGCGCGCGAAGTCTGTGGTGATGCATCATCCCTTCGTGTTGCCGCGGTTCAGGAATTTACGTACCCAGGCGTTGGGGGAGCTCTCGCGCAGAATCCGCG
>CAYTFM010000148.1:0-21034 GCA_964436735.1 uncultured Victivallales bacterium | reverse complement strand
CATTCTTCTTGACGCCCTCCGCAACCAGCAGACGCCCCGGGCCGCCTGGGTCCCCTTCGTTGGCGTCCACGGCGCGAAATTGATCAACAGGACGGCCACCGACTACCTCACGTCGACGGAGTTGATCGTCCAGGGGCTGAAACGGGCGAACGAGCTCTACCGCCCGGACGGGCTGCCGATCGCCTTCGACCTGCAGATCGAGGCCGAAATCCTCGGGTGCCGCCTGCACTGGGCCGACGAGGTGCCCCCCAGCGTCACCACCCATCCCCTGACCTCCGGCGCACTCGCCGACCTTCCCGCGTACGACGCATCCAAAGGGCGTCTGCCGCTGGTGCTCGAGGCGCTGGATATCATGAAGAAGGAACTGGGCGGCGAGATCGCGCTGTACGGGTTGATCTGCGGTCCCTTCACCCTGGCCTTGCACCTGCTCGGCAACGACATTTTCCTGGATATGTTCGACAAGCCTGAAGAGGTCAAGGCGGTCATCGCCTACTGCGCCGAGATCGGCGTCAAGACCGCCGGCTACTATCTGGACCACGGCGCGGACGTGATCGCGGTCGTCGACCCCATGACCAGCCAGATCTCCCCGGAGCATTTTCAGGAGTTCGTCACTCCGTACATGAACCATGTTTTCGACTACGTCCGCTCGCGCAAGTCTCTGTCGTCGATCTTCGTCTGCGGCGATGTCACCCGCAATCTGGAGGCCATGTGCGCGACCCGGGCGGACAACATCTCGGTCGACGAGCAGATCGACATGGCCAAGCTCCGCGACCTGTGCGGCAAGGCGGACAAGTCCTTCGGCGGCAACATCAAGCTGACGTCCGTCCTGCTGCTGGGCTACGAGGGCGACGCCAAGACCGAGACGATCTCCATACTGGACCAGTGCGGCACGAAGGGCTTTGTCCTGGCGCCCGGCTGCGATCTGCCCTACGCGGTGCCCGAGAAAAACCTGCAGGCCGTGACCGCCATGGTGCACGATGAGTACCAGCGGCAGATCGCCCGCGAGTCGCTGCAGTGCAAGAAGTGCGAGAGCTTCGACGACATCGCGCTGCCAGACTACCAGGCCCGCAACGCGGTCGTCATCGACGTTATCACGCTGGACTCCACCTCGTGCGCGCCCTGCCAGTACATGCTGGAGGCCGTGCACAAGGCGGCCAACACGACGCCGGTGCGCGTGTACATCAACGAGCACAAGATCAAGGTCCGTCAAGGCATCGGGATGATGGTCAAACTTGGCGTCAAGAACCTGCCCACCATCTGCATCGACGGCGAGATAAAGTTCGCCTCGCTCATACCGGACCAGAAAACCCTGGTCGCCGCGATCGAGGCCGCCGCCCGCGCCAAAATGGGCGGCTGAGTCCGTCAGCCGGGATGTGTGTGTCCGACCTGTAGGAGATGCGCCATGATACCCCTCTGTCTGGTTACCGGCTTTCTCGGAACGGGCAAGACCTCGTTGCTGAAGCATGTCGTCGAGAGCCGCCGCGCGGAGAAGCTCGTCTATCTGGTGAACGAGTTCTCGGCGGAAGATGTCGATGGCGCGGTTCTGCTTGCCACCGAGAATCCTGATGTCGTGCGCCTTCCCGGCGGCAGCATCTTCTGCAAATGCCTGGTCAGCCAGTTCGTCTCCCAGTTGAACGCCATTCCCCAGCGGTTCCCGGAGGCGGAGGGCGTGGTGATCGAGGCCAGCGGCATGGCCAACCCCAAGGTGATCGAGACGATGCTGGCGGAGACGCGGCTGGACGAACGCTTCAGCCTGTCCGGCATCATCACCGTGGTCGACCGGCGCAGCTTCACCGCGTTGCGGCACACGCTGCCCAACATCCTGGCCCAGGTCGAGAGCGCCGACGTCATCGTGGTCAACAAGACCGATCTCGCCGCGCCCGACCAGCTGGAAAACCTTGAGAACGAGTTGCGCCACCTGAACTCCCGCGCCTCAATCATCCGCGCCGTCCACGGCCGCGTCGATCTCGACCTGTTCGGCCACGCCGGCCGCCGCGGCCTGCGCGGCGAACTGTCACCGTGCCGCGACCCGCTCTACGCCAGTGATTTCGTGTCGATCCCCGGCGATCTGGATATCGCCGAGTTGCGGGAGGGGATCCAGGGACACGCCAGCGAGATCCTCCGCGCCAAGGGATTTGTCCGTTCCGGCGGCAAGACATGGTATGTGGATTACTCCACCGCGGGCATGAGCCTGACGGAAAGTCCTCTGCCGCCGATCGCCACCACGGGCATCGCCGTGATCCTGCGCGGAGACGCCTCGGCCCACACGCAGGCATGGCTGGAGACCTTGCGGCAGGCCGGCGCGGCTCCCGCCCGCGCGGCGCCGCGCGCCGGCATGACACCCCGCGTCGTTTTTGTCGGCGGCTTCCTCGGCGCGGGCAAGACGAGCGCCATCCGCGCGGTCGCGCGGCTCGCCGCCGCCCGCGGGCGCGTGCCCGGCGCCATCACCAACGACCAGGCGGCCGAGCTGGTGGACACCAGCGTGCTGCGACGGGCGGGGATTCCCGTGCGAGAGGTCGCCGGCTCCTGCTTCTGCTGCAACTTCCATGGGTTCGCGGCGGCCGTCAAAGCGTTGATCGCCGAGGAGGGAGTGGATCTGATTTTCGCCGAGCCGGTCGGCAGCTGCACCGACCTCATCGCCACCGTGCTGCATCCGATCGCCGCTCAATTGGGCGCGCCGGTGGAGGTCGCTCCGGTCTCCGTGCTGGTCGATCCCGCCCGCCTTGGCGAACTCCGCGCCGCCCCGCCGGGACCGGCGCGGTGGTCCATGGCGTTCCTGCTGGACAACCAATTGCGCGAGGCGGATTTGGCCGTGCTATCCAAAAACGATCTTCATGATGACGACGCGCGGCAACGCGCCGCCGAGGACCTCCGGATCCGCGCGCCGCAGGCCGCCATCGTCAGCGTCTCCTCCCGAACCGGCGCCGGTCTCGATATGTGGCTGGACTTCATGCTGTCCGGCAAGCCCATGATCGCGGCGCTGCGGGGGCTGGATTACGCGGAATATGCACGAGCCGAGGCGGAAATGGGCTGGTTGAACGCCCGCGCGGCGACGCGTCTTCCCGTTCCACGGGACGCCGAGCCGCTGGCCCGCTCGCTGGTGACCGCTCTGCAGAAGGGATTGGAACGCGCCAACGCGATACTGGGAAATTTGAAACTGGAACTTGCCACTCCGCGGGGGACGGTCAAGGCCGGCGCCTCCACCACGGCCGCGGAGCCTGATGTCGAAGGAGACTCGTTCAGCGCCGACCGGTGGGAACTGGTCGTCAATCTCCGTGCCGCCGTCGATCCGGAGACCTTGTCGGCGCTCCTCGACACCGCGTTGGATCAGACCCTGCGCGCCGACGGGGGAAGCGCCGTCCTGCTCTACCTCAACACCTTTCGTCCATCCCCGCCCAAGCCGACGTTCCGGGAATAGCCCGCACGCCTGACAGCCGGCCGCGTGCGCCGTAGCCGCGCCGCTCTTCGCTTTAGGTCGCATTTCCTCTTGCGTGTCCCCCACGACGTTACGCCACAACATGCGAACGATGAAACCGAATGATAAAATAGCACAATGACAGGCTAACGAACGTCAAGACAGCAGGCGGAGCATAGGTTAAAATTAGTCAATAAAATAAACCATCTTGAACGATCGCACGTAGTGGCGCACGAACATAAGGAGAGTGGGAAGATGAGCAGGACGCACTTCATCGAGTTGGCGAAATCAGGGCTTCGGATGCCGATCGGATCGGACATGGCGCTGCGCGAAAAGGCGGACGCCGAGCAGATTCTGCGCGACGGCGCGCGGCTTGGCGCGGTCGTGGCGGACGCCGCCCGCCGCTACCACACGCCGCTGGCCATGCCGGTGATGGATCTGATGCTTGAGAAGGCCCACCTGCTCCGGCAGTTGGGCATCTCGGAGAAGGACATCCCGACGTGGCATTTCTCCGCATGTCCCACCGATGAGCAGGTCGACGCCATCCGCAAGGGGATCGCCGGGCCGCTGGACGTCCGCATGAAGGCCAACGTCGAGGCGGTGCGCCACGTGGCGACCACGACCGACCTCGTCCCGTTCGGCATGAGCATCGGCCCCTTCTCGCTCATGACCAAGTTGGTGGCGGACCCCATCACCCCCGTCTACATCGCCGGAACCGGCGTGACGGCCGAGGAGGACCCGGACGTGAAGATGATCGAGACCATCCTCGATCTCGCCCTCGAGACCATTTTCCGTTACATGGACGCCCAGATCGACGCCGGCGCGAAGGGCTTCTTCATCGCCGAACCCGCCGCCAACAAAGTCTACATCTCTCCCAACCAGATGGCTGAGGGCTCGGACGTCTTCGAGCGTTTCGTCCTGAAATACAACAAGCGCATCCAAGCGCATCTCGAAAGCCGGAACGTCGATTTCGTCTTCCACTGCTGCGGCGAGATCACCGACGAGATCCTCAAAGGATTCTGCTCGCTCCGTCCGGCCATGCTGAGCCTCGGCAGCTCGCGTAAACTTTGGGAGGACGCCGCCATCGTTCCGGACGATATCGTGCTCTTCGGCAACCTGCCCTCGAAGAAGTTCTTCTCCGAGGAGCTGAAAGTCTCCGAACTCGATCGGATGGCGAATGAGCTGGTCGAGAAGATGGCCGCCACCGGACATCCGTTCATCCTCAGCAGCGAGTGCGATGTCCTGCACGTCGACGGCTGCTGCGACAAGATCAACGAGAAGCTCAAGGCGATCTTCGACAAAAAGGTGACAGTCGCCGCCCCGAAGGCAAAACATTTCTGCAGCCACTGCGCCCGCGAGTTGGAGCAGCACGCCCTGGCGTCGTAACGTCAGAACACTTGAGCCGCGGGAAAAGGGGTGCAGGGGCGTGGCGGGTCCGCGCTTGAATTCAGAGGAGCGCCAGTGCTCTGGCGACCGACTCGAAGGCGAGTGCGGCGGGGTCGATCTCGTCGGGGCGGAGCATGACGACCCCGGCGATCTCCGCGGGGTCGAGCGTCAATTTCCTTGTGGGCAGGCGGCAGGCGAAGACCATGTCGCAGGTGGGATAGACCACGCCTTTGTAGTGATAGTTGTTGAGCGACGAGCCGAGATAGCGCAGGGCACCGAGTTTTAATCCAAGCTCCTCGGCGACCTCGCGGCGGAGCGCCTCCTCGGCTGTCTCACCGGGATCCACGAATCCGCCCGGCAGGTCGAGTTTTCCCGCCGCCGGATCCTTTGCCCTCACGGTGAGCAGCACCCTGTCTTCGGCGTCGGCAAGGATCACCATCACCGCCGCCGCCGCATTGAGGAAGAAAGTCCAGCCGCAGTGGGGACATTCCCATTTTTTGAGGCCGTCAAAAGAAATATCTTCTCGAGCGCAGCCGGGACAGTGACGAAAGATTCCGCTGTTGGGAGAGGTGCGTCGCGCGTTCATTTCGACTCCCATGTTCCTCTGCCCAGCGGGGTGCGGTTTTCGTCGCGGAGGCCGACGAGCACGCTCGCCCCGGATGGGTCGACCTTCAGTTCGCCGAACTTGGCTTTCGCATAGAGGTTGGCGTCGCCCTCCTGGAACATGAACGACTCCGCGCCAAGTCGGAGCCCGCCGCGGTTGCGGTACAGGAGAAGATGCTCGCCGTCTCGAAGCGGGGTGTCGTCGTGGAGGCGGACGAAGGTGGCGACGTTGTCCTTGTCGAGGGAGACGACGATGCGGCCGCTGTCCTTCAGACTGCTTGCGGGAACGTTCCTGTCCAGTTCGTACCGGAGCACCATGTAGTCGCCCTGCATCAAAGAGCGCGGATCCCGCGGCGCGAGCTTCAGCAGCATCGCGCGGCCGTTGACCAAGGTGTTCTCCTTCTGCGTCGCAAGGAACGGGACGGCGGCGAGGACAAGGATGGTAGTCGCCCAGAAGATATAGTTTCTCATGTGCCCAGCTCCTTCGGGCGCGTCCGCGCCACGGCCCAGCGCGCGGCGAGCGCCAGCACGCCGCTTCCGGCGACGACCCACGACTTGTAGGCGAGATCGACGTCCAGCGCATAGTAGAACACCACCAGGGAGGCGGGGAAGAAGAGATACGCCAAAGCGGTCAGCGCTTTGTCGCCGTGGGCGAATCCGATGACAAGCAGTCCTATGGCAACCAGTATGGCCGGTGTCGTGAAGATCCCCAGGAGAACGATCGATACACAGGCGACGGCGAACCACGGCTCCCGCGTCCGCCGCGCGTCCCCGGCCATTCTGAAGAGCAGATAGAGCAGGCCGCACGCAAGCAGAACGCTCGATGGCCAGAGCGCGGGCTGGAAGTCGCTCCTCCACGAATGGGCTTGATGGAGGTTCAGGAACAGGAGCGTCCCGGGAAGCATGCAGGCCGCCGCGTAGGACAGCGGCTTGAGCGCGCGCGGGAGTCGCTCCCGCAGCAGAAGCGCCCCGGCGAGAAGAGTTTCCACGGCGACAAGGGCGTGCATTCCCATCATCGTCTTGTCATCGAGAATCACTGCGGCGGCGATGATGCCGACAAATACGGGAGCGGTGAATCGGTAGGTGGCGCTCGGAAAAAGTGGATAGACGACGGCGCAGACCACCGCATGCGTGACAAGCAGCGCGGTTAGATCGAGATGATAGGAATCCATCACGCCCGCGACAACCGCGATGTTTCCCGCGAAGGCAAGGGCAAGGGCGAGTTGTCCCAGAAACAGCCTCGCGCTCATCCTGACGGCGGCGATGGCGGCGGCGAGAAGGATGACGCCGCATATGATCGCGCTCGTTCCGCCGGAGAGGAGGTGGCTGACGCCAAGGAAGCCGACGAGGAACAAGGCGGCGAACCATGCGCCGACGCCGCAGAGGATCCGGATGTACAGCGGATCGGGCGATGACGTGGCGAGGGTGCGGAAGTGCTCCTCGATCCTCGCCAGTTCCTCTTGGGGCACATGCGGCGCGACGTCTGGATGAGCCAGCACCTCGCGGAGCGTGGGGAGGGATTCTTTCATTTCGTTCCCTCCTTCAGTTCCGCCGCCATCGTCGCGGCGCTCTGTTTGAGCCAGAACGCGGCGGCGCTGACGACCCCGAGGACGATCAGCGGAAAGAGCAGAAACATTACGGCGTCAGCGTGGAAATAGTTGCCGAACATAAGCCGTCCGATGCCGGCCAGAACGACGGCGCAGGCGCTCATGACGACCAGCGCGAGAGGGATCATGTCCTTGATGCGGTATCGATAACCGGCGTAGCCGGCGACGGCCGCGCCGATCCACAGGAGGCAGGCGACGGCGCTGACCCCCGTTGCGTCGCGTGCGTCGAAGATGGAATGGAAGACCGGCACGGATAAGGCGGCGACGGTCGCGGCGAAGAGGACGCCTCGAAGCCAGCGGGCGTCAAGCCATTCGAGTCCCCGCCGGACACCCGTCTCATACAGAGCCAGCGCGGCGCCGTCAAGCAATGCCACCACCAGGCAGATCGATTCAAGGCTGGCGGCGTGGGAGGGGGAGGCGACCTGTTGCCAATAAAGGATCGCCGCCGTGTTGACGAGCACGAGCCACAGCAGCCACAGGGCGGCGAAGTCGGAGATGACAACCCAGCCGAGTATCAGAACCGCCCAGCCCACGAACAGCTCGTAGGCGTCCGCCCCCGTCTGATAGATCTGTCCGAACACGGCGAGCAGCACGCCCACCAACACCGCGGCGCTGGTCAGAAGGATTTTTCCGGACAGGCTCCCGCGTCCGATTTTGTGCGCGGCGAGGACGCAGGCGATGATCCCCGCCTCGACCAGTCCCAGCTTGATGAAGCGTCCCATCGCCGACCAGTTGTAGGCGAAGAAGAAGATGACGCCGGCGAGGATCAGCGTCGCGCCGAACAGCAGCAGCGTTCGGTCCGCCCAGGCGAACCAGCACCGCGGGGGACGCGCCACGCGGCACGCCGCCGCGCAGGCGACGCCGCTCAGAAACCCGTCGCGGCGCAGGGCGCGGATGACGCCGATGTCGGCGGGGCCGTCTAATAACTCCTTCGCCATATTTTATTTCCTAAAATGTTCTATGCCTGAAGCATTTGTGAAGAAGTTGCCGCGAGATTGACGACGGAAATAAAAGAGAACGCAATTTTGACGACAAAATTGTGTTCGGCACTATTTGACATTCATAAGTTAGGCTGCGGGCAAACTCCGCATTGCACTATACAAAAAAACCACGCCGTTGCCAGCGTGGTTGTGGATTAAACGGGACGGAGTCGTTGAGCGTCACACGACTGGATTCTCGACGAAGTCGCCGCCGCGGCATTGCTTGAGATAGTTGAGGGCGTGGACCTGTCCGGTCATCTCGAGCTTCTCGCGGTAGACGGGGTCATGCCATCCCTCGATGTCGATCGAGCCTTTGAAGCCGCCGCGGCGCAGCTCGCTGATGATGTCGGTCCAGTTGCTGTCGCCGAATCCCGGGGTGCGGTGGAAGGCGAACTGCTTCGGCCCGAACACGCCGTGCTCGCGGACGACGTCCCAGTAGACGGTGGCGTCCTTGCCGTGGACGTGGAAGATGCGGGAGACGTATTTGCGCAGCTGCGGCATCGGGTCGATCAGCTTGACCATCTGGTGGCAGGGCTCCCATTCGAGGCCGACGTTGTCGTAGGGCAGGGTGTTGAAGATCATCTCCCAGGCGAGGGGAGTCTGGGCCACGTTCCAGTCGCCGCTCTGCCAGGTGCCGCCCATGTCGCAGTTCTCGAAGGCGATCTTGAGTCCCTTGTCCTGCGCCTTCTTGGCGAGCGGCTCGAAGACCTTTTTGAGGCGCGGCATGCTGTCGTCGATCGGCTTGCCGCGGACGCGGCCCGAGAAGCCGGCGATGTAGTTCGCACCGAAGAGGTGGGCGTTGTCGACGCATTCCTTCCAGCCTTTGACGGTCTCGAGATCCTTCTCTTGCGTCTCAAGCGGGTTGCCGTAGATGCCCAGGCCGGAGATCACCACATCCGTGCCGTCGAGGACTTCCTTGACTTCGCGGGCGAGCTTCTTCCAGTCGACGCCCTTGGTGGTCTGCCAGAACGTGAGGCAGTACGACTCGAAGCCGTGATGCATGATCTGCTTGATGTACGCCGGCGCCTTCATCCCGGCTCCCACCAGCGTCCCGATCCGGATGTCGTGCTTTGACAAGTCTTTCTTCGCCATGTCGATCACTCCTTGTTGGTTATCGGTGATGCGTGAAACACGTATTCCATGCCGAGCATAACCTACTTTGCCATTTGTCATTTGCCATCTGCATTCCCTCCCTCTCCCCTCTCAGACCTTGACCGCCACCTTCTTGCCGGTCGTGGCGCTCTTGATGGCGGCGTGCACCATCGCGAGGCTTTTGATGTTGTCCTCGCAGCTGGTCTGCGGGGTCCCGCCGTTTTTGACGCAGTCGAGGAACTCGCGGATGAGGGCGGCATGGGTGGTGAGGGGCAGTGATGCGGCGGGAACCGCCACCTCCTCCTTCTTTCTGAAGAACCCCTCCTCGTTAACGACTTTCTCGGCCTTGATGAGGTCCGCCCCGTTCCAGGTCGCCGAGCCTTTCGAGCCGATGGCGCGCCAGTCGCATTCCCATGAGCTGTTGAGCCCCTCGGCGCACCAGCTGCCGCGGTAGGTGAAGACCACGCCGTTTGTCATCTCGAAGATGGCGACGGCCGAGGCGCCGTGCTTGTACCACGAGCCGGCGGGGTTCCACTCATGGCAGTAGACCGACACCGGGTCGGTCTTGGAGATGTACCGCGCCTGGTCGAACGAGTGGATCGCCATGTCCAGCACCAGCACGTGGTCCATCACGTCGCGGAAGCCGCCGAAATGCGCCCCGATGTAGAAGTCGGCGTTCAAGGTGGTGAGCTGTCCGATCGATCCGGAGTTGACCAGGTCACGGTACTGGACGATCTGGTTGATGTAGCGGCGGTTCTGGATGACGGCGTAGATTTTCTTCGCCTTCCTGGCGGCTTTCACCATCTGGCGGGCGTGCTCCATCGTGTCGGCCATCGGCTTCTCGCCGAGGACGTGGCAGCCCTTGCCCAACGCCTTCACGGTCACCTCGTGGTGCGCCGACGGCACGGTCAGGTCGAACACCACGTCGGGCCGCGTCTGGTCGATGATGGCCTCAAGGCTGGTCCCCGTCGCCGCCGTCTCGAGCTTGTACTTCTCCTTGACCGCCCCGGCCCTTTGGGCGTCCAGATCCACCAAGCCGACGATCTCGAGATCCTCGAACTTCGCCGCCGGTTCCAGCCATGCGTTGCAGATGCCCCCGCACCCCACGAGCGCCGCCTTGATTTTCATGGTCATCGTCTCCTTGGTTCAATGTTGTGGCATGTTGTTATTGTTTTATATTTAATAATTACTGAATTGTATTATGTTTGTGTTGAAAATAAGCATATCCAAGGCTAATATTAAGGTATTACTTATATAAAAACAATACCCCGCATGAAGAAATATTAATTATCATATTATATTATGAATATTATTGAATCAATATCATTATTTGAAATACTCCTGCGCCATCAAGAGCGGCCGCCGTTGCACATGCACGAGAACCACGAGTTCTTCTTATGCGTGGACGGCGAGGGTGAGCAGCACACCGAGGCGGGGGTGGCTGCCTGTGGAGTGAACGAACTTTTCTTTTTTCCCGAGGGGCAGCGGCACATCGGGAACGGCTCGCGGTCCCGCGCCTGCCGCGCCATCGTGCTGAACGTGACGTCGGCGGCTGTCGCCGACATGATCGGCGGTGACGACGAGGTGGAGCGGTTGTTCGAATCCTTGAAGAACCGCGCCTTAAAGGGAGGCAACCGTGTAAGACTCGACGGGGCGGCGGCGAAACTCGTCCGCTCCGCTCTGACCTCCGCGCTGGAGGAGTTGAAGGGCCGCGCCATCGGCAGCGTGCTCGCCATCAAAATCCATCTGCAGCAATTCTTTCTCGCGCTGCTCCGTTCGAAGGCCTCAGGCGCGCCGCGGCCCGTGGCGGGACGTCGGACGGAGTTCAGTGGAGAACGCATTGAGAAGGTATGCAAATACCTCGAGGAAAATTATATGTGCCAAATAGACGTGGATCAGGCGGCGCGGCTTTCAGGCATGAGCCGCAGCCACTTCCACACGGCGTTCCGTCGGGCCACCGGCCACCCGCTCGTGGCGCATCTGACCTCGCTCCGGGTGGCGGCGGCGACCAAGATGCTCGCCGAGTCGGAGCTGCCGACGGCCGAGGTCGCCCGCCTCTGCGGTTTCGATTCCACCAGCCGCTTCTACGCTGTGATGAAAAAGGCCACCGGCAAGAATCCTCGGGAGCTGAGAGGCGGAAGGGGTAATGGGTAAGGTTGAAGCGAAGCGGAAATCCGCCGTGGCGGATTGAAGGTGGATGAGGAACTCCCGTCGGCGTTACAAAAAGTCGGATGCCATTGTAGAGTATAGCCTGACGACGACAGATTCCGAAAACAGGAGAGCGATACAAGATGAGCGGCAAACGGAAAAGTGCGGCGGTGAAAAAAGGTGCGGCGGCGGCGAAGCCGGTGATCAAATGGACGGACGCGCGGCGTTTGACAATCGAAGGGAAGGGCTGGGGCGACACCACGTCGTTTTACCACCGCCTTCCCGCCCGTGCCAAAGGAAAGGTCACCGATCCAGTCTGGGACTTGGCGCAGCATACGAGCGGCATCTGCGTGCGCTTCGTCACCGACGCCGCGGCGGTCGATGTCAGATGGAGCGTGCTCAACAAAGGATTGGAGATGCATCACATGCCCTCCACCGGCGTGAGTGGTGTCGACCTCTACTCGAAGGCGCGCGACGGCTCGTGGCAGTGGCAGATGAACGGCTTCGAACGGCCCATGAAATTTCCGGCGAACAGCGCAAGCCTTCCGTTGCAGCCGGGGAAATGGGTGGAGCACCTGCTCTATCTGCCGCTCTACAACGGCGTCACATCGATTGAGATCGGCGTCCCGAAGGGCGCGTCGCTTGCGCCGGCGCCACAGCGTCCCGTCAGCCGCCGCAAGCCCATCGTCTTCTACGGCACCTCGATCACGCAGGGCGGATGCGCCTCGCGGCCCGGGCTCTCCTACACGGCGATCGTCGGGCGGCGTCTTGACCGGCCCGTGATCAACCTCGGATTCTCAGGCAGCGGCAGGATGGAGCCTATCATGTCGGAGCTCATTGCCGAACTCGACCCACGTGTCTTTGTCCTCGATACGCTTTGGAACATCACCGTCGAGGAGGCGGGCGAGCGCATCGAGCCGTTTATCAAGACCTTGCGCGCGGCCAGGCCCAAGACGCCGATCCTTATCGCCGAGGACTGCCACATCCGGGGACTGCGTCCCACGCCGAAAGGCGTCGCGCTCAGAAAGATTCTGAAAAAGCTTGCCGCGGAGGGGATCAAAGGAGTCCACTTCCTCGACAACAAGGGGATGATGGACAAAGACGAGGAGGGGACGGTCGACGGGTGCCATCCCAACGACATCGGTTTCGTCTGCCTCGCCGACGCCTTCACGCCGAAGCTGGCCGCGATTCTGGGGAAATAGACGACGCGTTGTCTTACGCGAGGTCGGTGACGCTTTTGCGGGCTTGGATGAGCATGCGCAAGGGGTGAAGTTCCTTCTCGAGCGTAAGCGGCATGGGGCGGATTCCGAGCAGGTCGTCGAGGAACATCTCGAAATAGTCGACGGACGGCTCGTCAAGGTGCAGCGGACCTTCGTCCTTGTCTCCGCAGACCAGCCGTGTCCGCGTCCCGCCGTCGACCGCCTCGATCATCCCCTTCGTGCCGAAGATGCGAAGCGTCTCGTTGCCCCATGAGGGAAATCCCTTCGGATTGAGGTAGTTGCAGGTGATGGTCGCGACCCCGCCGCCTTCAAGTCCGATCATGATGGCCGCCGCCATGCGCAAGTCCCCGCCCCTCGGATTGCCGCGGCGGGTTTGCGCGGCCGAGACGCTGGCGATCTTCGCGCCGCCCACGTGTTCGATCATGCGCGCGGCGTGGATGCCCACCTGCAGGAGAAGTCCGCCGTCGATGTCCTCGTCGAGTGGACGCCAATCGCCGTAGGGATATGATTTCTGGACGAGAATCTGAATGACGTCGCCGATAGTGCCATCCGCGACGATCCGTCGCATGGCCAGATACGGTTGGGCGAAGGCGGTTCCGGCCATTTCATGAAACCGGCGGCCCGTCTTGCGCGACGTTTCTATGATGGCGTCCAGTTCCTTTTCTGTCAGTGCGCAGGGTTTCTCCGCATAGACATGCTTTCCCGCCTCGAGGCAGGCGATGGCGTCCCGCGCCTGATCCGCGCGGCGGGGTGAGCAGAGGGAGACGAGTTCCACGTCGGGATCGCGGATGAGTTCCTCAAGGGTGTCGTAGCGTTTCGGGCTTGTCCCTTGGGGGAGGTCTTTATTCCACGCCGAGACGGCGGCAAGCGTCGCCCTCGGATTCGTGGTCAGCATGCCCTGTATCTGATGTCCGTTCGTCCCGTGCAGTCCGATTCGTATTATACTCATATGGTTAACTCCTTTGCGCAACTAGTATGTTTGTCACTGCTCTATAGGTCCCACGCTAATTCATGATGCGCCGTTGGAGTTCACGCTTTAGCGTGCGTGCCGTGCGTTTCTGACACACTGAAGTGTGAACTCCAACTTCCGGATCAAGGCGTTCATCAACCCTGAACCCCGAAACCTGAACCCTATTTTTTGGACAGAAGGTCGACGGTGTAGCCTTTGGACGTGAGGATGGCGCGTCCCTTTTCACCGCGCATGAATGCGGCGAACTTCTTGGCGTCGTCCTTGTGCTTGGAGGTTTTCATCAGACCGACAACCACCTCGGAGACCACGTTTTTATCGTCGGGAATGCGGACGGCGTCAACCCCTTTCGACGAGACTTCGGCGAGCGCGTCCCAGACGATGGCGGTGTCGACGCTCTTCATCTCAACCCAGACGGCCAGTTCGTTGACGGTCAACGACTCCTTGATGTTCTCGATCTTCCCGCGCGCGAGTCCGTTCTTTTCCAGGATCTGGTCGGAGACGCGGCCGACCTGGCAGGCCTCCGCCTTGCCGAGTCCGACGGCGACGTCCTTTTTAAGGAAGTCGGCAAGCCCGCTGATTTTCTTGGGATTCCCCTTTTGGACGATGATGACGGGGATGAAATAGGAGATGGTCGTTTTCTCCTCGATGAGGCCGCTCTTCTCGTGGAGCTGGTCGACGTACCAGACGTCACCCGGCATAAAGAGGTCGGCGTCTCTGTCCTCCCGCGCCCGTGTGATGAGCATGCCGCTGCCGGCGTAGTCGGCGTCGATCTTCACGCCGGTCTCCTTCTCGAACGCGGCGGCGAGCTCGTCGACCGCGGGGCGCATGCCGGCTCCGACGTACACCCGCAGCGTGGTCTTCGCGTTACCACTTTCCTCAGCCCAGGCGGGTGACGCGGCCGCGGCGACGGCGACCGCGCAAAGGCACAACACGTAGTTCCTCATAGAGGAGCTCCTTTGTATAAACATCCTATTCTATACTATACGCACACATTCATGCGTGTCATGACTTTTCGCATACCTTTATCTGTATAATTCGTAGCCTTTCATCGCCGTCGTGCTACTCCCACGCCAGCGGGGCGACGCTGATCCCGCGGTGGGGATGGTCGGTGCTGGAGATGAACCATTGTCCGCTCTCGTCCTGGATGATCTCCGGCGCGTGGACGGTGAACTCCGCCACCAGCGGCGTGCCGTGGAAGTCCGTCGGCGACTCCGAGCAATAGGCGTATGACCTCGGACAGTAGCCGGACGTGGTTTTGTCCGCCGTGTCCCACAGGGTCCAGAAGAGATAGAATAAACCCTCGTAGGGAATGAGGACAGGCGACTCGGTTTGCCAGCTTTCTTTTTCCGGCTTGAAGATCACGACCGGATCCGACCAGTTTATGAAGTCTGTCGACGTGACGAGGTTGATCCCGTTGCCGTTGCAGCGCAGAAGATAATAGAGGCCGTCCCATAACAGGATGGAAGGGTCGCGGTCGCCGCCTTTCACGTTCAGCCGTCCCTTGTCCGTCCACGTGAGCAGATCAGTGGAGGTGGCGCGGCCGAGGTGGGAGCCGACGAGTGTATAGTCTTTGCCGATCCGCACGGCCGCCGGCGCCCAGCCGCAGTCGCCCACGGATATCTTGGGCAGGTCGCGCCAGGACTGGAACGTGGCCGCCTGGGCGAACGTCCCTTCCGGCGCGACGGCATGGAAGCACAATCCCTCGCCGGCATGGCCGTTGTCGCCCGGCACCCAGGGCCGCGTGATGCCAAAGCAGTGCCATCGACCGTTGTCGTCCTTGATGAACGTGTGGTCATTGGTCCGCCAGTCCGGATAGGTCGTCCCCTGCGTGTACGAAATATCTCCGTCGCACGACGTGGCGGTCGGCAGCGTGTACACGTCCGCCCCCGGTTTGTAGATGTTCACGAACCTTCCCGTCACCTTCGGGGTGCGGTGGCCGCGCAAAGAGTTGTTGGTCGCCATATCTTCTCCTCGTTGAGTGTCCTCGTCATTAAATTAAGCGGCCGTTGCGGCCGGAGCTTATCTGCGTTTACTTTGGAGTTTGGACAATCTCTGAACTCCTGTCGCGTCCGCCGCGGACGAGACCTTCGGAGTGCGGCGGCTCGACGCCGCTTTCGAACGGGCGGCTTGACGCCCGCCCTCATGGCCGGTCGAGCCCGGCCATCAAAAGCGGTCTCAAGCGACCGCACTCCGAAGGTCAGACTGCGTCTGACGTAAATTGCTCAAAAACAGAAAATTACACAAACGGGAATCAATAACGCGCTCGACTTTGTCCAATCTTCAGTGCCCCCTTCGATGTGCCTTGCCGTTTTCCAGCGACCAGACTTCGTTGGGTTTCACGTCGATGGAATGGGCGGTTTTCCCTGCCGTGAATGAGATCATATGCGGGACGGTGTCGATCCCGATGAGGCGCAGCGGGTTTCCTTCCATGTCGGAATGGACTCGGACTCCGGCCGAGCAGGTGAACTTGTTCTCGCCATTCACCGAACCGGTGAAGACGTGCCCATCGTTTCGCAGTGTGAACGTTGTGTCGCCGAACTGCTGGGTGTATTCCACTTTCCCCCCATCGGCGAGCCCCGACCAGTACACCTGGTCTCGTTCAAGATGCACCCCGAAAAACCGTCCGACGTATTCCATGAAGCCGAGAACGGTGGGACCATAGCCGTCGCGTTTTGTATTGTCCTTGGCGGGGTTCTCGGGGTCGAACGGATCGAACTGCTGGGTCAGCACCCCCGCCGTTTTGAGCGTCTTCAGATAGATGCGTCCGAGCGTCGTCAATTCGGCGTAGCGACCGTAGTTCTCTAACGCGCGGATCGCCCGCTGCCAGGTGAGCCCCTGGGGTTGACCGCTCCAGTTGTTGTCGGGGATGTTCTGGAACAACGGATCATTGGCGGCGATGGAGGGGAGCGGGACGGGCGTGAAAAATTCCTCCGGGTTGAACAGGTGACGACTGATGAATTCATCGGCCATCTCCTGGTCAAAGACGCCGTAGTACATGCAGCGCAGATTGTTGTGGATGAGGGTGTTCATCCATTGGTTGTCGCGGTCCTTGTCGTAGGCGGCGCCCTTCTCGGGGCGCCAGAGGTGTGCCTTCAATGCCCGCCGGACGTCCTCAGCCTTTCCGCGCCAGAACTCTGCTTTGCCGTCGCCCGTCACCTCGGAGACGAGGGCGCGCGTCATCCGGTTCTCATACGAATAGGCCATCATGTCCATGGAGCGCAGGGGCACTTTGATCTTCTCCGTCAGCTCCCGCTGCGAGCTCCATTGGTAATACCGTTCTCTGTCACCAGGGTCGGATTGGCGGGGGGTGCGCTCGCCCGCGGGCGGATAGTCGTGCGGCCAGCGATTAGGAGAGCCCCCGAAACGGTAGCAGTGATCCTCGCCCGTGTCCCAGACGCACCAGGATTGGAGAAGGCCTTCGCCGTCCGGGTCGCGGGTCCGCCAGAGATAGGCGTCGAAGGCTTCGAGGCACTCGGCCAGAAGCTGCAGGTAGCCCTCCGGCTTGCCCGCCAGATAATACATCTTGAACGCCGGATACGGAAAGGCGTTGCCCTGCAATTGACCGAAGTCCGCCAGCAGGCCCAGCGATTCCCATTCGCCGGAGGAATACATATAGATGGGACTGTTTTTCCAATCGCCGACTTTTCCTTGGGTTAGTGAAATCACCCGCCCCGGCAGGCGGCCGTCGGCCCGCTGGCAGAGCATGAAGAGCAGTTGGTTGTTCAGCGCCACGCGCGGATTGCGTTTGGCGTACATCTCGCCGCCCATCGGCTGGGTCTCGGTGTAGACGCTCGAATAGCCGCCGCCTTCGATGAGCGCCGGCATGGTCGGCGAGAATTGAACGATATTCGCCGCCGCCAGGGCCTCGGCTTTCGCCATCAATTTTTCCAGCGTCTTGTCGTCGGACGTAAAGCTGACGGCGCATTTCGGCAATGAAATCTCCGCCAGTTTTTTGCAAAGCTCTACTTTGTTCATTTTGTTCTCCGTGGTGGTTAGGGCCTGTCACAAAATAAATATGCCATTTGGCACGGGTGTCAGGCCATCAATTTCAAGGAATAAGGAATGCGCATATCGAGATATGTAAATGACGAATGACGCCGAAAGTGATGGCCTGCCGCCCGTGCCCCGCAGGGCTGCCAGTCTTTTGGCCGCTTTTCCCAGCATTCAGTCGTTATCCGCCGCGGCGGGCTCCTCCTTCATTCCGGGAAAATCAGCTCAAAATCCTTGGCAGCAAATGGCATAGTTATTTTGTGACAGGCCCTTAGCATGCGAAGTTCTCCTCGGGGTGTACGAAGTGTTTCAAGTTGACCGTGGCGGCGAGTGGTGGCGTGGCGCGCTTGGGTTGGTTCTGGGCGAAACTCTCCCGCGTCTCGATCCAGTGCGCGGCCGCCTCCATCAGACGTGCGGACGGCAGGATGGGTGACATCTGCATCCGCATGCCGAACGGCTGCGGACGGCACTCGTAACACTCCTCGGGTTCCGGACCGCAACTGCCGCTTCCCAGGCCGCGGACGGCGCGGTCGAGATTGAGATGGATGCGACCGGAGTCACGCAGTTCCACGGTGTGGGCGGCTTTCGCAAGGTCGAGCTCCGAGAAGCGGCTCGCGCTGAAGGCGAACTCCTCTTTGCCGACGACCTGCATGCCGAAGCCATCCGCATCACGCAACGCCACGCGCCGGGTGCCGACGCGGGTGCCGTTGGACTGCGGGAAGACGTAGGGGGTGTGCAGTTCGTCCACGCTCGCCCGGTAGTGTCCCATCCGCGCCGCGGCCCGGCTGTCGGGATAGCATTCGCCGGGACCAAGCCCGAACCATTCAACGCCCTCATAGCGTCGTGGCACCGCCATTGTGACGCCCAGCCGCCCGACCACCTCGGGCCAGTCGCCGTAGGGGGTGGCCCACAGATCCATGAACAGCTGGCCATCGTTCATGATCGTATACACATACTGGCAGTCGTAGGCGATGCTGAACGCCTGCGGCAGCATTTGTCCTTCGATGTACACCGTGACGCTCTCCTGTCCGTTAGCCTCAAACTCCATCGCCCGCGGACGGAAGAACAGCTCGAACAGGCGGGCGTCGCGCCATTGCCCCGTTCGCATCAACCGACGGTGGACGCCATCGTTGTCGATGGGGGCGCGCCAAACCTGAAGCCGCGGCCCCGCCTCCAGAAGTGAGCGGCCAGCGGCGATCCAGTCCGTCAACGTTCCCGTGCGCCGGTCGAACGTGAAGGTGAAATCGGCGCCGCGGATCGTAAGAGCCTGACCCTTCACCGAGCTTTTCAATTCCTTATGAGAGGACATGATCAAGGGCGGCACCGCGGGGCGCAAGACGGGAAGCTCGAACTGGTCCCAGGCCAGGACATGCCCCTTCTCCGCCCACGGCGTGTGTTCCTTGAGGACGAAATCGACGTTCAGATCGCAGCGTGAATCCGCATGACGGAGAGCGGGGAGCGCGCACGGGACGCGCACTTCCACGCTTTGCCGCGGTCCGACTGACGGCAGTGGCAGCGTTCCGCGCGCCACGGTTTCGCCATCCAGTATGACAGACCAGTGAAGTTCCAAAAGGTCGAGGCTGGAGAAGTCGAGTCGGTTGTGGAGCTGGAACCGTCCCTCCTCCAAACAGACCGGAACAAGCCGCGCCGGCTCCATCACTTTTTTAATCTCATTGAGCGCGGGGCTGGGGGTGCGATCCGGAAACAAAAGCCCATCGATGCAGAAATTCTTGTCTGACAGCTCGTCGCCGAAATCACCGCCATAGACGTAATAGGGGTGTCCCTCGGCGGAATGCGCCAAGAGGCCATGGTCGATCCATTCCCACAGAAAGCCACCCTGCAGATGGGGATGCGCGTAAATCTCCTCCCAGAAATCCTTCAGGCCACCCGGGCCATTGCCCATCGCGTGGCCGTACTCCGTGGCGATGGCGGGCCAGCCGCCATGCTCCATCTCGCCCATTTCCCTGACCCGCGCCACATTGCAATAACCGTATTGGCGGAAGTCTGTCACGGTGGGGTTCTTCTGGCTGGATTGCGGATAATGCACCGGACGCGAGCCGTCGCGGCCCTTGAGCCAGCGGCAGACCTTTTCGATGTTCTGTCCAAAGCCGCACTCGTTGCCCGCCGACCAGATGATGATCGAGGGATGGTTCTTGTTCTGCTCCAGCATCCGTTCCACTCGGTCGAGGTAGGCGGGCAGCCACGCCGGATCCATGCTCAGCAATCCCTGGTTGCCGCCCGCCTGGCAGCCGTGCGTCTCGAGGTCGGCCTCGTCCATCACGTACAGGCCCAGTTCGTCGCACAGGTCGTAGAAGAGCGACACGTTGGGGTAATGGCTGCAACGAACCGCGTTGAAATTGCTCCGCTTCATGAGCAGCAAATCGCTTCTCAGATTTTCCGGTCGCGTCGCGCGCCCGGCGCGCGCATCCCATTCATGACGATTTACCCCTTTGAGCATGATGGGTGAGCCGTTCACTTTCAGGAAGCCATCCTCGATCCTCACCTCCCGAAAACCGATTCGCAGTGGGATGAACGTGTCCGCTCCGATGCGCAGCATCACCGTATATAAAACGGGGGTTTCGGCGGTCCAGAGTTTGGGGTGAGCCACCGAGGCGCGGAGCGAAATCTTTTTCAGCGATGAGCCGTCAACTGTGGCGACTGTGGTCAACGGCGCGTTGAGGACTTCGCGGCCGCCGCGGTCGACTAGTTGCGCGTCGACCGTGATCTCGGTAGTGGTGTCGCACGAGTTCTTCAACGTGAGCTCTATCGCCAGTTCAGCCTGTGCGAAGTCCGCCGATAGTTTTGTTCGCACCTCCGCATCCCACAACGAGACGACCGCTTCGCTGCGCAGCGAGACGCCGCGGAAAATTCCGCTGAGGAGCCACATGTCCTGGGCCTCGAGATAGCTGCCGTCGCTCCAGCGGTAGACGTTTACGGCGAGGAGGTTTTCCCCCGGTTGGAGCGCGGCGGTGACATCGAATTCCGCCGCCATGCGGCTGCCCTTTGAGAAGCCGACGGCCACGCCGTTCACCCACACGTGAAAGGCGGAATCGATGCCGTCGAACCGCAGGATCGTCCGACGGCCGCTCCAGGATGACGGGATTGTGAACCGGCGCCGGTAGCAGCCAGTGGGGTTGTCCTCGGGCACGTACGGCGGATCCAGCGGAAACGGGTACTTGGTGTTGGTGTAGCGGGGCTGGTCGTAGCCCTGGCACTGCCAGTGCGATGGCACCGGGGTGATGTCCCAGCCGAGATCGTCGAAGCCGTCGGACTGGAACCCCGCAGGAACGTGACTGGGGCAGTCAGCCAGATGGAACCGCCAATCGCCGTCAAGCGACTGAAGCCACGGCGAGGCGGCGCGGTCGAAGGGCAGGGCCGCCGCCGCGGATGGGTACGAGTGGAATTCCGTCCGAGCGGGCAGACGGTTGAGTTGGAGGTAGGTGGGGTCCTCCAGTTCGGGATGGCGCGACAAAATAGATTCCATGGTGTGTCCTTCATGCATTGAGTGAGTGAATATCATCCGCCGCGGCGGAGACTTGAGCTCAATGATCGACCCCCACCGCCTTGTGCCGTGGGTGAGCAAGATCACAAGCTAGCCGCAAACCACAACCCCCACCCCCGTA
>CAYTFM010000147.1:0-21071 GCA_964436735.1 uncultured Victivallales bacterium | reverse complement strand
TTGTCGCTCATCACGGGAAGGCGACGACGCAGGGAGGGGATCTCGTCGGCGTCGATCAACTCCCACGAGCACATCATGGAGCCGAGAAGTTTTTCGCACGATGGAACCGCTTTCGCGAAGGGATGAGCTCTGCCGGGCAACTCTTCGCGGTAGAATTCGGCAGGTCTTTTAACGCGGCCAAACGCTGGAGCGTCGTCGAGCGCGTCGGGGACGAGGCTCATGGCGTTGCCGCCGAAGATTTCAGGATGCCAGTGGTGGATGGTCTCCGTCGGGCAGGAACTATATGGCGGGACGACATACAGCGGCCCCCAGCTGGAGTTGATGATGTCGTGTCCGAGGGCGAGCGCCTCCTCAGGCTGAAGGTATTCGACGTCGAAAAATTGCACGATCACGTCTTTTGGAATTGGGATCGCCCCCTTTGCGGCGAATCCCTCCCAGGCGATCGTCCGCCGTCCGTGCCTGCGGACGATCTCGTTCATCCTGCCGATGAAATAGCGGTAGCACTCGCGGAGGTCGTCTAGTCCGCGGCTCTTGAGGAACGCCGCGCATTCCTCGCACGCCGCCCAGCCCTCGTAGTTGACCTCGTCCGCTCCGATATGGAAGAAAGGCGTCCTTGGAAAGACGTCGAGGATCTCGCCGATCAACGTGTTCAGGACCTCGAAGGTGCGCTCGCTCACGGGGCTGATCACGGGGCTTCCGGTAGGCGGATTCGTGGGGCAGAGCTTCCGCAGCGTCTTGTTGGCGTGACCGGGCACATCGAGTTCGGGGACGATGACGACGCCACGCGAGGTGGCATATGCCTCAAGCTCGCTCCATGCGTCGAGGCTCAGATGGTTGTGTGGCGTCGCCAAACCCGGATAGGCCGTGCTGGAGAAGGTGAAGGCCTCGACGTCCGCCAGGTGGAGTTGCATATACCGTATCTTATAGAACCAGCACAGCGTGACCAGTTTCTTGAGCGTCAGCAGCGTGTGTGGATGCCGCGCCACGTCGATCATGAGCCCGCGGTAGGCGAAGCGGGGCTTGTCGACCACATGCGCGCAGGGGATGAACCTCTCGACGTGATGGACGACGATGGATTGCAGGAGTGTTGAGAGACCCCATGCGACGCCGAGGCTCGAGCCGCCCTCAAGTTTGATCGCGTTCGGCGAGATGTCGAGCGTGTATTCCTCCTCCGCCAGTTTCTTGTTGATGTGGAGGCTGATCGTGGCGGATCCCGTGGCGCGGTCATTCGAGATCGTGACGGAGACGGCCTTTCGCGTGACCACGGCGAGATCCTCCGCGAATCGCTCAGCCAGGGGTAAAAGCGTATTCCCGCGGGTAGAGATCTTCAGCGAAGACTTCACATTGAATCGACCAGTTCCCGGCTCAACATGCGACGGCACAGGAATGATACTGTGGATACCTTGAGGGAATGTCATTGGCCAATCGAGTTCCTTTCCATGGTGGTCATGTAGAGGTTCCACCACTCGTCGTCTTCGAGAAAGCCGAGGCGTGCCTTCGCGGCCGACCATACTCCCATGTCGCGGTACGGCACTTTGCCCCACACCGAGATGATTCCGATGATCTGCTTGGTGTCGGGATCATAGTAGCCTCTGAAACATTTGATCGGCACTGAGTTGAACGCCGCGCGGGTGAGCTCCGGTTGCTCGCCGAATGGCTTCCAGGCAAGTCCGTCGGCCGACTGAAAGTGGAAGATGCTTTGCGGTGGCCACTTGTCGGTGATCCAGCAATGCCAGTCGGTGTCGTCGATCCGCAGAAGTTGAGGCAGGCACCCGCCGTGCTCCTTGTCTTTGGGGAAGCAGGGCAGCATCTCGCGGATTCCACCCGTGTCGTCGCGGAGGAACCTCCATTCGCCGTCCAGCGTGTCGCATTCCATGGCGGCGAGCACGGGGCCAAAGCCGTTCAGATAGATCCGCCAGCGGCCGTCGGCGAGGCGGAAGATGCTTCCCGCATCACTCCACACCTTGCGTTTCGCGCATTCGTCGGCGGGATCGCCTTTGAGTTTTCCAAGATAACGCCATGTGCCCTTCTCCCCTGTTTTCGAGACAAGAATGGCGGGGGCCAAGGAGACGGAGCCGGGCAAATAGTCGGGGCAGACACAGCCGAAGAGGATGTACCCTTCGTGCTCGTCATAGCGCATGTCGCCGCGCTGGAAGGCGCGGTTTTCAGCGAGCGTGGCTGGGTCCTTGGCGTCGTAAACGTCGGTCAGCAGCTCACGCTCGGCCATCGTGTCGGCGCGGCCGAGTTTCTCCAGACTCGGACCGGTTCTGCGGTCGACGCAACTCCACAGCTCCATCCGTCCGTCTCTCGTCTTGATGGGGGAGACGTAGCAGCCGGTCACGCCAAGCGGAGTGAACGGCGTTTTCCAGTGGCGGACGCCGTTTGCGGGAGGCGAGCCGATCAGGATCGTGTCGCACGGCATGCTCTGCATGACTTCAGGGTCATAGTCGTCGACCGAGAAGCGCGGCGGCTCCTGCGTCGTCGCGCATCCCCCTGCGAGCAGAATGACCGCGAGGCATGTGGCTGTGCGCATGATCGCCCGCCCGTATGAGAAGAACATTTTCATCCGTGCCACCTCCCATGATGTGCCGTGTGAGTTTGACCGAAGCGGATCCACCGCACGGGCTTCCCGTTCCAGATGATAGAATTATATCGTAGAATCAAACCGTGTCAAGCCTGTCGCAAGCGGTTTCCCTGACAGTTTGCGTCGATTTAGCGCAAATCCCAGCTATAGTTTTTCAATGATTAACACTTTGCACATCACCAGCGGAGACTCTGTCGTCGGCAGTCTGCGGAAGGCGGGCATTGCCGGAGAGATACTCGTCTGGCGTGACATCCTCTACGATGGCCCCCCACGTGAGCCCGGATGGCCGGACGATGACACGCTCGACGCTCGCGCCGAGTTTCTTTCGCGGTCAACTGGTGGAGGACTGAGCAAAGAGCGAGTCAGGAAATCACTTGCCGACCATTACGGCACGCTTGCGGCAGCATCGGATTATGAGAATCTTGTGCTTTGGTTCGACGCCTGTCTTTTCGATCAGTCGATGCTCGCGCACATTCTGACCTGCCTGCAGCACAAGGGTATCCATCGGGCGGAACTTCTCTGCGTGGACGCCTTTCCGGGGATTGTGCCGTTCGACGGCCTTGGACAACTCAATTCGACGCAACTCGCGTCGCGGTACGATCAGCGTCGGCCGGTTTCGGAGGCGCAGTTACGTTTCGCCCAGGTTGTGGACAGGGCGTTCGCCACTCAGGATGCGGCATTGCTGGAAGAGCTTGCGGCGATGTCCGCCGCGCCGCTGCCATGGGGTTCCGCCGCCGCCGCGCGGTGGCTGCGGGAACGGCCCGATCCGGAGACGGGGCTGGGGCGGCTCGAGCAGCTCGTCTTGGAGGCGATACGCCGCGGCCTTGAGACGCCAGCGGAGATCTTCGCCGACGTGGCGGCGCGCGACACCCATCCCCAGTTCTGGGGTGACACCACACTGTGGGCGAAGATCAACGGCTTGGCGGACCGCGCAATTCCGCTCGTGAAGATCGAAGGACCGGCGGCGCGGTTGCCCCAATGGGACGGCATCGCCGATCTGAAAAACTTTAGAATCACGTGCGCGGCTGGACCATGACACGCCGCCACGGAAAGGAGTGGCAAATGCCTTACTTACGGTCGTTGATACTTGTTGCTTTGCTTGCCGCTCAGGCTGCCTCGGCCAAAGAGGAGATCTCTACCGTTCAGGGGACTCCCGCACTTGTCGCGGACAAACTGTCGGACTTCCGCCTGATCGGCCAACGGCCGGAGGCGGAGTACTCGTCGATCCTCGTGGAAGGGCAGTCGTTTGACTGGGCAATCCGTGTCCGCGTGGCGGCCCGAACTCCCAACAGCTGGGACGTGCAGATTCTCACCCCGCCAACCATCGTTCCGCTGAAGAAGGGAGAGCACATCCTGGCGATCTTGAATGTCCGTTGCGCGGACGCTCCCTCTGGGATCGGCATTTTCAACGCCTTCATCCAGGCCAGCGAACCGCCGTGGACGAAAATCGCCTCGACGGAGGTGGCGGTCAGTAATGAATGGAGGCGCGTCTATCTCTACTGTCAGGCTGACCGGGACTTCGCCGCGGGCGAGTATGGCATCTCCCTGTTTCTCGGTGCCCAGGCGCAGACGCTCGAGTTCGGCGGCATTGCCATGCTCAATCTCGGAGCGAATGTGGATGCCGGCACCGTGCCGTTCGCGCCAATCGCCTATCCTGGGCAGGAGTTGGACGCTTCCTGGCGTAAAGCCGCGGCCGAACGGATTGAGAAGCATCGCAAGGCCGAGTTGACCGTCCGAGTGGTCGATCGGGATGGGAAGCCGGTGGATGGGGCGAACGTTCATGTGCAGATGCGGCGGCACGCCTACGGCTTCGGCACGGTGCTGCAATACCCGGATAGCGGCGAGCTCCGCGAGTGGACGCTGAAGCTGTTCAACCGTTGCACGGCACCGATCTACTGGGCGGATTGGGGATGGGTCAACACGGACACCCGGGCGGGATACCTTTCATTCGCCCAATGGGCGTTCGACAACAAACTGGCCACCCGAGGTCACTGCATCATCTACCCCGGCTGGGAGTTTCTGCCCCGTTTTGTCAAGCCACTGGCCCAGAATCCGCCCGCCTTGCGGAAGCGGCTGTTGGAGCAGGTGGTCGAGGTGACCGACGCGACCCGGCAGTTCAACTTCGCCGAATACGACGTGTGCAACGAACTACGCGACCTGAAGGAAGTTCATGGCTTGCTTGGCAAGAACGCGGTGGTTGAATGGTTCAAGGTCGCCCGCGAGCACGCCCCGAACTCCCGGATGGCCATCAACGAGAACACCATCCTGACCCGCGGCGGAGTGACGCAGGCCGAACAGGACACCTATGCGGAATGGATTCACTATTTGATCGACCAGGGGCAGGGGCCAGACGTCATCGGCATGCAGGGGCATTTCAGCGAGGCGGTCACCGGGCCGGAGACGGTTCTCCGCATTCTTGACCGTTTCGCCACGTTTGGCAAAGCGATCCAGATCACCGAGTTCGACCTTGTCACGAGGGACGAGCATGGGCAGGCCCGCTACACCCGCGATTTCATCACTGCCGTTTTCAGCCATCCCGCCACCGACGCATTCACCATGTGGGGTTTTTGGGAGGGCAGGATGTGGCAGCCGCTGGGCGCCATGATTCGAAAGGACTGGACGCTCAAACCGAACGGACAGGCGTTCATGGATCTGGTGCTCAAGGAATGGTGGACTGACGTCACCACGACCACTGGCCCGGACGGCTCGTGCGCAATGCGGGGATTTCTGGGTGACTACAAAATCACCGTGACCTTTGGCGGCAAGGAGAAATCCGCGATGGTCAAACTGGCAAAGCCCGCCACCACGACAGCATTTGTGTTTTGATGAATCGCCACGTCGGGCTGTCTTGAATTACGAAAGCTGGCTGTAAAATTGTTATTTCGTCCTCGTCCTCAGCGAAGCGGTTCTTGTCCTCGACTTTTTCGATTACGAGGAGGAGGACGACGACGAGGGACGAGGTGGATTCGAGTCCCAGCGTTAGCCGGTTACGTGCACGTTAAGGAAATTCAATGTGGCCGGAGCTTCCAGCTCCGGATCTTATCATATTAAACCGGAGCAGGACGCTCCGGCCACATTGCTAAAAGCCGCGAGCAAAGCTCGCCTAATTTAATTCTTCCCCCTGCGCCCACCCGAAGACGGTGAACTCCCAGACGGAGGTTTTCATGCCGGGGGGAACGGCGAGGATCTCGAGCTTGACCCGCCGCGACTTCCGCGGTTGGCAGACGTCGAAGGCGATGTGACGCTCGACGGTGTTCTCCGATTGGTCGCAGAGAACCTCCCAGTTTGTGCCGTCGAGCGAGCCGAGCACACGGTAGCGGTAGGGAGCGGGAACGATGCCTTTTTTGTAGTCAAGGTTGCGGTCGGCGAACATGACGCGGGCGGAGTGGACGGTGAACTCGCCCTCAAGGTTCACCTCGAGCCACTGCGGCAGCGTGGCGTCGGCCGCCTGCCACCAGGTGCGGATGTAGTTGTCGACGGCGTACATCGGCTCGCGCCCCTCAACGCAGCTTGACGCCGTTGCATGGCAGTCGACCGTCAGCGGCACCAGTCCGAGATCATTGCCTTCAAGGGGATCAGGGATGACGCCCGGTCCGTACTGCGGCGTTTCCGTCGGCCCCCCCACGAACAGTTCGCCGTTCTCATCGATCCCGGCCGGATCCATGCCGATCCGCCGTTCGCAGTTGCCGTCGATCCGGACGAGCGTCGTGTAGAAGCACCAGAGACTATCGCTCGGCCCCTCCACGATTGAGTGATGTGCGCAGCCGTTGACCAGTCCACCCTTGTGGATCAGGATGGGGTTGCGCTTCTGCGGGACGAACGGTCCGAGCGGCTTGTCCGACGTGAAGCAACCGATGGCGTAGTTGCGCTGTTCCGTGCCGTTGGCGCTGTATTGCAGATAGTAGCGGCCGCCGATCTTGTTCATCCAGGCGCCTTCGAGGATGGGGTGGTCGACGCGTTGGTTGTAGGCGCCGGTGCATTCCCAGCGCCGCGCCGGATCGAACGTGATGAGCAGCCGCGGTTTTTCGGCGAACTGCGACGGATCGTCGTCGCGCAGCCTGACGCCGAAGATCATCCCCTCGTTGGGCATCAATTTCCACGGATGGTTGTCCGCAGGGGTGGTCAGCCGCGCGAGGTTGCAGTAGCAGTACATGGCGCCGTCGTCGAGGAACAGGCACGGGTCGCCCCAGCAGACGGGATTGCCCTCGTGGTCCTTGAGCCAGGTCGGGTTGCCGTCGGCGTCCTGTCCTTTCTCTCCGATCTTCTCCCATGGGCCGAGCGGATGCCGCGCGCGCCAGATGGCGCTGGCGTCCCACGACGCGCTCAGGTAGAGCCATTCGCCTTTGACGGCGACGGTCGGTGCGTAGCCGGGATCGAACGGCTCGACCGGGTGGTGCGCCCAATTGACCATGTCGTCCGAGTGCCACAGCATGCCGGCGGAGGGGAACAGCCACCAGCGGTTCTCGAAGCGGATGACCGTGGGATCGGCCATCTCGCGGAAGTCGCGGCCGACATAGCCGGGCATTTTGCAGGCGCGGCCGCGCTGGTAATGCTCAAGCGGCAAAGGGTTGCAGTACAGGGTATGTGTGTCGTTCATTTTGATACCTCCACGAGTTCAATGTCGTCGACCCAGAACTTCGGGAGGCGGCCGGCGGTGACGAAGGTGGCCTTGAAGCAGACGCCAAGGCTTTCGGCGCCCTCGGGGGCCACGAGCGGTTTGGTGGTCATGTGGCCGGAGCTGTCATCGCGGAAAGGCTTCCATTCCACGAGGTCCTGATACCGCAGGCCGGTGACGGTCTGGTTGACCACCGGCTTGCCGGGGATGCGCCAGAAGAGGAAGGGGGTGGCGCTGGCGAAACCGCGTTTTGGGTCGCCGGCCTGCATGCGGTCGCCAATTCCCTCGCTACGGAGGAACAACCGGCAGGCGTAGCGTTTCCCGCCGGTCACCGGAATGGATTGGCCGATCGAGACATGCCCGCCTTTGACGGAGCCGCAGAAGGCGTTGAAGTCGTTGTTTTTCAACGCCTCGGGCGTGAAGGGCAGCGGCTCGGTCTGCTCCAGCAGCAGCGCCTGGCGGCCGCTGTGGGCGCCATCCTCCGTCAGCCGCACCGCGGCGCCGTTGGCCTCGACGTCGGCTTTCCAGGCGGCGTCCGGGCCACTCAAAGCTCCCTCGAAGCCGCCGTCGCGCAACAGGTTGAGTCCGAGCGGAAAGAGCACGTCGCCCCAGTTGCCGGGCTGCAGCCGCGTCTCCGTCGGCAGGTCGGCGGTCATGGCGGTGTCCTTATTATAGTGGTAAAGACGCAGCTCGCGGTTGCGGCCGGTCTGGTCGGAGAAGACCACGCCGACGTCGCCGCGCAGACTCTCGGTGGTGGCGGGATCGACGCCCAGGCAGGCCAGGGGCACGGCGGCCTCGAGCGTGTAGCTGGCGCCGGCGCGGCTGATGGAGATGCGCGCCTGGTCGAGTTGGAGCACCTCGTCCATCGTCACGGAGACGAAGCGGGTGGGCTCTTTGGCACCGGGGACCACCGCCTTGAACAGCACGGCGATGGGCTTGTTCTGAAAGACGCTGAACAGCAGGCGCTGGTCGCCCGCCACCGGCTCGCGGCGTTTGGGGTCGGCCTTGGGATCGGCGGCGATCATCAGGTCGACGCAGTCGCCGGTGATGAAGAGCTGCCGCCAGTTGTCGCCCAGGTTGACCATCGGACTGGGATCCAGCACCTGCCACGCCAGGTAGAGGGTGTCGCGGTCGCGGGCCAGCATGACCTCGGCGGCGCGCGCGTCGTCGGCCTTGAGCAGCGTCGGCTTGGCGTCGATCCAGTCCTCGACCGAACCGTCGATGGTTGGCGGAGTCGCCGCCCAGGTCACGGCGATGACCGGTTTGACCGCGGTCGTCGCCGACGGCATGTCGCGCATGGCCGCCGCCTGCCGCGACTCCTCGGGGGAGATGGTCAGCTTCTGACCGAAGCGCGTCGCCTTGTCGAGTCCGCCGATGGCCAGGATGTGGTGGGTGGTGGATCCGCTGTTGACGATGTTGGGGGTGCCGTCGGGGGACTTGAAGAAGCGCCGGTACGACTCGTCCCAGTTGGCGTAGGGGCCGAGTTTGGTGTCCTCGAGCATCGTGTCGATGTAGAGGCCGTCGTCGGTCAGCAAGTAGGCGCGGAAGTTGCCGTGCCAGTTCCATGTTCCGATCACGCCGCCCACGCCGGGAAGAGTGAAGCTGTCGATCACGTTGGTGGCGTGGTAGGTGGTGCGGCGGAAGTCCTTGGGCATCGCCACCGCCCATTGCAGTTTCCCGTCGCGGGAGCGGCATTCCAGCACGTTGGGATCCTTGGGGTTGATGCCGGAGGGCCACCATTCGAAGCCGTAGGTGACGAAAAGCTGGTTGTCGTCGTTGACGTGGAGGCCGCAGATGGCCGGGGCGTGGCCGTCGGGGTTGACCGGCGAACTGTACACGCACACCGCCTTGGCCATGTCGTAGCGCGGTGCGCCCGAGTCGGTGAAGCCCTCAAGGTCGACGCGCCACACGCTGCTGTTGCCGCGGCACTTCCCGGCGAAGTACACGCTCATGTCCGGTCCGAACGTGGCTCCCCAGAACGTCTCCCACTCCGGTTGTCTGCCTTCGACGGGAGCGTCGCCGCCGCGCAGGGCCGCCGCCCAGGTCATTTCGTCTTCCTGGGGCAGGCCGTCGCCATTGCGGTCGGACCAGGCGAAGTTCTGCCCGATACGGCTGGCGAAGAAGGCGGGCAGGTAGTCGGGGTACATCCGGTAGCCGAGGACGCTGTCGCCGTACGCCACGGCGGTGCCTTTGGCGTCGGTGCCTTTGCCGGCGTGGCAGCCCATGGCGGCGACGGTGACGTAGCGGTCACCCTGGCGCAGCAGCACCGTCATACGTCCGTTGCAGGCCAGCATCACGTATTCGCGACCGTCGCGGCGGATGGTTCGCGAGCCGTCGCAATGGCTGTAGCTGCCGTTGACGGTGAAGGGATCGGCCTGATCGAGCTGGCGCATCACCGTGGCTTTCGGCGTCCACGTCTTCGTCTTGTAATCCACTTGGAACTGGGCGCCTTGGCTGTAGATCACTTGATCGTCGGCGGGATCGACCCAGAACGGCGTGGCGCCGCCGTAGCTGATCGGTCCGATGAAGTCGCGCTCGAACGAGCCGCTCTTGGCGTTCCAGACGCTGATGCGCCGCGGGCAGCAGTCGTCCTCCGTCACCCACAGCTTGCCGGACGTCGTGACCGCCACGCCGCGCGGCAGCAGCATGCCGTTCTTGTCGAAGGCTCCGACCCAGGGGCGGCCGCCGGCCTTGCCGATGGCGCGCAGCGGTGTGCCGTCGGGTGAGAATACCTTGACCTGGAACGACTTGCCCCAGTCGCTGACGTAGATGTCGCCTGTTCCGTCGACACACAGGCTGTGCGGGGCCTCGAGTCCGGCGGTGATCACCGGCGTGACCGCCTTGGTGGCGGGATCGATCCGTACCACGGTGGCGCCGCTCACCGCCAGAAGTCCTTTGGCCGTGGGCGTGAGTCCGACTGGTGCGGGGAGCGGGATCTCTTCCACGGCGGTGCCGCTTTCGGCGTCGAGGACCATGATCTTGTTGTCGAGGAAGCAGGAGACGTACAAGCGGCCGCCGCTGACGGCGGCGCCGACGTAGTTGGCGGTGTCGCCCACGTCGCTGGCGTAGTAGCGCGGCTGTCCGGCGTAGACCGCCGGGGTGAAGGCCATGTGCTTGCGCAGCGCCGACATGCGCGTCATCTTCTGCCGGTAGGGGGAGGTCGCCGCTTTGAAGAGGAAGCCTTTGGTGCTGAAGCCGGCCGCTTTGCCGGTGCGCTTGTCGAGGCAGACGACCGTCGCCACGTCATTCGCGTTGGTGCCGTCGAAGCGCTTGTTGTCGGACGGCTCGGGCCCCGAGAAGACGGCGTAGAGGCGTTCGCCCTCAAGCGCCAGCGAGACGCAGCGCGGATAGAGTTCGATGGGAGAGCCCCACTGCCGCCGTCCTTCGCCGTCAAGGGCCATGATCGCCCAGCCTTTCTCCGAGCCGGGCGCGGCCATGAACACCCAGTCGCCGTCGGTGACGGCGGCCTGCGGCGGGCATTCGTCGCTGAGCCAGTCGCCTTTGCCGTCCGTCGAGGGCCAGGGCGGGTCGCCGGCGTTGCCCAGGCTGACGCGGTTCTCGAGCGTGAGCGGCGGATGGTTGATCGCCTTGATCTCATAGTCGCCGGGGGAGAGCGGTTTGCCCCATTGGTCGAGGCCGTCCCAGAACTCGGTGTTGTCGCCGGCCAGCCGCCAGTCGGAGCGGGTGATCCAGCGCTGCAGGGCGCCGGCCTGGTCGTAGAGACCGAGGGTGACGTGCCCGTCGGCCGGGTTGTTCCAGCGCAGCGACAGCGCGCCGCGCTCCTTGAGCGACAACGCGCCCAGCACGGAGAACATGCGTCCCTGTCCGATCCACCACGCCTGGGTGGTGGCGCGCAGGGCGTCGCCCGTCTTCGGCGCCGGCATGCCGGCGAACAGGGCCTGCCACGGCAGCGCCATCTCCATCACGTAGGAGCCCGCCACGGGGTCGTGGCGGATCGCCAGCTTCGCGCCCGCCTGCAGCAGAAAGGGCTGCGGAAGATCCTTGCCGTCGGCGGTCAGCGCGGGCTTGCCGGTGGTCGATTCGGCCCAGGCGCAGAGATTGATTTTCTTCCCGGCGAAATCGAGGCGGACTTGCAGGCAGTCGCCGCCGCTGTAGCCGTTCTGTTCGCGCTCGTGGCTGGAGTTGAACGGCGCAACCGGCGAGGCGATGCGCGCCGCCAGATACAGGTTGGCGTCGTCGAAGCGCGTGGCGAGGTCGCAGCCGTAGCGGCGTCCGAGAAATTCCGGCGCCTTGCCTGCGCCGGCGAAGAGCTCCGCGGGCCATTCCGCCGCGGGAAGTTCGCCGTCGATGGCCAACGGGGTGGCGGCGCGGCTGGCGGTCAGTTCGCAGAAACCGACGCCTTGCGGGGAATGACGCAGCGCCGAGCGCGCCGGCTTGTCGGCCAGACGCAGTACGCCCCAGTCGTTGGAATCGGGGAGGTAACCGTTGCTGTGCAGGCGGTGCCGCGCGGTGAGGACGTTGTGGCTGGTGTGCATCGCGGTCCTGCGCAGGCACTGCTCGACGGCGGCGGCGTCGAAGTCGCCGAGCGCGCCCCATGCCAGATCGAACGCCAGCTCCATTGGCTTGCCCACCGCTGGCATGCCTTCTGGCCGCAGCGAGGCCCACGGGATCCGCAGTTCCTGAGTCCACCCTCCTTTGCGGACGGCGACTGCCGCCGCGCCGCCTGCGTCGAGCAGATTGCTCCACTCCGTCTTCGTCCCCTGCCGCAACAGAAGGGAGGCGCGTGACCCGTCGGTTGAGGGGAAGCTGACGATGTGCATGACTCGTCCGTCGACGCGTAGATGCAACTCGACGCCGTCGCCGCCCTTGGCCCAATCGCGTGCGGTGGCGGGATCGCAACGGTTTGAGGGCGCGGCGGGCGAGCTCCAGTCGAGCGAGAGATACAGCGCCTTGGCGTCGTAGCCGCTGCGGACCGACACCGCCACGTCGTCTCGTCCGGCTTGAAAATCGGCGTAACCGACGACGTTCAGCGGCACGTAGGCGACCTTCTCAACACTGTCCCACTCGGCGAGGGAGCCGTCGACGACGACCTCCTGGACGAGGGGCGCGCAGGGCGGCATCACGATGTCCCGGACACCGCCGGCGTTGACCGGTGCCTGCAGGAAGAGCGGAAGGCAACCGGTGCCGACGGCCAGCCAGTTGTTCAAGCGGGACGATTTCACGAGTCGCAAGCGAGACCTCCTCTATATTATTGCTTAATGGTGAATCGAGATTCTGCAACGATGTTCTTCGATCCTGCGGCGCAGCCGCCTTGGAGTGCTCAGGCAATCCGCCGTGGCGGCGCGACTGAGCTTTGCACAAACCGCTCCGCGCCAGTACGCCAAGTTGTAGCCAGGAACAAATTGCCTTGGCCGTTGATGCCGTAGTTGGCGTACTCCTTCGCATTGCTCAAGGCGGGCAGCAGCAGCGCCGCGAGGATCGCGATGATGGCGATGACGACTAATAATTCTATCAACGTGGAGGCGATTGCCTTCACGTTGATAGAATTATTATATGTCCGGCTCCTAAAAATCTGATGCCGCATCCGATTCGAAAGCCGCATGTGGGGAATAAAGCTATGCGTGCGCACCATACTTGTCCTCCCAGATTTTTAATGGTCTCGAATTGTTGTTCTCATTATAAACAATCCGTCCGACGGCTGGTTTCTTCAAAGACGGTGATCATTGGCAATCGCACCGCCCCACATCAAGCCCCCTCGGAGTGTTTTCCCAGATTTTCAATGTGCTTGAAGTGTTCAACCCCATCACAAACAATTTGTCCGGCGGGTCAAGCTGGGCGACCGGTCATCCTTGGCAACCGCTCCGTCCGCCTCATCTCGCCTTCGAAGTGTTTTCCGCCTGGTCGACCATGAGTTTGCCCCACTGGTCGGGATTGAGGGCGGCCTCGGTGGGGACGTCGTTGACGATCTGGGTGGCGTGGTTGAAGCGGTAGACGCGGGCCACGCGGCGTCCGGTTTTGTCGGCGACGATGATGCCGGCGTCGCCTTGGAGGACGCGTCCGGGCCAGAGGCCGGCCTGCGCGTCGCCCGCCACGACCTTGAGCGGGATGGAGGCCTCGACCACGTAGCCGTCGGTCGTGTCGGCGATGGCCACCACCGCGTCTTTGAGCACTTCGACCTCGTCGAAAGTGATGGTGCGGGTCGGCGAGCTAAAGCCCTCGGGCTTCTTGGCGTTCGGAACCACCGCGCGGTACAGCACCGCCACCGGTTTGTCGTCGGCCTTGCTGAGGATCAGGCGGCAGTCGCCGAGTCCCGGATCTTTGCGCGGCAGTGCGGCTGGATTGGAGCAGAATTGCAGATCGACGGCGTCGCCGGTCAGGAAGAGCCGCTTCGCGTCCTCTTTCCCCGTGTTGATGAAGGGGCCGTTCTTGAAGACCTTGAAGGCGACGAGAAGGGCGGTGAAATTGCCCCATTTGTCCGGCGCGCCGAGTCGCATCGCCACTTCGGCGCGGGGGGCGCCGCTCTTCAGCCCGATGGTGGTGGCGGTCGACCAGTCCCAGTCGTCGAGCTTGGCATCGATGACGGGCAACTGCTCCTTCGGTTTCCAGGTGATTCTGATTGGCTGAGTGGCTTCGGACTTTTGCTGCCGTTGCTCGAGCCGCTGGGTGGCGAGCGCGGTCTGCGCGGGAGTCAGACTAAAGGAGCCGGCGAAGCGTTTGACGTTCTCAAGCCCGGTCACCTGCATGAGGTGGTGGGCGTTCTTGCCGTGCGCCAGGATGACGCGGCCGTCGTCGAGCTTGTTCAGGTACTGGATGCATTCGCCGCGGAACATGTCGGGGCCGGGCTCGCCGCCTTCGGCGGGATCGCGCAGGAGACGGGCGAACAGGATGCCGTCGGTGGTGATTAGCGGTACATGGAGTCCATGCCATTGGGTGGTGGCGATGATCTCGCCGACTTCGCCGCCGAGATCGACGGGGCCCATGACGCATTCGCCGTTGATGTTGGGAATTGGGCGTAGATCCTCCATGGCGGGGATGAGCCAGGTCAGCTTGCCGTTCTTGTCGTGCGCCGCCAGGGCGGGCTTCTTGCCATTCATCCAGCGCCAGCAATTGCCCTCGGCGACCGTGAAGACCTGCCCGTTCTTGTCGACTGCCACCGCGCCGGTGCCGGTGTCGACGCTGGCGAACAGCTCGCATGTGTTGATGTCATACCGCGGCAGCCCCTTGTCTGTCCAACCTTGGAGCGGGAAGCGCGCGACGCCGTCGCCGTATGCGATGATGATGTTCATGTCGCGATCGGTCATGCCGGTTCCCCAATAGCCTCCCCAGCAGGGGAACGTTTTCGGCTCCTGCGTGCGCCACTGGAACTCCTCCTCCTGCAAAAGGCCGTCGCCGTTCAGATCCGTCCAGACATAGTTCTCTCCGGCGTGTTTCGGGAAGAACGCCGGTGGCGCCCTCATGCGCCAGAGCAGTTTGTCGTCGAGCAGTGATTCGCTATTGTCGCTGCGTTTATAGATCCCTCCCACCGCCGCCAACGGTTTCCAGCTGTCGTCCTTCTGCAACTCACCGATGATCACCGCGGAACCGATTGCGCTCAAGATGAACCGCCTTCCCTTGTGTTCAACGAAGCGCGTCGACGGGGCGGAGTTCGAACCCGCCGAAGGGGCGAAGCCGAAGTACTGGTCGCGGGAGAGCTGCCGCCACATCGTCGACAGTGGACGATATCCCTCTTTGCCGAGGTCGATCTCGAACCAGCAGCCGGCCGAGATGGCGCGGTTGGGGCGTTTCGGGTCGATCATGCCGCCGTTCACGCCACCGTAGATGGTGCCACCGATGAACTCCTTGATGAAGGCGCCGCTTTTCGCGTCCCAGACACTGATGCGGCGCGGCAGGCTGTCGTCCTCACAAACCCAGAGGCGGTTGTCCTTGTCGAGGGCGATGCCGCGCGGCAGCAGCATACCGTTGGGATCGTAGGCACCGACCCAGGCGCGGCCGCCCAGCGTGCCGATGATCCGCTGGATCTTGCCAGCGGCGTCAAAGACTTTCACGCATTGCGCCGCGCCCCAGTCGGAGACGTACAGCGAGCCCGCGGCGTCGACCGCCAGGGATACCGGCGCCTCGAGACCGGTGGTGACCACGGGCGTGGCGGCGCCGCGGGCGAGGTCGAGAGCCACGACGGATTTGTCGCTGATGGCGAACAGTTTGCCGTCCGGCGAGAACGCCAGACCGGCGGGCTTGGCAACCTTCCAGCGCGCGAGCTCCTTCATGTCATCGGCGTTGTAAACGGCGACCTCGCCGCTGACGCGCAGACTGGCGTAGAGTTTGCCGCCGCGGGCGGCCAGGCCGCAGAGGTTGCCGCCGAGGCAGTGCCCCGAAAAGTGGTAGTCGTCGTGGATGGAATAGCTGTCGAGCGAGAAGTCCTTCTTTTCGAACAAGTTGAAAAACCAGTCTGAGCGCACCTGGTTGGTGTCGTGGGTGCTGATGACGCTGTAGGGCTCCTTGCGCGAGACGCCGGTACGGAAGCCCTTGGCAGTGTCGAGGCAGGCCACCGCCGTTTTGAAATAGGCCAGAGCGGTCGAGCCCTTTGGCGGATTGTTGATGCGCACCTCGCTGGCGTAATAGACTTTGCCGTCGTCGACCGCCAGCAGGGCGGAGCCGCTGTCGCCGTAGCCTTGGTTGGCGGGCGTGCCGAAAAATCCCCAGCGCTTCCCCCCGTTGAGGTCGCAGCCGATGATGCCGTTGCCGTCCTCGGCCGCCGGCCAACCGAGGTAGACGCCGTCCTTGTCGATGGCCACCGACTGCGGCGAGGCGTGGTCGCCGCCCCACTCGCCGGTGCCGGCGTCATTCTGCCACGGTGGATTGCCGGGGTTGTTGTAGGTCATGAGGTATTTCAGGCCGATGCCCTGATGACGCACACCGCGGAAGCGGTATTCGCCGGGGGCTGCGACTTTTCCCTCGTCGTCCAACCCGTCCCACTCCGCCACGACTTGCCCCTTGCCCAGTTTCTCAAGGGTCAGCAGACGGCGGATCACCCGCCCCTCCGCGACACTTTCGACCACCACCGAATAGCAGCCATCCTCCGGAGCGTTGAAAGGCAACGCGACGACGCCCGTCGGTTCGGCGATTCGCGTGTTGATGATGAACGGAATTCGATTCCCCTCAAGGCCGCTGAAGAAGACGTCGAGGATGACGCGGAAGCTGTCGCCGGTCTTGAGCGGCTCGCCCTTCTGTGTGATCAGGCTCCAGGGGAGAAATATCTCCTCGGTGTAGCCCCCGCCGTCGACGGGCTGGATCGCCAGCGCCGCGCCTTTGGCGATGGCGTTGGGCTCCTTGCCCTCGTTGAATTTCGCGCCATAGTCGAGGACGATGGCGGGCTGTTTCCCCTCGTCGTAATACCAGGCATCGACATGGGTGACGCGGTCGGTGCCGAGGCGGATCTGGATGTCGTCGCCGCCGTCATACCCGCGGCCGAGAACTTTGGGGTCGTTGATGTTGAGATGGGGGCCGCCCGTGCGCCAGCGCAGTCCGGCGTATAATCCTTTTTCGTCGTAGGCCCAGTGGAGGTCGACGGCGTAGCGGTTGGGGAAGAGCGTTGGTTCCGAGGCGACGGTGGTGGCGGACGTGGCGTCCCATTCGGCGGGATCCATTTTTCCGTCGACGACGATTTTTCCGGCAGGGACGGCGATCATCGCGGTGGTCCGCGACTGCTCGTTGCCGACGTACATCACGGCGGGGTTGGCGGGCGCCGCGGAGCCGGCGGGCATCAGCTTCACTTCCGCGCCGGTCGCCGGATCCATGGTCGGCTGGACCTGGTCGGAGGTTCTCAGCCCGTCCACGAAGCCCCAGCACATGTTGCCGCCCCAGCGGTTGCCGTCGCTCGCGACGCCCGCGAGGCTGTCACGCTTCCACGCCTTGTAGCCAGCCGCCGGATCGAGTCCGCCGAAACACAGTTCCACACCCACGCGGGCCATGGAGCCCGGCTCCAACCTGCCGCCAAGCTCGTCCCACGGGATGCGGATCTCCTGCGTGTAGGAGTTTTTGCCGGTCACCTTGTATCCTTGCGTGACGCCTTTCAGTTCCGTGCCTTTCGCGAGGGGGATATCGCCAATGGACATCAAAGCGCGGGCGTCGGTCTTGCCCGGCTCGCGCCAGAACGCCGCATGAACCATGTCTTTCAGCGGCAGGTCGACAATGAGGCCGTCACCGGGAGGCGTGCAACCGGCGGAGACTTCGGGGCCGAGCGGCGTGGGATCATGCCACCACGCCGCCACGTACAGAGCGTCCTTGTCGTATTGCAGGCCGATTCTGGCTGAATATTTCTCCAGCGGCGCCTCCGACTGCGTGTCTTCGCCGCCGCCGGCGAACAGCGTCAGCAGCTTCGCCCGCTCCGCATCCCATTCCCGCAGGTCGCCGTCGACGGTGATCGGTGCGCGCAACGGCGTCATCACCGCCTCGCTTCCCGCTACGCGATTGCGTCCTCCGCCGGCGTGGACGTTCAAGGTGACGACTGCCGCGAGCAGGAGCAGAGTGATTCTTGGTGCCATGTTTGTTCTCCTTATTACGTTTCACGTTTTACGCATCACGTTTCACTTCCACTTCGCCATGACCAGCTTGATGTTGTCGAAGATCATGGAGCTGGGCGCTTCGCAGTGGCCGCCGGGGAGTACGCCATGCAGGTTGAGGCAGCCAAAGTTCTCCGCCTTGGGATAGCGCCACGGGACGGTGACCGCGCGCGCCGCGTCGCCGTCCGCTGTGAAGGTGGCGGTCTTGGCCTCGGCGTCGATGACGCAGTCGAAGTGGATCGGCTTGTTGGCGGCGTAGCGCGCGATCTCGGACTCGCCGACGCGGACGGTGCCGTCCTCGAAGAACTCCACGCCGGCGACGTCCCAGAGGTGGACGCCTCCGGAGATCGCCACATTACCCTTGGCGATGTCGAACGAGAGGCGCCACACCGCACCGTGTTTGGCTATTTCCGGCGGGACGCTGAACGAGGCCATGGGGCCGTAGTGCGGCTGAGCGTTGTCCGCATAGGTGAAAAGCAGCGGTGTGTCCTTCAAGCCGCCCGCCTCCTTCACGACGAGCGCCTTACGGGTCTCGGTGAGGTATTGCAGCGCCGTGCACTGTCGGATGGGAAGCTTTTCCCATTCGCTCATGCCGTTCTGCGCCTCGAGCTGCTTCTTCGATGGCGGCTGCGGCGGGGCATCGAGCGGATTGTCGTTGAAGTTCACGTCCCAGACCACCAGCGGCAGCGTGACGCCCTCGGGCAGGGGATCCGCTGCGGGCGCGTGGACGGACGCAAGCAATGCGAGGATGACGGCGTGTAGCAGACTGGCGAGACGCATGGGACACCTCCAAGATAGTAGAATTATAATATAGAACTAAGTCGTTGTCAAGAGTTCGCGGAGAAAAATCGGGCATAGTTCAAAGTTCATGGTTCAAGGGTTCAACGGTTAGAGCTTTGCACTCCTTGGACGCCTACGTCATTCTGCGGAAGGATCTCTACCTGAAAGCTCTGAAGTTGTATGGCGCTTCTGTTTCTCATTTTGGCGACGCCTGCGCGTCAGCTTTGGATGCCGCCGAGGGCCGCATGCTGTCTTTTGAGAAGAAACTCTCTACGGTCGAAGGGATCAGGAGGGTCGAGTTTATGTGAAGGCGGGTTCCCGCTCAACGCGCCCACTCCCGCCGGGGCGAATGTTCAACCATGCAAGCAACAGGTGGCGTCCCGGAATGACGCGGGGATCTTGCCCGTGACACTCATTGGGCTCTGTCGGGGCAGACGAGATCGCGTTCGCTGGAGACTTCGTTGCGGGTGGTGCTCCCGGCGTGCCCGTCCCAATGGAGCACATTCACCCGTCCTGAGTGGCGGTGCGCGTCGCCCCATCCACCCGCTCCGGCGGCGTTGAAGATCATGCCGTTGAAGCCATTGACCCAGCTGATGGTCCACGTCCATGCGCCGTTGCCGGCGGCGAGCCATGAGTAGGCGAGATCCTGCCCTTGCGCTCTGCCGTCGAAAAGCAGGATCATCCTGCTCGGCTTGCTGATGCTGGAGCGCTTTGGCGCATAGGTGTAGGTGGCGGTGGGGGAGGGATCATATTCGGGGTACCAAAGACAGTAGCTTGTGGCGCAACCGAGAGCCCAGTACGGGTCGTCGTTTTTCTTGCCAAGCCAAGAGGGGCAGGTGAAGAACAATTCCCTCGCCTTCCGGTCTTGGATGCCCACGTATCCGGCGAAGTCCTGATGATCGTACCATGAGGTCGGGTTCACTGATCCGATATGGATCGAAGGATAGTGGTCGTTGTAGTCCTCCGCATAGAAATTCATCGCCAGCACGAGCTGTTTGAGCTGGTTTGAGCAGACCATCTGCTTCGCCCGTTCCCGCGAGGCGTTCAGGGCGGGCAGCAGAAGCGACGCCAGAATGGCGATGATGGCGATGACGACAAGCAGTTCAATGAGGGTGAAGCTGTTGAGACGACGATTCTTATGAGGATACATATATGGTCTCCGTGATCGTGGTGTTAGTGTTCCATCTTGAAGCGTAGCACTCTTTTCCCGAGATCGTCATATATGAAAAGCCAGTTTCTCAGGAATGCCGCGCAAAGCGGCCGCATCCCGCCAGGAACCAGGTCTGGGCTGATCACGGCCACGGTTGCGCCATTTGCGGCGTCAAGAATCATGACTGACGTCGTGTCGCCACCAGCGACGACGGCTGCCACATGAGTTTTCGAGCAGGAGAGCGATGTGATCATCCCTGGTGCCATTTCCCTGCTCCAGTTGACAGTGTAGTCACCTGACTTAGATCTGGCAAACGATGCGATAGCCGTGTCTGACGCGACGTGCAGTCGATGGTCATCCGTGGCGGAAATGAAGCGCGGATTCGATTCGCCGCCCCACGTGGGAATCACCGCGGCGCTGGTTTTGGCGTAGTCGTGGAAAGACGCCTCGAGAATCGAATGGCCGTCGAGAACCCAGCACAACGTGTCGCCAGCGGCGAGAGCCTTGGGAGACTGGAAGGCGTTGGAGGGGGTCAACTCCTCCCACGGCTTTTCGCCCCATGCGGTGCGGCAAGGGTTGAAGCGCCACAGTTTGTTGTCGACGTCGTCGAGGACGAGGAATTCGATCCCATTCCAGGCGAGCCCGCACGACTTCCCCCTCCACGTGCCGCCGACCCGCCATGGCTCATGGGCGTCGCACAGGAGTTGGGAGTCTGGATCCCCGTCGATGTTCAGCCGGATAATACGCTGCCCTTTTTCCGCGCAGGCGAGAAGCGTGCCGTCAGGGGAGACGGCCAGGCGGGTGATCGTCTCCAGTCCGCCGATACGCTTTCCCGCGGGTCGACCATCTGCGTCGAAGATGACCACCCCTTGGCTTGATGCCACGGCGACACCCCTGTCGGGCATGCGCGTGATGCCAAGTGCGGCGTTTGTCCAGAAGTGTTCGATGTATCCCTCGTTCGCTTTTCTCGGGATCCCGGACGCCTTCGGGGTAGGGAGGAAGCCGAAAAGTCCATGTCCTATCCAGGCGCGTCCGGGCGCGCTCTGTATGAAGCTGCATTGCCCTTTCACCGGCCAAATGGAGTTGTCTACCTCTGAACCCTCGGATGAGAAGCGATGGACTTTTGACTCGGGATAGCCTGCTCCCGCGAGGAGGTCGCCTGTTTCAGGATCGATGCCAAGACAGTTCCATTTCGCCTGTTCGAGATGAGGAAGCGTCAACACGATGCCGTGATGAGCTCCATCCTCGCCGTATGCGACGACCTCACTTTCCCTTAGGGCGAAGATCTTCCCTTTCGCGCCAAAGCCCTTGCCTGCGGTCGTCATTGGCGCCACCGCGACCGCCGCGGGCCGGTAGTCCAGGTTGCAGATTTTGTCGATTGAGGATATCGCGGTATCGGAAGGAGCAATGCGGACTATCGTG
>CAYTFM010000146.1:17601-21311 GCA_964436735.1 uncultured Victivallales bacterium | reverse complement strand
GGGGTGTCGCGGACGGTGTTTAGCGTCATCGCCAGGGCGTGGTCATGGACAGATGGCGCGTCGGTGGTGGGATTGCCCTCGGCGTCAAGTCCGTTTTTGAAGAGTTTGGCGGTGGGGTCGTAGAGCTTTTCGATGATCGTTTCCTCAATGGCGTCGGCTTTCGCCGTGATTTTCGTGGCGTCGTTTTTCTTGGCGGCAAGTTCGAGCATCTTCGCCACATGGCGCAGCGTCAGGAGGTGCCAGAGGTTGAGGAAGGTGGGCACTTCGCCCTTGTAGAGCGTCGACCAGTCGCCGAAGAGCCAGAAGCGTCGGTCGTGGCGCAGGAGACCGTGGAACGAACGCGCCTCCTTCGACTCGAAGTAGGCGAGGACCTCCTTGACGCGCGGCCACTGTTCCTTGAAGAGACGGATGTCGCCGGTCTGCCAGTAGTAGTCCCAGATGGTCAGGATCCACGTGAGCGAGAAGTCGGGCAGCAGGCACCAGTAAGACGAGGTCGGGGCGTGTCCGTAGGTGAGGTTCTGAGGGCCGTTTTGTCCGGCGATAGAGCGGATGCCGCGGGCGAGGAGCCGCGCGTCGCCGTCGAGGTAGAAGGTGTTTTTGGCCTGGACGCGGGCGTCGCCCCACCACTGCGCCTGCTCGCGCCACGGCGTGTCGACGTAGGCGTCGAGCGAGCAGAGCTGCTGCGTGTGGCGCGATATCGCATGGATCTGGTTGAGCGTGTCGTCGGAACAGGAGAACGCCCCGCCCATGGTGAAGGGGTAGCCGACGCTGCGGGTCTTGAGGCGGAGGACAAGCGGCTTTTCGACGTCGCGGGCGATTACTGTCAAGTGGCGGAAGCCGAGCGGGTGGTAGAACTCGTGGGCGGTCTTGCCCGGCGCGAGGCGCAGACGGTTGGCGAGGGCGATGTGGCAGCCGCAGCCGGCGGGGACGAACTCCGGGTAGCCTTTGCGGAGGCACTGGTCATGCTGGAAGTCGAGGATCTCGCCACCCACCGCGCCATCGACCTCGACCATGTCGCAGGCGACGATGTACCTGCCGATGTCGACGGTGATCGAGCGGAAGCGTCCCTGCCCGGTCGGCTCAATGACGATCTCGAGCGCGCCATCCTTGTGGGCATTCTTGACGACCGAGGCGTCGTCCCACTTCGCGACGGTTGTGCCTTCGGCGACCCAGTGCCATGAGACGTTCTCGCAATTCTTATAGCCTTCGCCGCAGACCCCTTCGCCATGGCTGGTGACGGCGGCGGGGGCGAACAGTTTCTCACCCAGCAGCGGAATGCCGCGCGGTTCGAGGGTCTCCCACGGCCCTTGTCCGAAGGGGCTGGCGAGGAATTGCTGCGCGCCGGTGGGGAAGAGTTCCGCCCGCCAGTCGGTCGGCGGTTCGGACGAGGTGATCCAGTCCTGCGAGCCAAGGCGGGCGTCGGCATGCTCCTGGAAGTCGATCTGCAGCGAGTACCGGGCGGTCTGGACGGCATGGAAGGGCGAACGGCGCATCAGCCATGACCGATCGGTGATGAGTTTGAAGTCGCCCCAGACGGCGGCGCAGAGCAGCCCCGCCTTCGTCTGGTGCAGATACTGGAAGGTGCTGATGCCGGGCGTGTACGCCTCGACGGCGATCCAGTTCTTTCCTGGACGAAGCTGTTTCACGATGTCGACCTCGTCGAACGGCCAGTGCGACTGGTAGCCGCGGGCGGGTCCACGGCAGACGTACTCGCCGTTGATGTACAGCTTGTACGCCTTGTCGGCGGTGATGAAGAGCGGCGCCTTCTTCGGCACCTTCGCCAGCTCGAAATCCTTGCGGAAGTGGGCGTAGTGGTTGTAAAGGTACATGTAGCCCTCGGGCCAGATCCACGTCGCCGAACGCAGCGGATGATCATCTCTCAATTGCTTGATCGCCATAGTTATTGTCCTCATGTGTGTAGGTGTGAAGTGAGGCGTATAGTCAGCTGAACACTATAGAATGTCAGCTCTGACGGGGCAAGCTTGCGAGGGAAATTCAAATCCTCACGGGGCGGAGCCTCGTGAGAGGTGGGTAATCTGTGAATAGGATATGTGAATCAGTGGTTGGTGCATTACGGGAGTGCCGGGGCCGTGCTACAATCCGGGATATGTTGAAGGGAGATTGAGTCAACCATTGCTGAGGGAGGTTTCGATGTCCGATCCGGTGTATGAGACGTTCATGGGGCGTGGGCCGAAGAGGATTGTCCATTGGGAGCACTGGTCCTGTCCTGACGCCGAGACGTATCTGACGGGTGTCGACTATTATGAGCATCCCCGGCAATGCCGTCTGAAGTTGAAGGAGTTGTATCCGCAACTGCGGCTTGGAATTCCGGAGTCCGATACGCCGAAGCGGAGGCCTGCGTTGGGCGTGGAGGAGGGGAAGCAGAGCGCGGACGACGCGGGGCACACGGTCAGATGGGGTGACAACGTGACGGGCACGTGGGAGCACGGCGAGGCGTATTTCAAGAGTCCCGAGGAGGTTTTCGCCTTCAGCCCTCTGGAGCATTGCGACTTCACGAAATGGCCGCATGTCGTCATGAACTGGGACTACTCGAGCGAGGACAAGATCTACGAGAAGCTCCGCGCGCAGTATCCCGCCGAATGGGGCGACAAGGCTCCTGCGGGGGATTCGGTCGGCACGTGGTTCTACAACACGATGTTCATGTGGCCGATGCTCACCTTCGGCTGGGAGTTGTTCCTCGAGTGCAGCATGGATCCGCGCTTCGACCGCGTCATGGACGAGTTCGCCGAATTGAACCGCCGCGTCTTCCGCGCCTTCGCGAGATTGCCCGTCAACTTCGTGACCTGCCATGACGACATCGTCATGACCCGCGGGCCGGTGTGCCCGCCCGACTGGATGCGGAAGCACATCTTCCCGCGCTATGAGGAGTATTGGAGCATCCTCAAGGCGGCGGGCAAGGAGGTCATCTTCATGGTGGATGGATGCGTCGACGTGTTCGTTGATGACGTCATGGCGTGCGGCGCGCGGGGTATCATCAGCGAGCCGTTCACGGACTACAAGGCCATCGCCCGGAAATACGAAAACTGCTTCATCGCCGGAGAGGGCGACAACCGCATTCTGATGCGGAACGATCCGGCCGAGATACGGCGCATGGTCGAGTCGATGGTGGAGACGGGCAAAATGTCAGGCGGCTACATGATGTGCGTCGGAAATCACATCCCCTGGAATGTGCCCCCCGACGCGATCAAACGCTACTTGGACCTCTCGAACGAGCTGGCGTATAGGTGAGAGCTGAACGACAAGCTTTTGCGCATCCAGTTGGGGATTGGTGATCGGCGGGGGGATCGGATATCACCCCCCGTGCTGGGCGTATCAAATCGCTATCCCTTATCCACAAGCCAGCGCGGCATGATGGCGGCAAGGTTGACGAACCTTTCGCAAAGTGGAGGCAGTTGTATTCGGAATCGGCGGCGAGCATGGGAATGACGTACTGATCCCGCTGTTGGCGGGCCCTACCGTAGTCGTGTGTGTCAAGCGAGTAGCGGATACGCTGCCCCCGCAGGCTGGGCACAACGAATCTTTTTTGGGAAGTGGAGATTACGCACCAGCAGTTGGCCCCTTTTGAGTTAGGTGGCGTGTGTCCCTTTGCACTTCCTCCGTTTTGACCGTCTCAGGGTTGGAGTCTTTGTGCAAATCTTCGGAATCTGTGTTTGGCTCTTGTTGTAACTTGCTCTTTTCAGTGGCTTACG